>NZ_AYJW01000055.1 GCF_000497205.1 Saccharopolyspora rectivirgula DSM 43747
CCCGCCGGGAACAACATGAATTTTATTCGATACGATCCTGTATCGAATACACCACCGATGCCGACGCAGGTGGAGAAGCCGATGTCCCGCAGCTCGTACATCATCTGGTAGGTCAGGGTGCCCGACTTGGACACCAGACCGATCTTGCCCGGGCCGGTGATGTCGGCCGGGATGATGCCGGCGTTGGACTTGCCGGGCGAGATGATGCCGGGGCAGTTCGGACCGATGATGCGGGTCTTGTTGCCGGTGGCCTTGGCGTGCGCCCAGAAGTAGGCGGAGTCGTGCACCGGGATGCCCTCGGTGATCACCACGCACAGGCCGATCTCGGCGTCGATGGCCTCGATGACCGCGTCCTTGGCGAACTTCGGGGGCACGAAGACGACCGAGACGTCGGCCCCGGTCTCCTTCATGGCCTCTTCGACGGTGCCGAAGACGGTGAGTTCCTTGCCCTCGATCTCGATCTTCTGCCCGGCCTTGCGGGCGTTCACACCACCGACGATGTTGGTGCCGGCACGCAGCATCCGGGCAGTGTGCTTGCTGCCCTCGGAGCCGGTGATGCCCTGAACGATGACCTTGCTGTTTTCGTTGAGGAAGATCGCCATCGTCTCATGCCCCCGCAGCCAGCTCGGCGGCCTTGTCGGCCGCACCGTCCATGGTGTCCACCATCGTCACCGCCGGGTGGTTGGCCTCGGCCAGGATGCGGCGCCCTTCTTCGACGTTGTTGCCGTCGAGCCGGACGACGAGCGGCTTGGTGGCCTCCTCACCCAGGATCTTCAGCGCCTGGACGATGCCGTTGGCGACCGCGTCGCACGCGGTGATGCCGCCGAAGACGTTGACGAACACCGACTTGACGTCGGGGTCGTTGAGGATGACGTCCAGACCGGCGGCCATCACCTCGGCGGAGGCACCGCCGCCGATGTCGAGGAAGTTGGCCGGCTTGACCCCGCCGTGCTTCTCGCCGGCGTAGGCCACCACGTCCAACGTGGACATGACCAGACCGGCACCGTTGCCGATGATGCCGACCTGACCGTCCAACTTGACGTAGTTGAGGTCCTTCTCCTTGGCCTTGGCCTCGAGGGGGTTCTCGGCGGCCTTGTCGACCAGCTCGGCCTGCTTGGGCTGGCGGAAGGAGGCGTTGTCGTCCAGGGTGACCTTGCCGTCCAGGGCGATGATCTTGCCCTGCGGGTCCTTGACCAGCGGGTTGACCTCGACCAGGGTGGCGTCCTCGGCCACGAAGGTCTCCCAGAGCTGGACGATGACGTCGGCAACCTGGTCAGCGACATCGGCCGGGAACTTCGCGGCCTCGACGATCTCCTGGGCCTTGGCCTTGTCCACGCCCTGGATCGGGTCGATGGCGACCTTGGCCAGCGCTTCCGGCTTGGTGGCCGCGACTTCCTCGATCTCCATGCCACCTTCGACCGACGCCATGGCCAGGAAGTTGCGGTTGGCCCGGTCGAGCAGGAAGGAGAAGTAGTACTCCTCGGCGATGTCCGAGGCCGCGGTCACCAGGACCTTGCGGGTGATGTGGCCCTTGATGTCGAGCCCGAGGATGGCCTCCGCCTTCTCCTGGGCCTCGTCGGGGGTCTGGGCGAGCTTCACACCGCCGGCCTTGCCTCGGCCACCGGTCTTCACCTGGGCCTTGACGACGACGGGGCCGCCAATCTCCTCGGCAGCTGCCTTTGCCGCTTGCGCATTGTCCACCACGGTGCCGGGCAGCGTCGGCACCCCGTGGGAGGCGAAGAGCTCCTTCGCCTGGTATTCATACAGGTCCACTCGAGTCTCCTGCGACGTCGGTGTCGGACTCCGGTGACGATATCGAGCTGGCGGAGTGTTGGGAGCGGGCGCATGCGGTGAAGTCGCTCACCCCGTGCCCGCCATAACGCCTGGTGACTGCCCTGGCCACAGGCTCGGGCGAGCCGCGAGCACCGGGACGCGACCGCTGTGCGTGACGAACGGAACATCCCGCGCCGCGCCCGGGCCTCTCCCGGGTTCCCACCGGAACACCGGTCAGCCAGCTCGGCCTCGCCAGGACACGACGAGCGCCCCGGCGAGCAGCACCACCAGGCAGAGTACCGCCGCCCACAGCCCGGGGCCGGGCTCCGGTCCGTCGACCCGGCCGGCGGTCAGCGGGAACTCCGCGCCCCGCACCGCGACCACCGCGGCCGCACCGACCAGCAGTGCGACGGCCGGCCCGCGGCGGCACCGCGGGGCCAGCACGACGGCTCCGACGACCACGGCCAGGGCGAGCAGCAGCCCCCAGGACGCGGTGGTGAAGGTGTGGGTCAGGGCCGGCGGGCTGAAGTCCGGGGCGCTCAGCACGGGCAGGGCGAACGCCAGCGCCGCCAGCGGTGACGCGATCGCCGCCAGCCATCCGGCCCGGCGGTCCGCGTCCAGCTCGGTGAGGTCCACTTCGTCCCGTTCCACCCAGCCGGCCACGGTGGCCACCAGACCGGCGAGCACGGCCAGGAGCACCGCGGCGCCGCCGAACCACATCCCCGCGCGAACGCCGGCCCCCACGGACTGGATGGCCATCAGCGCCGAGTCCAGCACCCCGGCAGCCGCCAGCGGCACCGCCGACCACCCGACGGCCAGCACCGGGCGCAGCCGCTCGGCCAGCCGCGGGACGAGCATGCCGGCCCCCACCAGCAGCTGCACCGCGGCCGCGGGCCAGAACATCCGCGCCGGGTAGGTGGTGGGGTCGCGCAGCCACAGCGGCACCTCCAGCTGCGGCAGCAGCGCGGCCAGCAGCCCGCACACCCCCGCGGCGAGGGCCAGCGCGCCGGCCGCGGCGCGCAGCCTGGCCAGGGCGGGCAGCGCGACGTCGGCGGGCCGTTCCCGCCCGGTCCGCTCGGGCGCGAACGCCAGGGCGACCAGCAGGAGCGCGCCCAGCAGCCCCAGCAGGGGCCCCCAGCTGAAGTGGATCTGCTCGAGCGCGGCCACCGAGACCAGCGGCGGGACCACGACACCGGCGATCGCAGCGGCCAACCCGAGCAGCCCGCCGCGGGTGTACTCCGGGTCGGACGCCCCGACCAGCACCCCGGCCGCGGTGGGCGCCGCCGCCGCGACCAGCAGGGAACCGGCCATCACCAGCCCCGGGGAGTCCACGGCGGAGCGGGCCAGCAGGTAGGGGTCGGTGGAGCTGAACGGGGCCATCAGGACTCCGACGGCCGCCAGCGTCCCGCCGCACAGGGCCGTGGACAACAGGTCTTGGCGGGAGGTTCCGGCTTCGCCGCCGGTACCGACCGCGAGGCCGTGGAACGCGACCGCGGCAGCGGCGATGGCCGCCAGGTGCCCGACGACCAGCAGCCAGGCGCCGATGCCCGGGGACACCGGGTCGAGGGTCGTCAGCCGCAGCAGTTCCGGTCGGGCGGCCACTCCCGGGTCGATGAGCAGCTGCAGGTCGAGCAGGATGCGACCGGGGGCCAGGGCGGCCGGCCCGGTCAGCGCCGCAACGGCGGCCACCGGGCGGCCGCGGTGGCGGCACCAGGCGGCGATGCCCGGCGCGAGCAGGCCGAGCAACAGCAGCAGCGGCCAGGAGGGGAATGCGGCGGCGCTGCTGATCGAGACCAGCCCGACCAGCGGCCCCAGTCCGTAGAGCACAGCTCCGGCGACCGAGATCGCGATCGCCGCGAACAACCACGTCGGTCTGGCCAGCTGCGTCGGTGCCCCAGCTGCAGGACGAGTGCTGTGTGTGTCGAGCCGCGCGTTCACCGCGCAGACGGTAGCAATCGGGAGATCACCGGTCGAAGCGCCGAATCGTCCCCTAGGGGTTCCCCGGGAGTTCGCGACATCGCCCCGGCAAAAGCACATGTGACTTGAGACACAAAATGGACTCGCGCGGCGTTACGCGCATGTGGCTCACCAAACCGTGTGAAAAACGCTGCTCGCGGTGAATTCGCAGGCAGATCGATTGCGCCCGGTCGAAGCAGGACTGCCTCGATCAAGGCGATCACCGCGCACCGCGGCGACCTGCACCGATCGAGATCAATTAATCACTTCTCGTGACTTGCCCCTAGGGGATCAACTTGGTTACTGTCCTTCGGTCCGTTGTTACGGTCTGATCACGATCTGGCCGGTTCCCCGACCGGCCGCCGGACCCCGACCCGGTGCGTGATCGGACTCCCCGAGACGGAAGGGCAGGCATTGGCTCGATACCGCTCCCCCGGCGGCGAACAGTCTTCCCCGAATCCCGCGGAGACTTCCGAGGAGGCGCAGAAACCCCGGGTGCCCTCTTCGGCGTGGCGTGGCCGAGTGGTCGTGGCCGCCGTTGCGGCCGGTGCCTTCGCGGCGGCCGGCCAGTCCCTGGCGGCCGGCGAAGGGCACGCCGCCCCCGACCACGACGACTTCAACCCGCGGGACGCCGGCGCGACCTTCAGCAGTGCCGCCGCCGAAACCGACAAGACCAACCCCGAATCCCAGGCAGCCACCCCCGAAGTGCTGCCGGTGGCCAAGGTCACCGACGCCAGCGAAGAGGCGGAGAAGCTCGCCAAGAGCGCCCGCATCGCCGAAGAGCGCGCGGCCGCCCTGGCCGAGGCCATGCGGCCGAAGTTCGTCAAACCGGCCGAGGGCTACTTCACCTCCGGCTTCGGCGGCCGCTGGGGAACCATCCACTACGGAATCGACATCGCCAACTCCAAGGGCACGCCGATCTACTCGGTCGCCGACGGGGTGGTGATCGAGGCCGGACCGGCCAGCGGTTTCGGCCTGTGGGTGCGGGTGCAGCACGAAGACGGCTCGATCAGCGTCTACGGCCACGTCAACACCATCCTCGTCAACGAGGGCGAAACCGTGAAAGCGGGCGACCAGATCGCCACCATGGGAAACCGCGGTTTCTCCACCGGACCCCACCTGCACTTCGAGATCTGGAACACCAGCGGCAAGAAGATCAACCCGCTGCCGTGGCTGCGCGAACGCGGCATTTCCCTGACCTGATCCGGTCCTCCACCACCGCCCGCAGCAGTCGGGCTTGGACTCGACGCCGGGGGCCGGACGACCACGGCCCCCGGCCGCGCTGGTCCTCCCCCCCCTGCCCGCGGCGCGGGACGACCGGCCCCGCCGAACGATCGTCCTCATTGGACAGCGGTGTTCCGCTGCACCGGACAGCACCGGGTGCCCACCGCGGTACAGTGCCGCCGTGCGCGCATACGTCGTAGACGCCTTCACCGACGCCCCGTTCCACGGCAACCCGGCAGGCGTGGTGCTGCTGGACGCGCCCGCCGATCCGGAGTGGATGCAGTCGGTGGCCGCCGAGCTCAAGCACTCCGAAACGGCTTTCGTCGACACCTCGGTCGCCGGAACCGAGCCCAAACCGCTGCGCTGGTTCACCCCCACCACCGAAGTGGACCTGTGCGGGCACGCCACCCTGGCCGCCGCGCACGTGCTCGGCGGCAGCCAGCGGTTCACCACCCGCAGCGGGATCCTCACCTGCACCGCCCGCGCGGACGGGATGATCGAGCTGGACTTCCCCGCAGATCCCACCACCCCCGCCGAAGCCCCTTCCGAACTGACCGCCGGTCTGCCCGGCGTCACCATCCGCCAGGTGTGCCGCGGCCGCACCGACCTGCTCGTCGAACTCGACTCGGCCGAAGAGGTGCGCGGGGTCCGCCCGGACTTCACCGCGCTCGCCGAACTTCCCGTGCGGGCCGTGATCGTCACCGCTCGCGGGGAGCGCGACAACGCCATCGTCAGCCGCGTCTTCGCCCCCGCCGTGGGCATCCCGGAAGACCCGGTCACCGGTTCCGCGCACTGCACGCTGGCCACCTGGTGGCAGCAGCGGCTGGGAGCCACCGAGCTGGACGCCGAGCAGGCCTCCGAGCGTGGCGGCGCGCTGCAGGTGCGCTTGGCCAGCGACCGGGTGCTGATCGCCGGCCGAGCGGTCACCGTGCTGGCCGGTGACCTGCACGCCTGAACGAGCCGCTACAGCTTGTGCAGCGGCACGCTGCCGATCAGCATCAACTTCACGGTCCCGGCGCTGCCGAAATCGATGGTGGCGGCGGCCCGGGGGCCTTCGCCCTCCGTGCTGAGCACGGTGCCCAGGCCGTACTTGTCGTGCGTGACCCGGTCGCCCGGGGACAGCTTGATGGCGGCGGTCCTCTTCCAGTCCTTGCCCGGAGCGCTGCGCGTCCCGCGGGCGGCCACCCGCGCCTGGGCGGAGTCCGAGCCGGCCCGGTCGAACCCGCGGGAACCCCAGGTGGTGCGGGTCTGCGGGGCGGAGCGCTCCGGTTCGATCCGGCGCCACTCCACCAGTTCTTCGGGGATGTCCCCGAGGAACCGCGACGGCGGGTTCAGCAGCGGCTGCCCCCACGACGAGCGCATGACCGCCCGGGACAGGTAGAGCTTCCGCTGGGCCCGGGTGATGCCGACGTAGGCCAGCCGGCGCTCCTCGGCCAGTTCCGCCGGTTCCCCCAGCGAGCGCATGTGCGGGAACACGCCGTCCTCCCAGCCGGTGCAGAACACCACGGGGAACTCCAGGCCCTTCGCGGTGTGCAGGGTCATCAGGGTGACCACGCCGTCCCCGGAGTCCGGGAGCGAGTCGGCGTCGGCCACCAGCGAAACCCGCTCCAGGAACGCCGAGAGCGAATCGTCGCCCTCCAGCTCCTCCTCGCCGGGCGCACCGGGCTGCTCGCCGCCGCGGGTCTCGGTGAACTCCCGGGCGACGGTGATCAGCTCGTCCAGGTTCTCCAGCCGGGTGGCGTCCTGCGGGTCACCGCTGCCGTCCAGCTCGGCGCGGTACCCGGTGCGGTCCAGCACCGCCTCCAGCACCTGGGCGACGTCGCCGGTGCCGACCAGCTCCCGCAGCTCGTCGAGCAGGTCGACGAACCCGGCGATGGCCCGGCGGGACCGGGTGTTGAGCTGCTCGATGCGCCCCTCGGCGGCGTGCCGCAGCGCGGTGCCGAAGGAGATCCGCTCCTGCTCCGCGTACCCGGCCACGACGCTCTCCGCCCGGTCGCCGATGCCGCGCTTGGGCACGTTGAGGATGCGGCGCAGGCTCACCGTGTCGTCCGGGTTGTCCAGCACCCGCAGGTAGGCCAGCGCGTCCCGGATCTCCCGGCGCTCGTAGAAGCGGACCCCGCCGACCACCCGGTACGGCAGGCCGAGCCGGATGAACACTTCCTCGAACACCCGGGACTGGTTGTTGGTGCGGTAGAAGACCGCGATGTCGTTGAACGCCGCCGCGCCCTGGTCGACCAGCCGGTCGATCTCCTCGGCGACGAACGCGGCCTCGTCGTGCTCGTTGTCGGCCACGTAGCCGACGATCGGGTCGCCTTCGCCGGCGTCGCTCCACAACCGCTTGTCCCGGCGGTTGGGGTTCTGCCGGATCACCGCGTTGGCGGCGTTGAGGATGGTCTGGGTGGACCGGTAGTTCTGCTCCAGCAGCACGGTCCGGGCTTGCGGGTAGTCCCGCTCGAACTCCTCGATGTTGCGGATCGTGGCGCCGCGGAAGGCGTAGATCGACTGGTCGGAGTCGCCCACCACGCACAGCTCGGCCGGTTCGACCCCGCCTTCGCCGTCGGTGCCGACCAGTTCCCGGACCAGCACGTACTGGGCGTGGTTGGTGTCCTGGTACTCGTCCACCAGCACGTGCCGGAAGCGGCGGCGGTAGTGCTCGGCGATCGCCGGGTGGTTCTGCAGCAGCTCGACGGTCCGCATGATCAGGTCGTCGAAGTCCAGGGCGTTGGACTCGTCCAAGCGCCGCTGGTAGGCCTGGTAGACCTGGGCTGCCTTGCGCTCCACGTCGCTGCCGGCCCGTTCCGCGGCCTCCTCCGGCCCGATCAGCTCGTTCTTCCAGTTAGACAGCTGGACCCCCAGGCTGCGCGGGGGGTACCGCTTGGGGTCCAGGTCCAGCTCCCGCGCCACCATGCTGATCAGGCGGCGGGAGTCGTCGGCGTCGTAGATGGAGAAGTTGCTGGACAGCCCGAGCGCTTTGGCCTCCCGGCGGAGCACGCGCACGCACATCGAGTGGAAGGTGGAGACCCACATGATGTTGGCGCGCCGGCCCACCAGGTCGACGACCCGCTGCTTCATCTCGGCAGCGGCCTTGTTGGTGAAGGTGATCGCCATGATCTGGCCGGGGTGCACCCCGTTGGCCAGCAGGTAGGCGATGCGGTGGGTGAGCACCCTGGTCTTGCCGGAGCCGGCGCCGGCCACCACCAGCAGCGGGGACCCGGTGTGGACCACTGCTGCGCGCTGCTGCGGGTTCAGCCCGGTCAGCAGGGCTTCCGGGTCCGGGTCGGGATGAGGTGCCGGGTTCTCGGGCTCCGGGAGGTCGAAGAGGGTGCTCATCGTGGTTCCACGTTACCGGCTGGCCCCGACGCCATCGGGGACGGCCGCGGCGGCGGGTGAGACGCTCGCCGCACTGCTTGCTCCGAGGCGGGGCGGTTGTGGCACACTGAACACGTGCTGACGCAGACGTACTTTTTTTACGGGCCCGGACTCCGGCGCCCGTAGCTGCGTGAGCTTAACCAACTACGACGCCCCGGAGTCCTCGGACCGGGGCGTTTTTCGCATCGGGCCGAGGCGGGGCCGACCAGCCGGAGGAGCAAGCCCGATGAACGCCACTGTGGACGGTGACCACAAGCAGCCCGACACCGACCCGGCGGAGACCATCGCCCAGTTCCGGGAAGAGATCGACCAGCTGGACGCCGACATCCTGCGCCTGATCAAGCGCCGCGCCGAGGTGTCCCGCGAGATCGGCAAGCGGCGGATGGCAGCCGGCGGCCCCCGCATCGTCTACAACCGGGAGATGGACGTGCTCGCCCGCTACCGGGAACTCGGCCCGGAAGGCCGCGAACTGGCCATGATCCTGCTCCGGCTCGGCCGCGGCCGGCTCGGCCGCTGAGCCGGTGGTTCGCGGGACCGGACGGCCCCGCGAACCACTGCCTCACAGCGCGTGGTCCGCGGCCAGGTCCCGGGTCCGGGTCTCCGGGGACCGGGCCACCGCGATGAAGGTGACCGCGGAGCAGGCCGCCACGTACACCGCGATCGGCGTTGCCGAGCCAAAAGCCGACAGCAGCGCGGTCGCGATGATCGGTGCCAGCGAGCCCGCCACGATCGAGGCGAGCTGGTAGCCGATCGAGGCCCCCGAGTAGCGGACCCGGGTGCCGAACAGCTCGGCGAAGTACGCCGCCTGCGGGCCGTACATGGCGCCGTGGAAGATCAGCCCGATCGTGGTGGCGAAGGTGATGATCCAGAACGACTTGGTGTCCACCAGGGGGAAGAACGCGAACGCCCACAGCCCGGTGCCGACCGCGCCGAACAGGTAGACCGGGCGGCGGCCCACCCGGTCGGACAGCGCGCCCCACAGCGGGATCGAGACGAAGTGGATGGCCGCGGCGATCAGCGACGCGTTCAGCGCCAGCCCGCGAGGCAGTTCCAGGAACGTGGCGACGTAGGTCAGCACGAACGACGTGAGCATGTAGTACACGACGTTCTCGGCGAAGCGGGCTCCCATCGCGGTGAGCACTTCGCTGCGGTAGCGGCGCAGCACCTCCAGCACCGGGGCCCGCTGCTGGCTGCCGCTCTCCTCGGCCTGCTGGGCCGCGGCCAGGAACACCGGTGATTCGGTGACCGCCAGCCGCACCCACAGGCCGATCAGCACCAGCAGCCCGGACAGCAGGAAGCCGATCCGCCAGCCCCACTGCAGGAAGGCCTCCTCGGACTGCACCGCCGCCAGCACGGCCAGCACCGCGGTGCCCAGCAGGTTGCCCATCGGCACCCCGCCCTGGGGCCAGGAGGACCAGAAACCGCGGTGCTCGGCCGAGCCGTGCTCGGAGACCATCAGCACCGCACCTCCCCACTCGCCACCGATGGCGAAGCCCTGCACCAGGCGCAGCGCGGTCAGCAGCAGCGGCGCCGCCACCCCGATGGCCTGGTAGGTGGGCAGCAGGCCGATCACGAAGGTGGATCCGCCCATCATCACCAGGCTCAGCACCAGCAGCTTCTTGCGGCCGAGCCGGTCCCCGTAGTGGCCGAAGACCAATCCGCCCAGCGGCCGGGCGACGAAGCCGACCGCGTAGGTGATGAAGGCCAGCAGGGTCCCGGTCAACGGGTCGCCGGCCGGGAAGAACAGTTTGTTGAACACCAGGGCCGCGGCCGAGCCGTAGAGGAAGAAGTCGTACCACTCGATGGTGGTGCCGACGAGGCTGGCGAACACCACCTTCATCGGCGCGCGTTTCGTGGGGATGCTGACTGGCTCGGTGCTCATTGGCCATCCTTTCTGCCGCGTCGTTGCGGGTGGCCGGATGTCTGCGCATCCGGAGTCAGTTCGCCGTCCAGCCCCCGTCCATCGGGAAGGAGGAGCCGCTGACCGACGCGGCGCTGGGTCCGCACAGCCACAGCGCCAGCTCTGCCACCTCAGCCGGTTCCACCAGGCGTTTGACCGGGGTGCGGGCGAGCAGCACGTCTTCGACGACCTGTTCCTCCGGAACCCGGTGCAGCTCGGCCTGTTCGGCGATCTGCCGCTCCACCAGGGGGGTCCGGACGTAGCCGGGGCAGATGCAGTTGGAGGTGACCCCGTACGACGCGCCTTCCACCGCGATCACCTTGGACAGCCCTTCGACGGCGTGCTTGGCGGTGACGTAGGCGCTCTTGAACTGGGAAGCCCGCAGGCCGTGCACCGAGGAGATGTGGACGATCCGCCCCCACCCGCGGCTGTACATGCCGGGCAGCGCGTTCCGCACGATGCGGAACGGCGACTCCACCATCACCCGGAGCATTTCGCCGAAGACCTCCGGTGGGAAGCGGTGCAGCGGCGCCACGTGCTGGAACCCGGCGTTGTTGACCACGATGTCGGCGCCCTCGCCGAGCTCGGCCGCTTCGTCGGGATCGCTCAGGTCGGCCACCCGGACCTCGGCGCCCAGTTCTTCTCCGAGTTCGGTCACCGGTCCGGCGGCGCGGTCGGTCACGACGACATCGGCACCTGCCGCGGCGAAGCACCGGGCGACCGCAGCTCCGATCCCGCTGGCGGCCCCGGTGATCAGTGCGCGTTTTCCGGTCAGGTCGCTACCGGTTGCGGCCATGGCGTTGACCAAGCGTTCGTCCGGGTGATCCTTCATAGGCCAGCAACCTATGCGTGACTTCGGTCTCAATCCAGAGGTGAGGCGCAACCAATTCCAATTGGTCCGCATGGCCTCTTCCGCCCGGATCAGGGAAATCCCCCATACCGGGTACGGCGGGAGAGGAGCAGACTGGCCGTATGACTGCTGTTGTCGCCTTGGTGGCCTTCCTCGTGACCCTGGCCGCGCTGCTGGCCGCAGCCGGACACGCCGGGTATTTGGCGATGCTCGCGTCGGCGGCGAAGAAGCGCCCCGGCGGGGAGCCCGCCGTGAAGTTCGCCCGGTCGCGAATTCCGGTGGCCGGCGCGGGGCTCGCCGTGACCCTGCTGGCCTTCCTGATCGGCACCGGTGATTCGGTGGGCGCGGACATCTTCGCCATGCTGCTGGCCGGTGGTGGTGGTTTCGGCTCGGTGAAGGCCCTGCAGACCACCCAGAGCCGGTTCCGCAAGGGCGAGTTCTGAGCGGTGCGCCGGCCGCCGGCGCACCGGGACCTGCCGTGGGCACCGCTGTCCACCTCGCCGCCCGACCGGGCACCGCGGGCCCCAGCGCGCCTGCCGAAGCCGTCCCGCGGGTTTCACTCGAACAGCGGATCAATTGCGCTAATGGCTTCACCGATCACCACGGGATGGAGTTGACCGCTGGGCTGCTCCTCCGCCCCGTCTTGGTGGAGCTGGCTCCAGCGATTCCACGAACACCCGCAGAGCACGGCTGAGCGCCGCCCGAGCCCGAACCCGCGATCACGAGGTGGGCGCTCCCGGCAGATCGGAAAGCTGAGTTCGTCGATGCGCAGCGGCCGAAGCATCAGCTGGAGCGGCCAGCTCGACTGGCCTGTCGAGCGGACCTCTCGCACAGCACGACACCGACGCGAACCCGTCCCCGACGAGCCCGCGGAGACCGAGCCGCCGGCGGATTCCGCTCCTTCGGACGGGTTGCACGCGTTCGACCTGGGCATGGTGCCGGCTTCGGTGACCCCGCCGCGCAAGTGGCGGCGGGCTGCCTGGTTCGCCATCGCCTCGTCGGCGGCGACCCTCGGCGGCCTGGTGTTCGCCACCGTTTCGCTGGTGAGCAGGACGCCTTCGCTGGAAGGGCTGGAGGTGCCCACCATGCCGCGCGGCGACTTCCCCGGCCCCGGCGAGCACGGCTGGCACGAGTTCGCGGCGGAGGAGCCGGCGACCAGCACGACCACCGCGCCGAGCACCACCGCTGCGGTGCCGAGCCGGCTGTCGGCGGCGACCCCGCAGACCGAGTCCTCGCAGCTGCCGGACGCCAGCCCGCCGGAATCCTCCCCCGGCACGGCGGAGCCGGTCCCCACGACCAGCTCCCCGGCGACCACGGTCACCAACTACTTGATCGCGTTCTCGGACGTGCAGCAGGTCCAGCAGCGCGCGGACGCCTACTTCGCCGCGATCAGCCGCGGGGACCTGGAGCAGGCCTTCGCGATGACCACCGGGGCGCTGCGGGCGGAGGGGTACGCCGCGTTCGCCGAGCGGTACGCCGGCGCCACCTCGGTGGAGGTGACCGGGATGCAGGTGTCCCCGAGCCGCGTGGTGGCCGCGCTGCGGGTGGTCCTCGCCGACGGCAGCGCGGTGGCGGTGGAACGGGAGTTGCGGTTCACCGCTGGAACGGACCCGGAGATCTACGCCGACGACCAAGTGTCATAAACACATAGTAATCATTTGCTCTGAATGGGTTACTTTTCATATTCTTCCGGGTGAAATTACGATGATCGCTTCCCTCGGAGCTGATCACGCGGTACGTGTTCGGCAAAGCAGCCACAGCAGGCCGAGGACGACGATCACGTGGACCACTTACCCGAAGGCCACCGGCACGGCCGAGCGCCCCACGACCCTGCAACCGCGGTGAGACCGAGCGATCAGCCTTCCGCCAGCCCCGAGCGCACCGCAGCCGCACTGCTGGCCGAAAGGGAGGACCAGCAGGAGTTCCGGCCGCGCTCCGGCGGTCTCCTGATCAGCGCGCTCGGACTGCTGCTGTGCAGCTCGGCGGTGGCCACCGGGTCCATCATCAACACGTCGTCCGCCCCGAACAGCACCGTCGTCGCCGAGCCGCCCGGTCAGCTGGCGCTGCGCCCGGACCTGCTGCGCGACTCCGAGTGGCCGCTGACCAGCACCGGCGACCTCGCCGCGGTGCCCGAGATCCCCACCGAGCCACCGCAGCCCCCGCAGGACACCCCGGACGACGTCGAGGACGGCTCCGACACCGAGGTCCTGGCCCAGGCGCGGACGGCCAACCCCAGGGCCGGCAGCGATGAGCAAGCCACCGAAGTGGTCGACGAGTTCTACCGGAGACTGCCGGAATCCCCGGAGGCCGCCGCGCGGATGCTCCCCCCGGGCACGACCGGGGACCGGGAGTCGTTCACCGAGGCCTGGAACCGGGTTTCCGAAGTGCAGCACCGGTCGCAAGCCCGATCGGCGACCCAGGTGGTGACCGAGGTGACGGCCGACTACTCCGACGGCCACCGGGTGCGGTTGCGCCAACTGGTGCGCGTGTCCGTGGGCACCGAGCCGGAGATCGTGGACGTGGAGCTCATCCTCGCCCAGCACCTCGGGCCGGGCGCGAACACCCGCATCAACATCTTCGCCCGATGAGCGATCACTGTCCGATCACAACAATGCGGCAACGACCTGTCACCCTGCGATAATCGCCCGAGCCGTCCCGCACGGCACCGGGCGGGGCCCGCGGGGACCCCGTCCCTCCCCCGCCCGCTCCCGGCAGCCACCGGAGGACTCCGGGGATCACCAGCTCAAACGGGGTGTGAGCAAGCTCCCGAAGACAACTCGACGACTGCGGTAGCTAGTAACGTCGAAATAGTTGCCGCAGATCTTCAGACTTCGGGCCTACGCTGATCCGCTGTGGGCTAGGCTGCCGTAGCGCGGTCCGGTTTGCGGCTATGGCGAACCGGATCCGCAGTCAGAACGTGTACATGTCGGAGGGCCGAAGCCGGTCCGCCAGAACGGCCGATGCTCGGTGGGCGTCGAACGCCGGGGCGGTGATCGCTCCGGCCGTCCGAACCTACTGGGTATCGATAGCAGTACGGGGAGACGTCGGTGAGCGACGAAGGTCGCCTGGTCGCCGGACGCTACCGAGTGCAGCGACGCATCGGCAGTGGCGCGATGGGCGTGGTGTGGGAATGTGTCGACGAGCGCCTGCACCGCACGGTCGCGGTCAAGCAGTTGCTGCTGCAGCCCGGGCTCGATCCGGGTGAAGCCGAGGAAGCGCGGCAGCGGGCAATGCGGGAAGGCCGGATCGCGGCACGCCTCCAGCACCCGAACGCGATTTCGGTCTACGACGTGGCCGAGGACGAGGGCCAGCCTGTTCTGGTCATGGAATACCTGCCGTCCACCAGCCTGGCGGCGATGATGGCCGAGCACGGACCGCTGCCACCGCGAGAGGTGGCGCGGATTGGTGCCCAGGTGGCTTCTGCGCTCGGTGCAGCGCACTCCGCCGGAGTGGTGCACCGGGACATCAAGCCGGGCAACATCCTGCTCGGTGACAACGGCACGGTGAAGATCACCGACTTCGGTATTTCGCGGGCTCAGGGGGACGTCCAGGTCACCAAGACAGGCATGCTGGCAGGCACGCCCGCCTACCTGTCCCCAGACGTGGCGATGGGTAAGGAGCCCACTCCGGCTTCCGACGTGTTTTCACTCGGCGCGACGCTCTACGCGGCGATTGAAGGACATCCGCCGTTCGGGCTCAGCGAGAACACGCTCGCGCTCCTGCACGCGGTGGCGGCCGGCAAGATCGAACCGCCGAAGCAGGCCGGGCCGATGACCCGGCCGCTGATGGCGATGATGGCGCAACGGGTCGAGGACCGGCCGACCATGGCTCAGGTCGTCGAGATGCTGAACGCGGTCGCCGAGGGCAAGTCGGTGACTTCCATACCGACCAGTGCCGCGCCGATCCCGCCGGCCCTGAAGCCGGAATCGGCCGAAGAGGCGGCCCCCACCAGCGTGGTAGGCGGCCAGGACACCACGGCTTACTACGAGGACGACCCCTACTCGGAGCAGGCGTACGAGAACGCCACCGCCTACATGGGGTCGGACCCCCGCAGCGCCGAGGCCATCTACCGCCAGCCGCGCAAGAGCAAGCGGCCGGTGCTGGTGTCGGGTCTCGCCCTGGTCGCTGTCGCGGCGATCGCGGTGCTGGTGACAGCAGCGCTGCTCAGCCCGCAGAACGATCCGCGACCGACGGGCAACGAGGGCACTTCCCAGGCGCCGCAGCCGCCGGTCCCGACGACGGTGGAGGACACGGTCCCGGAGGACGACTCGGAGTACCCGGAGCAGCCGGTCACCACGCCTCCGGTCACGACGACGACCGAGGAACCCACCACCACGACGACGACCGAAGAGCCCACGACGACCACCACGACGGAGGAAGAGGAGACCACGACCACCACGACGGAGGAAGAAGAAGAAACCACCACGACGACGACCGAGGAAACGACCACGGACAACAACGCCGGTTCCGGCACCGAATCGGCGGCAAGTCCGGGCACCGAGACGGAAGCCTGAGCGCGAGTTCTGCGCGCGCGAAAACCGGGGCGGCGGAAAACCGCTGGTCGCCCCGGTTTTTGCATACCGGGGGGCCACCCCAGGGTTCACCCCGCGACGGCGGGCCAGTAACGTGCACACCGTCAAGTGAAAGCTGACCACGGGGGTCCGGTCAGTCCGGTAGCAACAGGCACAGCCATTACCAGGAGATACCGGTGAGCGCCGAAGGTCAATTGATCGCGGGCCGGTACCGCTTGCAGGAACGGATCGGCAGCGGCGCCATGGGAGTGGTGTGGCGTGCCGTCGACGAACGCCTGCACCGCACGGTCGCGGTCAAGCAGCTGCTGCTGCAGCCCGGGACTACTCCGGAAGAAACCGAAGAGGCCCGGCAGCGCACCATGCGGGAAGGCCGGATCGCCGCGCGGCTGCAGCACCAGAACGCCATCGTCGTGTTCGACGTGGCCGAGCACGAGGGCCAGCCCGTGCTGGTCATGGAGTACCTGCCGTCCCGCAGCTTGGCATCGGTGCTCGCCGAGCAGGGCGTGCTGCCACCGATGCAGGTGGCGCAGATCGGCGTGCAGGTGGCGAGCGCGCTGACCGCCGCCCACATGGCCGGCATCGTGCACCGCGACTTGAAGCCCGGGAACATCCTGCTCGGGGACAACGGGATCGCGAAGATCACCGACTTCGGCATCTCGCGAGCGCTCGGCGACGTCGCGGTCACCAAGAGCGGAATCCTGGCGGGGACTCCCGCCTACTTGGCTCCCGAGGTGGCGCTCGGCCGGGATCCGGCGCCCGCCTCCGACGTGTTCTCGCTGGGTTCGACGCTGTACGCGGCGATCGAGGGCGAGCCCCCGTTCGGGGTGGACGAGAACGCCATCAGCCTGCTGCACCGGGTGGCCCGCGGGCAGTTCGAACCGCCCCGGCAGGCCGGCCCGCTGACCCCCGCGCTGCTCCAGCTGCTGCGCCCGGACCCGGTGGAGCGGCCGACCATGGCCCAGGCCCGGGACATCCTGCAGGCGGTGATCGACGGGCGGCCGATCCCGAACTCGAACCCGAGCGCCGGTTGGCAGCGCCCGGCAGCGCCGCCCGCGGCCTCGGCCCCGCGCCCGGCCGCGATGGGCGCGCAACCGACCCAAGCGACGTCCACCAACCCGCCGACCCGCGTCGGCGGGGTTGCGCCGGTGGCGGAGTCGGCCCCGCAGCAGCGCAACCGCAAGCAGACGGTGCTGTGGATGCTTGCGGTGGTCGCCGCGGTGGTGATCGGCATCCTCACCGCGAACGCGCTGGGGGACAGCTCGGACCAGGGGCAGGCCCAGCCCCCTGCGCCGCCGCAGCCGACCGCCACCCCGGCGCCCACGACCTCGGCGGCGCCGACCACCACGACCGCTCCGCCGACGACCACGACCACCACCACCGCCGCCGCCACCCAGAAGGTGTCGTCGGCCCAGGTGCTGGCGACGGTGAAGAAGTACTTCTCGCTGGTCCCGAAGAAGACCGACAAGGCGTGGCAGTTGCTCGGCCCGCAGCTGAAGTCCCAGGGCAAGGAGAAGTACGAGGAGTTCTGGGACGAGATCGACGACGTCAAGATCGTCGGGGAGCCGATCATGGTCGGCTCCAACGTCGTGGTGGTGCTGCAGTACACCAAGGACGACGAGAAGATCATCGAGCAGCACGTGCTGGGCATCGTGGCCACCGAGGACGGCAAGCCGCTGATCAACACCGACACCCGGCAGTGAGTCACCCCCCGGCGACTTCGACCAGCGCCTGGACCAGGGCGTTGGTGGCCGGCAGCCCGGCCGCTGCTTCGCGCACCGCGACGTGCACCCCCCGCACGGCCTTGGGGGTGCGGATCGGCCGCACGGCCACTCCCGGGTGCACCACGTCGAGCCCCAGCTGCGGGATCAGCGCTATTCCGAGCCCGGCGGCGACGAAGGCCTGCGCGGCGTAGCTGTCCTCGGTCTCCAGGACGTGGTGCGGGGTGAAGCCGGCGCAGGCGTAGATGTCGGCGAGCAGCGCGGCGCACGTGTGATCCGCCCGGGCGGTGTTGATCCAGTTCTCCTCGGCCAGCTCGGCGAGGTCGATGCCGTCCTGGTCGGCTTGGGGGTGGTCCGCGGGCAGCACGACCCGGAACGGGTCGTCGGCGAGGTGGATCAACCGGACTCCGCGGGCCTGCGGGAGCTGCTGCCCGGCCACGATGACCGCCAGGTCCGCTTCGCCCTCGGCGACTTCGCGGAACGCTCCTTCTTCGAGGATCTGCAGGTCGAGCACCACTTCGGGGTGTTGGGCCCGGAACTTCGCCATGGCCGGCGGGATGAGCCCGACGCTGGCGGTTTGGAAGAAGCGGACGCGCAGCTGCCCGGTGTGGCCGGCCCGGAGCCCGGCCAGCTCGGTTTCGATGCCGCGCAGCAGCTCGGCGACTTGACCGGCGCGTTCGGCCAGCAGACTCCCGGCCGGGGTGGGGCGGACTCCGCGACCGGACTTCTCCAGCAGGGGGAGGCCGGCTTCCCGTTCCAGCGCGGCGAGCTGCTGGCTGATCGCCGAGGGCGTGCAACCGAGGCTGGCGGCAGCAGCGGTCACCGAGCCGCTGGTCACCACGGCTCGCAGCACTTGCATCCGGCGAACGTCGAGCACACCACCACTATAAAGCAGATCTGAACATTCCCTTGAATTTATTTCACTTGTCCTGACAAGTCCTGCGGTGCACCGTGGAAGACGCAGAATTCGGCCGCTCGAAGCGGAGGCAGAAGTGCGCCACACGTCCAGCTATCTGCGCTTGCTCGTCCTCGCCCTGCTGTGGGGCTCCAGTTTCCTGTTCATCAAGGTGGCGTTGAACGCGCTGTCCGCTCCGCAGATCGCGTTCACCCGCATCGTGCTGGGGGCCTTGGTGCTGCTGGCCCTGTGCGCGCTGCGCGGGCACGACCTGCGCGCCGACCGCTCCCTGTGGAGCCGGGTCACCGTCGCAGCCCTGTTCGCCAGCGCACTGCCCTGGGTGCTGATCGGCATCGGCGAACAGACCATCGACTCCGGACTGGCCGGCGTGCTGAACGCAACTACACCACTATGGACAGTCCTATTCGGACTGCTAATCGGGCAAGAACGGCTCCGGCCGTCACGCGCGACGGGACTGCTCCTCGGTTTCAGCGGAGTGGTCCTCATCCTGGCACCGTGGCACAGCGCCAGCCTGCTCCAGTGGGGTGCACTGGCCTGCCTGACCGCGTCCGCCAGCTACGGCATCGCATATGTCTACATCGGACGAAAGTTGACCGGGCACGGCAAACCCCCGGTGGCCCTGGCCGCGCTGCAGATGAGCGCGGCCGCCGGCCTGGCCGCGCTGGCGCTGCCCATCGGCTGGACCCAGGTGCAGTTCTCCCCGCTTCCCCTGCTGGCGGTGGGCGCGCTGGGCGTCTTCGGCACCGGTGCGGCGTTCGCCCTCAACTACCGGCTCATCGCCGACGAAGGAGCGACCACCGCGGCCACCGTCACCTACCTCGCCCCCGTGGTGTCGGTGCTGCTCGGCTGGCTGGTGCTGGGCGAAGCGCTGAACTGGCGCATCCTGCTCGGGGTACTGGTGGTGCTCACCGGGGTCGCCCTGATCCGGCAACCGGACGACGCACCGGCGCGGCGCACCCGACCGCACCGGCCCAACCGCATCCGGGGCTACACCGAACTGCTCACCAACCACCCGATGAAGTAGCCCGTCACACCAAGCGCCGGTCCGAGGCCCACCGGGACAGCTCGTACCGGTTCGACAGCTGGGTCTTGCGCAGCACGCTGGACACGTGCGTCTCCACCGTCTTCACCGAGATGAACAGCTCCGAAGCGATCTCCTTGTAGGCGTAACCGCGGGCCAGCAAGCGCAGCACCTCCCGCTCCCGCGGAGTGAGCAAGTCCAGCTCCGGGTCCCCGACCGGCGCCGAACCAGGCCCCTGCGCGAACGCGTCCAGCACGAAACCGGCCAGCCGCGGGGAGAACACCGCGTCCCCACCGGCCACCCGGTGGATGGCGTCGGCCAGTTCCCGCCCGGAAATGGTCTTGGTGACGTAACCGCGCGCACCAGCCCGGATCACCGAGATGACGTCCTCGGCGGCATCGGACACCGACAGCGCCAAGAACAGCACATCGGGGTGGTCCCCGCGGACCCGGCGCAGCACCTCCACCCCGCCGCCATCGGGCATGTGCACGTCGAGCAGCACCACCCGGGGTTGGAAGTGCGCGATACCGGTGACCGCCTCGGCCACCGTGCCCGCTTCCCCGACCACCTCGACGCCGTCCACGACGGCCAGCTCGGCCCGCACCCCGGAGCGGAACAACGCGTGATCGTCCACCAGGAAAACCCGGACCGGCTCCTGGCCAGCGCTCTCCCCAGTCACCACAACACTCCTCGCCGCCTGTTGGAGGTCCAGCATCTCACGCCGCGCGCTTCCGCGGCATCACCAGTTGCACCTCGGTGCCGGCGCCGGGCTTGGTGCGCAGCTTCACGGCGCCCCCGTGCCGGTGCATGCGCCCCCGCACGGAATCGGCCAACCCGTGGCGATCGGCCGGCACGTCCTCGGGGTCGAACCCCACCCCGCGATCCCGCACGAACACCGCCACCTGCTCCGGCTCCGCCTCCGCGTACACGCTGACCTCGTCCACCCCGGCGTGCTTGGCGGCGTTGACGATGGCTTCCCGGGCCGCGGCCAGCTGCGCGGTCAACCGGTCGTCCAATTCGCAATCGCCGACCACCACCTGCTGCACCTTGATCGCGAAGGCGTCCTCCACCTCGCCGCAGATGCGGGCCAGCTCCGCGGAAAGACGGCGCTGCTGGGGTTCGCCCGGCTCCCCGGTCAACTCCTTGCCGCCGCTGCCGCGGTTCTCCCCGCCGTAGAGCCAGGACCGCAGCTCCCGCTCCTGGCCGCGCGCCAACCGGCGGACCTCCCGGGCGGAATCGGCCTGCTTCTGGATCAGGGCGAGCGTTTGCAGCACCGAGTCGTGCAAATGGGCGGCGATCTCAGCCCGCTCCTGCGACCTGATCCGGTTGGCCCGCTCGGCGTTGAGGTCCCCGACCAGCCGCAGCCACCACGGGACCGTCATCACCGCGAAACCGATCAGCGTGACCAGCACGGCGAACAGCACGACCGGCAGGTCGTCCACCGGAACGCTGCCGCTCAAGAACGCCACGATGCCGAAGATCATCAACCCCGTTCCGCACAGCACCCGGATCACCGCCGCCCGGACGCCACCGCCGAGCAGCACCCCCGTCACCCCGGTGCGGGCTTCCTCCCGCCACTGCCGGCGCTGGGACTCGTCGGCCTCCCGCCACACCACGGCGGCGCCCAGCAGCGCGATCAGGAACGGCGAGGTCAACCAGAACGGCAGCGCGAAGAACGCGCCCACCAGCAGCATCAAGCCGAAGCTGAGCAGGATCAGGCCGATGCCCTGCTGCTGCTCCCGAGCGGACAACCGCTTGGTGTCCGTGCCCTGCCGGACGAACATCCACAGCAAGGCGTAGGCCACCACCCCGGCGCCTTCCAGCGCGGCCAGCACCGCGAACGCCAACCGCACCCACAGCACCGGGACGCCCAGGTGATCGGCGATGCCGCCGCACACGCCCGCGACCAACCGCCCGCCGCGGCGTCGCCGCAACGGCGGCGGTCCGGGCGGGCGCGCGACCCCCGGGGCACCCGCGGTGTTGCTGCTCTCCTGCTCACTGCGGCCTGTCACACTCCGATGGTCACACGCCGGGAAACCCCGGACATCAGGGAGAGCCCCTGGTTTTCCGGGCCGCTTCAGGGAAGTCCCCGATACCGGCGCCCGCGGCGGGAGCAGATAGTGAAAGGCATGAGCGCCCTCAGACCACCCAGCAGCGTCGCGGACACGCTGCGCGACTTCTGGCGGACCCGACCGGTCCGTCCTCGTCGAGGCCGCAAGCTGGCCGGTGTGTCCGCCGCGATCAGCAACCGGTACGGCATCGACCCGCTCCTGGTGCGGATCGCGTTCGTGATCGCCGCCCTCTACGGCGGTTCCGGATTCATGCTCTACCTGCTGGGCTGGTTGCTGCTGCCCAAAGAGGGCACTCCGGAAACCGGTGGCCGCCCCCGCCCGACGTCCGTCGGTGCGGCGGTGGTGCTGCTCCTGATGTTGATGCCCGCCAGCTTCTCGCTGTTCAGCTCCTCCGGTCTGCTCGGTTTCCTGCTGGCCTCGGTGACGCTCTACCTGCTGCACCGCCACTGCGCCGACCGGCCGTCCTCGGCGCTGCCGGCGCGAGCGGCGCCGCCGGGCGAGGTGACGCCGACCGGCGAGAACACCTGGGTGTTCCCCGGGGCGAACGCGGAGAGCGCCGGCCAGCAGCGCACCCCACCGTCCTGGGACCCGCTGGGGGCCGCCCCGTTCGCCTGGGACCTCCCCGACCCCGCTCCGGTGGAACAACCGGAGCCGCAGCGGCCCCTCCGCCGGTGGATCGCGCCCCTGACGCTGGCCGCAGCGACGTTCTTGTCACTGATCGGGCTGGTGTTCCTGGGCGTGTCCTTCGAAACAGCGCTCGCCTTCGCGCTCGGCGTGCTCGGCCTGGGCATGGTGGCCGGGGCGTTCCTGGGCGGCGGCCGCGGGCTGATCTGGCTGGCGGTGCCGCTCGCGGCGCTGCTCCTGATCATCGACACCCCCAACCTCGTCAACCGCTGGGACAGCTCCCAGGAGCAGGCGGAGGCTCCCTCGTGGATCGAGGACGGAGGACGCTTCTGGGACGACATCGGCGACCGGGAGCTGCAGCCGACCACCGTCGGCGGCATCGCCCCGCGCTACGAGACCAGGGCCGGGAACCTCGTGCTCGACCTGACCGAAGTCGACTTCACCGACGAGGAACGGGCGAGCACCGTCCTGCGCACCGAGTACGGCAACCTCACCGTCCGGGTGCCGGACACCGTGGACGTGATCGCGCACTGCTCGACCGACGCGGGCACCGCCCGGTGCTTCGACGAGGAAGTGCAAGGCCCGGTCCAGAACCAGACCGTGCAGGACTTCGGCGACGACGGACCGGGAGGCGGCAGCATCGAGCTCGAGCTGCACGCCGGCGCCGGTGATGTGGAGGTCTACCGTGAGTGAGCACCACCGCTCCAGCGAACAACCGGCCAAGTGGTCCCCGGACCTGGTGCTGCTGCTGGCCGGGTTGTTCGCGATGCTGATCGCCGCGTACGTGCTCCTCGGCTCGTCGAGGCACATGCACTGGCTGCTGGCCGGGGTGGCGGTGTTCGGCGGTCTGGGGCTGCTGGTCGCTTCACTGCGCGACCGGCAGTGATCGCGGGATCAACCCAGGATCAACCCGAGCACGAAGATGATCAGACCTGCGGGGGCACCGACCGCGACGCCCACGGAGAGCAGCCGGTGCCGCTTCCGGCGGTGCTCCCGCAGCTCCTGCTCGCTGCGCGTGGAAATGATGAAGGGGCTGCCGTCCTGCGGTTTGCCGATCACCAGCGGGCCGATCCGGTCGTGCACCTCGCCGAGGATGTAGAGCCGGTGGCCCGGGCGGATGATCCACTCCTCGTACTCGTAGCCGATGGTGCCGCCGCGGGCGGGAGGCAGCTGGATGCCGAACAGGGACGGCCCTCGGCGGTGGGCCGGCTCGAAGCGGGACACCACCTGCTCCGGCTGGTCGGGTTTCGTGCCGTTCGGATCCACCCCGATCAGCATTCCCTGGTCGTCGCGCAGCGCGTACCCGGCCTGCGAGCTGAAATCGGAGACCACTTCGCTGCCGCGGGTCACGCGCCGGCGCCCGTCCCGGTAGTAGACCCGCTCGTAGTGGCGCTTGACGCGGTAGCGGTACCAAACGCACTCGGTCTTGCTGAGTTCGGAGACCAGCAGGCCTTCCGGGCGGGGGTGAGCGGTGCCGACGACCTCGCAGTACTTCCGGAAGTTGCCGCGCCCGCCGAGCTCGTCGGACGTGCTGCGCAGCATCTCCAGTTGCTGCACGGGCAGGGTCTCGGCCCCGATCATCGCGTGCAGCTCAGTGCGGTCGCGCCGCATGAAGTAGAAGCCCACAGCGGACGCGACCAGCAGTACTACCCCTAATCCCCACATCTCGCCTCCGTCGGTCCTTCCCGACCATATGTTCCGCCGAACGGCGGTGGACCCGGTTCGGCAAAACTAGTGGGAGAAATCCACCACTGGAAGGGACATCGCGAACATTCCGGCCGGAATCACGACAGGAGGCGGGAACGGGACACGGCATCGGACCGTTCCGGGGCACGGCGGACCCGCTCGGCACCCGGCGGAGGCGCCAACGGGAACTCCTGCCGGCAGGACGGTTCCCACCGGGGAGAACACCCGGTCCACAATGGCCTTCTGCTGCCGGCCCGCGCGGGCGCAGCAGCGCTCACCGGACGACCGGCCGGAACCGGCCGGTCACTCCCACTCGATGGTGCCCGGGGGCTTCGAGGTGACGTCCAGCGTGACCCGGTTGACGTCCGGCACCTCGTTGGTGATCCGGGTGGAGACGCGCTCCAGCACCTCGTAGGGCAGCCGGGTCCAGTCGGCGGTCATCGCGTCCTCGCTCGACACCGGGCGCAGCACGATCGGATGCCCGTACGTGCGGAAGTCGCCTTGCACGCCGACGGAACGCACATCGGCCAGCAGCACCACCGGGCACTGCCAGATCTCGCGGTCCAGCCCGGCCGCGGACAGCTCTTCCCGAGCGATCTGGTCAGCGGCCCGCAACGTCGCCAACCGCTCCGCGGTGACCTCGCCGACGATGCGGATCCCCAAGCCCGGTCCCGGGAACGGCTGCCGGTGCACGATCGTCTCCGGCAGGCCCAACTCGGTGCCGACCCGGCGAACCTCGTCCTTGAACAGCGCGCGCAGCGGCTCCACCAGCTCGAACTGCAAGTCGTCCGGCAGGCCGCCGACGTTGTGGTGGCTCTTGATGTTGGCCGCACCGGAGCCGCCACCGGACTCCACCACGTCCGGGTACAGCGTGCCCTGCACCAGGAAGTCGATCTGCTCACCGGACTCGCCGGCCTCGGCCTGCAGGTTGCGGGCCGTTTCCTCGAAGACCCGGATGAACTCGCGGCCGATGATCTTGCGCTTCTGCTCCGGGTCGGTGACCCCCTGCAGCGCGGACAGGAACCGGTCCACCGCGTCCACGGTGACCAGTCGGACACCGGTCGCGGCGACGAAGTCCCGCTCCACCTGGGCGCGTTCCCCGGCCCGCAGCAGACCGTGGTCCACGAACACGCAGGTCAGCCGGTCACCGATGGCCCGGTGCACCAGAGCCGCGGCCACCGCCGAGTCCACGCCGCCGGAAAGGCCGCAGATCGCCCGGCCGTCCCCGATCTGCTCCCGGATCGCCGCCACCGTGTCGTCCACGATCGACGCGGTTGTCCACTGAGGACGAATACCAGCGATCTCGTGCAGGAACCGCCGCAGCACTTCCTGGCCGTGCGGGGAGTGCGCCACCTCGGGGTGGTACTGCACCCCGGCGAGCCGGCGCTCCACGTTCTCGAAAGCCGCCACCGGGGTCGCCTCGGTGCTCGCGGTGACGGAGAAGCCCTCGGGGGCCTTGGTCACCGAGTCCCCGTGGCTCATCCACACCGGGTGGTGCGAGGGGAGGTCCTCGTGCAACGTGCCGCCCTCACCGCTGACGGTCAGGTCGGCGCGCCCGTACTCCCGGGTACCGGTGCGCTCGACGGTGCCGCCCAAGGCGGAAGTCATCGCCTGGAACCCGTAGCAGATGCCGAACACCGGGATGCCGGTGTCGAACAGCGCCGGGTCGACCTGCGGAGCACCCTCGGCGTACACGCTGGCCGGGCCACCGGAGAGCACCACGGCAGCGGGGTTGCGCCGGACGATCTCCTCCACCGACGTGGTGTGCGGGATCACCTCGGAGTAGACCTGGGCCTCGCGAACCCGCCGCGCGATGAGCTGCGCGTACTGAGCCCCGTAGTCGACGACAAGGACAGGCCCCTGGTCGCCGTGGGTTGCGGAACCGGACACGTCGCCGACCTCCTCGCGAGAACGATGAGCTGACCCCATTCTCGCAGGTAGTCGAAGACGCGGCGGCACCCACCCCGCCCGGCGCGGGG
>NZ_AYJW01000056.1 GCF_000497205.1 Saccharopolyspora rectivirgula DSM 43747
GGGAATGCCGATCGTCTCGGACCCGGCGTACGAGTGGCGCGGCTGGAACCCGGCCGACAACACCGCGGAGTACACCCCCTTCGAGGAGCACCCGAACTCGATCAACCAGGACTACTACGTCAACTGGAACAACAAGCAGGCTCCGATGACCACCGCCGACCGCGCGGAGAAGACCGCGGTGCAGCGCGGTGACCTGCTGGACAGCCGGGTCTCCGAGCTCATCGCCGACGGCGGGAAGGTGACCCGGGCCAACCTGGTGCAGGCGATGGCGGACGCCGGGGTCACCGACCTGCGCGCCGAACGCGTCCTGCCGGACCTGCTGGAGATCATCGACAGCAGCCCGGTGACCGATCCGGAAACGGCGCAGCTCGTCGAACAGCTGCGAGCCTGGCTCGCCGACGGCGGCAAGCGAGTGGAAACCGAACCCGGCAGCCGGCAGTACGCCCACGCCGAGGCCATCCAGCTGATGGACGCCTGGTGGCCGCTGCTGGTGCGGGGCATCTTCGAACCGGCGGTCGGCAGCGACGCCTACCAGGCGCTCACCGGAGTGATGGGGATCAACGAGTCCCCGTCCGGGTGGCAGAACGGAGAACCCGGGCTGCGCGCGGGCCAGCCGCACCAGGGCTCGGCGTTCCAGTTCGGCTGGTTCGGCCAGGTCTCCAAGGACCTCCGGGCCGTCCAGGGCGAACCCGTGCGAGGCGGTTTCGGCGAGCCGCTGTGCGGTGGCGGGGACCTCGGCGACTGCCGGCAGATCCTGCTCGACACGCTGCGGGAAGCCGCCGCTGTGCCGGCTGACGAGATCTACCCGGGGGACGCCGACTGCGCCGCCGGCGACCAGTGGTGCGCCGACGCGATCGTGCACAGCAAGATCGGCGGCATCTCCCAGGAGCCCATCAGCTGGCAGAACCGGCCCACCTACCAGCAGGTGGTGGAATTCCAGCGGCACCGGTGAGCGGTGAGCCGGGCAGCGGACGAGCCCCGCTGCCCGGCTCGGTCTGCCGTGGTGGGGCCGCTACCCGGCTGCGGGCAGCATCGACTCCACGATCTCCACCGCCCGCTGCAGACCGCCGGCTTCCGCGATCTCCTGCCGCACCGCCCGCAGCCGCCGGTGCACCGCGGGATCGGCGTGCACCGCCAGAGCGGTCTCCCGCAACTGCTCCGGGGAGACCGAACCGGAATCGACCTGCCGCCCCAGCCCGAGCTCCTCGAGCCGGGCGGCGTTCGCGAACTGCTCCGCGGCTTGCGGTGCGGCGACCATCGGAACCCCGTGGGACAGCGCCTCGCAGATCCCGCCCATCCCGGCGTGCGTGATGAACAGATCGGCCTGGGCGAGAACAGCGCGCTGCGGCACCCACGGGTGGATCTCGACGTTGTCCGGGATCTCGCCCAGCTCCGCGGGATCCACCATGCGGCCGATCGACATCACCACGTGCCAGTCCAGCCCGCCGAAGGCGGCCAGGCAGGTGCGGTAGAACTCCGGAACCTTCGTGTAGGCCGATCCCATGGAGATCAGCAGCACCGGGCGGTCGTCCGGCCGCTGCCACGGCTCCTCCGGTTCGGTCAGCAGCGGGCCGACGAACGTGCAGGCGTCGGACACCGTGTCGGCCCGGTACTGGAAACTCCGCGGAATGGTCACGATGCACCGCGGCGGAGTGGTCAGCGCGGTGAAGTCCAGCTCCACGCCCTGCCTGGCCAAGTACGCGTCGTACTCGGCCTGCACCTTCGCCAGTTCAGGCGTGGCCTGCACGTCGAACTGCTGCTCGATGCCTTCGAACGCCACGTGCGTGGGTGACAACTGGAGGTACGGGACGCCCCACCGGTGCGCCAGCACCGGGGCTTGGAAAGCGGCGATGTCGTACAGGATCAAATCCGGCCGGTCGCCCGCGTAGGCCTCCTCCAGCTGGGCCACCACCCGTTCGGTCTCCCGCAGGAACAGCTCCTGCACCGCGGGCAGTTCCTCCGGCCACTTCTGGTTCGGGGAGGAGGGGGAGGGCAACACGCTGGTGTGGAACACCGGCTCGGCGCCGGTCCGCCGCACCTTCGGGCCGAACTCCTCGGTGGTCGGGCAGGTGACCCGGTGGCCCCGGGACACCAGTTCGCGCACCAGGCCGAGCCCCGGATTGATGTGCCCGTGCGCGGGGATGGTCATGAAAGCGATGTGCGCGGGGACAGTGCTCCGCATCATGCGAACAACTCCTGGTGATCTTCGTTGAGCAGGTCGGATCCACCGCGCTCGACGAGAACGCGGTGGGGCGGAACGCGGGGTGCGCGACGGCCAGCTCAGTGGAACAGCAGCAGACCACCAGGGGCCACGGGAATCACCTCGACAACGGGACGGAGTTGTTCCGACGCGTCGACGAACCACGCCGACGAGCGTGGTGAGGCCGGTGGGATTCGAACCCACACTGGCTAGGACCTAAACCTAGTGCCTCTGCCAATTGGGCTACGGCCCCAACGGGCCCCAGCGTAGCGTGTGCCCCGATCACCCTGTGCAAGGTGCCCTGGCTTGCCGGACACGGTTCGCGGTCGGTGCGTTCAACGCCGGCGAGTGCTCTACCGTGACAGCAACCAGGTGAACGTGAGGAGGACACGTGGCCCGCGATCCGGACGAGATTGAACGCGAGATCGAGCAAGCGCGCGACGCCCTGGCCGCGACCTTGGACCAGCTGAGCGTCAAAGCGGACCCGAAGCGGTTCATCGACTACGGCACCAACACGGTGCGGGAAAAGCTCGACGATCCCCGGGTCCGCTACGTGCTGATCGGGGTCGGTGCGCTGGTCACCATCGCCGTCGTGCGCAAGTTGTTCCGGTAGACCGGTCAGCGGAGTGGGGCCGGCCCCGCGGGCGGTGCTCCAGCGGCTGGCCCTCACCCGCACCCGGCCAGGTCAGCTGGCCGACTCCGCCGGGCGCCGCAGCAGCGGCAGCAGAGCGGTGTTCAGCAGTCGGTCGACGAACCGGTTGTCCAGTGGTTCGTCGGCGAGCATCAACCGGTACAGCAGGTTCGCCCCGGCCAGTTCCACCACCGTGTCCACCGGGGCCTCGGGGTGCACGTCCCCGCGCTGCACTCCGCGTTCGAGGATCCGCCGCAGCACGTCCCGCTGCGGGAGCAAGAAGGACGCGCGGAAGGCCGCGGCCAGCTCCGGCTCGTGCGGCAGCTCACCGACCAGCGCCTGCGCGGCCTTGCCCGCCGGTCCGGTGAGGAAGGACGCGAAAGCGCGCAGGAACTCCCGCAAGTCCTGCTCCGCCGACCCGGTGTCGGGCACCGGGATGTTGCGCTGCACCAGCTGGTTGCAGGTGTCGATGATCAAGTCCAGCTTCGAGTCCCACCGGCGGTAGATGGTGGCCTTGCCGGCGCGGGCGTGCGCCGCCACGGCATCCATCGTCAGAGCGCGGTAACCGACCTCGGCCAGCAGCTCCATGGCAGCTTGGCGCAGCGCGGCGTCCCGGCTGGCGTCGCGGGGGCGGCCGCGGCCGGCCCCGGCTGGCCGGCCGGTCTCGGCGCTGGCTGGTGCCGGGTTTTCCGCACTCGTGCTGTTCGTCGGCCCGTTCACGGCAGACATCCTAGGAACCGGGGACAACATGTCCACTGTGCTCGACTCGGGGCGTGTTCGCTACTGGTGCTGCTGCATCGACGCCAGACTGCCGCTGACGTTGGCCGCGACGCGGGCGGTTTCCTCGTCGGAGAAACCGTGCCGGGCCTGCAGGTAAGCCGTGGTGAAGGCGAACGCGTCCCCGTTCAGCAGGTGCACCACGACGCGTCCGTTGTCCTCCGGGGCCAGCTCCTCGATGAGCTGCTCGGCCTTGTCCCGCGCGGCGATCAACCCGGGCGCGCGCTCCACGCGCTGGTCAGACTCCGTGCTCACGGTGATCTGCCAGTCATCGCCGTCCGGAACGTAGTTGGCGGTGATGTGCGTCGCCATGAATCCTCCGGCTCTGCTCGGTCGGACATCTCAAGGTGGGGTTGCCGGTGCCGGGGAGGTGCTCTGCCAGGCACACCGCAGCGGCCGCTGACTCTACGAGCTAGCCGCGGTCGAGATCTTCAGGATGGTCGACATCGAATCCTTCCGATACATCGTCACAGGCCACCAGGGTGACTTCGCGGTCGCGGAGATAACTCCGCGCGCCCACATCCCCGGTCGCGGCAGCCTGAACTCCCGACCAGTGGGACCGGCCGAGTAACACAGGGTGTCCGCGATCACCTCGGTAGGTGGCTGCGGCGAGCGCCGTGTCGCTGGCGAGCTCGGCAATCCGGCGGACGGCTGCAGCTTCGACCCCCGGCATGTCGACCGGGAGCACCACCGCGGCAGTCACCGGGGAAAAACTTAGTGCCGCCAACCCCGCGCGCAGCGACGACCCCATGCCGCTGCGCCAGCGAGGATTGACCACCACCGTCGCCCCGGACAATTCCGCGGTCGTGCGGACCTGGTCGGCAGCCGCGCCCAGCACCACCACGACCGGCGCGCAACCGCCCGCGGCGAGCACCTCGGCAGCACGCTCCACCAAGAGCTGACCGCGGTAGCTGACCAGGGCTTTCGGCTTGCCGAACCGCTTGCCCCCGCCGGCCGCCAGCACAATGCCCGCCACGTGCGGCAACGATGCACCCCCCTGACAAGCCGCTGACATCCCCGCCAGCCAGCTTATCCGTGCCGCTCGTCAGGAGGAGAGGAGTTCACCTGGGGGCGCTCAGTAATCAACCCGGTTCGGATTGTTCCGCCACGCCTCGAAGGGGCTGGTGCGCTCGGGCACGTCCAACCGCCGCACCTGCATCGGCCAGTGCTCGCGGTCCGGGTCGTCGAACAGCTCGTAGAAGGCCCGGTCGTCGAACCCCGCGGCAGCGGCGTCGTCCCGGTCGGCCGCGTACAGCACGCGGTCCAGCCGCGCCCACAGCGCAGCGGCCAAGCACATCGGGCACGGCTCGCAGGAGCTGACCAGCACGCAACCGGAGAGCTGGAAGGTTCCCAACGCGCGGCACGCCCCGCGGATCGCGGTCACCTCCGCGTGTGCGGTCGGATCCAACTCCGCGGTCACCCGGTTCGTGCCGGTGGCCACCACCTCCCCGGCGCGGACGACCACCGCGCCGAAGGGGCCGCCACCGGCTGCCACGTTGCGCCGGGCCAACTCGACGGCCTCCGCCAGCCAGGCCTGCTCCGCGCTCGCCACCGCATCAACCATCTCGTGCTCCTGCCAGACCGCTCTTCAACTTCCGACGATGTGCTCGGGGGAGACCGGGACGTGGGACAACGCCTTCCCGGTGGCGTCCCGGATGGCGGCGACCACCGCCGGGGTGGACGAGATCGTCGGCGGCTCGCCGACCCCGCGCAGCCCGTACGGGGCGTTGGGATCCCCTCGCTCGAGGACCTCGACCTCGACCGGCGGCATGTCCAAGATCGTGGGGATCAGGTAGTCGGTGAAGGACGGATTGCGGATCCGCCCGTTGGAGACCTGCAGCTCCTCCATCACCGCCAGCCCCAACCCCTGGGCCGAGCCGCCCTGGATCTGGCCGACGATCGCGTCCGGGTTGACCGCCTTGCCGACGTCCTGCGCGCAGGCCAGCTGCACCACCTTCACCAGCCCCAGCTCGGTGTCGACGTCCACCACGGCCCGGTGCGCGCAGAACGCGTGCTGCACGTGGGTCCGTTGGCTGCTGCCGGACTCGTCCAACGGGAAGGTCGGGCGGTGGTGGAACTCCCGGGTTTCCTCCAGCACTTCGTCCGCCAGGACCTCCACCAGGTCGGCGATCACCCCGTGCGCGTCCGAGACCACCTTGCCGCCGTGCAGCGAAAGCCGCTCCGGCGGCTCGCCCCAACGCTCACCGACCAGCTGGAACAGCTTCTGGCGCACCGCTTCGCAAGCGGCCTTGACGGCCCCACCGGTCACGTAGGTCTGCCGGGAAGCGGAGCTGGAGCCGGCCGGGCCGACGCTGGTGTCGTTGGGGTGCACGACCACCCGCTCCACCCCGAGCTCGGTGCGGGCTATCTGCTGCTGCACGACCAGCAGGCCCTGGCCGACTTCGGCGGCGGCGGTGTGCACCGTGGCCACCGGTTCACCCCCGAGCACCTCCAAGCGCACCCGGGCGGTGGAGAAGTCGTCGGCGCCCTCGGAGTAGCAGATGTTCTTGATCGTCACGCCGTAGCCGATGCCGCGGACCACTCCCTCGCCGTGGGTGGTGTTGGCGACCCCGCCGGGCAGTTCCCGGACATCGGTGGTGTCGGTCTCCGGGGGCAGCGGCATGTCCCGCACGCGCTGCAGGAGTTCGGCCACCGGAGCCGGGTAGTCCAAGACCTGACCGGTGGGGGTGCTGTCCCCCTGTTCGATGGCGTTGCGCACCCGCAGCTCCACCGGGTCCATGCCCAGTTCGGCCGCGAGCTTGTCCATTTGCGACTCGTAGGCGAAAGTGGGCTGCACCGCGCCCAGTCCGCGCATCGCGCCGCACGGCGGATTGTTGGTGTACAGCCCCCAACTTTCAATGTGGACGTTCGGCACCCGGTACGGTCCAACGCCCAAAGTGGAACCGTTGCCGACCACCACCGGGGTCTTGGAGGCGTAAGCACCACCGTCGAAGTACTGCCGCGCCTTGACGTAGACCAGCTTCCCGTCCCGGGTGGCGCCGTGCTCGTAGTAGAGCTTGGCCGGGTGCCGGTGCACGTGCCCGTGGAAGGACTCCTGCCGGCTGTAGACCATCTTCACCGGCTTGCCGGTGCGCAGCGCCAGCAGGCAGACGTGGACCTGCATCGACAGGTCCTCCCGGCCGCCGAACGCGCCGCCCACCCCGGACAGCGTCATCCGCACCTTCTCCGGCGGCAGGTCCAGCGACTTGGCGATCTGCTGCAGGTCCGAGTGCAGGTCCTGGGTGGCCAGGTACAGGTCCACGCCGCCGTCCTCGGCGGGAATGGCCAAACCGGCCTCCGGGCCCAAGAAGGCCTGGTCCTGCATCCCGATGGTGTAGACCCCGGAGACCACCACGTCGGCTTCGGCCCGCGGATCGCCCTTGACGATCGTCTGGTGGCGCACCACGTTGCCGTCCGGGTGCAGCTTCGGCAAGGACGGGTCGTGGGCCGCCCGCTCGGCGTCCAGCACCGGGTCCAGCTCTTCGAACTCGACCCGGATGCGCTCCAGCGCGCGCCGCGCCGTCTCGGGGTGGTCCGCGGCGACCAGCGCGATCGGTTCCCCCACGTAGCGGACGACGTCTTCGGCCAGCACCGGCTGGTCGGCGTGCTTCACCCCGTACCGGTTCAACCCGGGCACGTCCTCGGCGGTCAACACCACGTGCACCCCCGCCAACCGCAGCGCGTCGGTGATGTCGATCGACTCGATCCGGGCGTGCGGGTGCGGGCTGCGCAGCGTGGCTCCCCAGAGCATGTCCTCGGCCCACAGGTCGGAGGCGTAGGCGAACTCGCCCCGCACCTTGCTGGGCCCGTCCGGGCGCCGCGGGGACTCCCCAACACCACCGGCGATGGTGTCACTGAGCTGCGAAGTGCGTGGTGGCGCTTGGCTCATCGCGAAACCTCCCGGGTGCGGATCCGGGCGCTTGCCCGGCTGAGCTGACGGGCCAGTTCGGCCGGTGCGGCGGTGGTGAGCCGACCGTCGACGACGACCGCGCGGCCGCCGCAGAGCAGCCGGTGCAGCGGGGGCAGCGGTCCGAGCACCAGGGCGGCGACCGGGTCGTCGATGCCCGCGTGCTCCAGACCGTCCAGCCGCCACACGGCGATGTCGGCGAGCTTCCCCACCTGCAGGGAGCCGAGTTCGTCCTCCCGGCCCAAGCACCGGGCGCCGTCGCGGGTCGCCAGCCGCAGCGCTTCCCGCACCGACAACGCCCGCGGTCCGTACCGGGAGCGGGCGGTCAGCAGCGCCTGCCGCATCTCCTGGCCCAGGCCGCCGTGCTCGTTGGAGGCGACCCCGTCCACCCCGAGCCCCACCGGCACTCCGGCGTCCAGCAGCGGCCGCACCGGTGCGACACCCGCGCCCAGGCGGCCGTTGGAGCTCGGGCAGTGCGCCACGCCGCTGCCGGTCGCGGCCAGCCGGTCGATCGCGGCACCGGACAGGTGCACGGCGTGCGCCAACCACACGTCCGGGCCGAGCCAGCCGAGCTCCTCGGCGAACTCCACCGGGGTCAGGCCGGTCTCGGCGCGGCACTGCTGCTCCTCCTCGGCGGTTTCGGCCAAGTGCGTGTGCAGCCGCACCCCGTGCTCCCGGGCCAGCTCGGCGGAGCGCCGGAGCAGGTCGGAGGTGACCGTGAACGGGGAGCACGGGCCCACCGCCACCCGGACCATCGCCCCCGGGGCGGGGTCGTGGAACCGCTCGATCGCCCGCTGCGCACCCACCAGGGCGTCCTCAGTGGATTCGACGACGGAATCCGGGGGCAGTCCGCCGTCCGAACGACCCCGGTCCATCGAACCGCGGACGAGGTGCAGCCGGATGCCGATCTGCTGGGCGGCGTCGACCACTGCGCCGAGCACATCACCCCCGTCGGTGGGGAAGAGGTAGTGGTGATCGGCGGCGGTGGTGCAGCCGGTGCTCGCCAACCTGGCCAGCCCGGCCGCGGCCGCCCACCGGGTGGTGTTCTCGTCGAGCCCGGCCCACACCGGGTACAGGTCGGTCAGCCACTGGAACAGGGGCGCGTCCACCGCGTAGCCCCGGGTCGCCCACTGGTACAGGTGGTGGTGGGTGTTGACCAGGCCGGGGGTCACCAGGCAGCCCGAGGCGTCGATCCGTTCGGCAGCCCCGCGGTCGACCGGCGCCGGCCCCGGCCCGACGGCGGTGATCCGGTCGCCGTCGACGACCACGTGCCCCTCGGCGTACTCGGTCCCGGCGTCGTCCACCGCGGCGACCGCTCCGCCTTCGATGACCACCCTGCTCATCCGTCCGCCACCTGCCTGGCGGCCAGCCGCACCGCGTCCATGATCTTCTCGTAGCCGGTGCAGCGGCACAGGTTCCCGGCCAACCACTCGCGGATCTCGGCGTCCGAGGGGGACGGGTTGTGCTGCAGCAGCGCGTGCACCTGCACGACCAGGCCCGGGGTGCAGAAACCGCACTGCACCGCACCGGAGGCGACGAACGCCTCCTGCACCGGGTGCAGGTGGTCGCCTTCGGCGATCCCCTCGACGGTGCGCACCTCGCGGCCGTGCGCCTGCCCGGCCGGCACCAGGCAGGAGCACACCGGCACCCCGTCCAGGTAGACCGTGCACGACCCGCACTCGCCCTGCTCGCAGGCGTTCTTGGCGCCCAACAGCCCGAGGCGCTCCCGCAGCACGTACAGCAGGCTCTCGCCTTCCCAAACGTCGTCGGCCGCGGTCCGCTGGCCGTTGACGGTGAACTTCACGCGCATGCCCGCCTCCCCGTGCGGTGTTCCTCCCAGGCCCACGACAGCGTCCGGCGGGCCAGCACCGCCAAGGCGTGCCGCCGGTACCCGGCTGAGCCGCGGACGTCGTCGATCGGAGCGGTCTCCTGCGCCACCAGCTCGCCGAACCGGCGCAGCACCGGATCCGGCAGCGGGTCCGGGCGTTCCCAGCGGTCGGCGAGTTCCCCGCGGAGGAACTGCTCGGCCCGCTCGGCCCGGATCGGGGTGGGGGCCGCCGAACCGACACCGGTGCGCACCTGGTGCTGCTCCGGGTGCAGCGCGAGGGCGAAGCTGCACACCGCGATGACCATCGCGTTGCGCGGGCCGATCTTGGCGAACTGCTGCGGCCCGGTGGCCACCGGCACGTGCACCGCGGCGATCAACTCGTCCTCGGCGAGCGCGTTCCGCTTGGGGCCGGTGAAGAACCGGTCCGCGGGCACCAGGCGCGTGCCGCGCACCGACGCCACCTCCACCTGCGCTGCGCAGGCGAGCAGCGGCGGGTGGCCGTCCCCGGCCGGTGATGCGGAGCCGAGGTTGCCGCCCAGCGTGCCGCGGTTGCGGATCTGGGGCGAACCGACCGTGCGGCTGGCCATGGCCAGCCCGGGCAGCCGGTCGCCGAGTTCGCCGATCACCCGGGCGTAGGGCACCGCGGCGCCGAGCCGCACGGTGCCGCCGTCGAGGGACCACTCGGTCAGCTCGGCCACGCCGGAGAGGTCGAGCAGCGCTTCCGGGCGGAGCCGGTCGAAGTTGACGTCGACCATCACGTCCGTGCCGCCGGCGACCGGGACCGCGGTCGGATGCGCGGCTTTGGCGGCCAGGGCTTCTGACCAAGAGCTCGGGCGGAGGAATTCCACGGCGCACCCCCGTTGTGGGTGGACTGGAGTGGGGCCAGTACACCTGGTCGAACGGCTGCCGACTAGCGGTGAAAGCGCTGAAAAACCTTCCTGGTGAGGGCCTTCGACTAGTATTTTCCTCCAAAAGCGCAGCTGGTCGTCGGTCCAGCTGCGGCCATCCGGCCCGGCCGGGCGAAACTGTCGAGGTGCGTTGTTGCTGCTGGGTGATCTGCTCGCGGACTCCTCGCTCGGTCTCGCACTGCTCGCCGGGGAAGACCAGCTGCACCGCCCGGTCCGGGGGGTTTACATCACCGACCTGATCGACCCGAGCCGCTACCTGCACGGCGGGGAACTGGTCCTCAGCGGGCTGGTGTGGCGCAGCTGCCCGGAGGACTCGGAGAAGTTCGTCGCGGCGCTGGTCGAAGCCGGGGTGGCCGGGCTGGCCGCGGGAACCGCCCGGTTCGGGCACGTCCCGGCGGATCTGGTCGAGGCGTGCCGCCGGAACGGCCTGCCGGTGTTCGAGGTGCCGATCGCGGTCAGCTTCAACACCTTGGCCGAACGGGTGCAGCGCCAGTTCGCCCCGCGCCGGGAGCTGGTGGCCGCGGTGGCCTCCGGGACCGGGTTGGAGCAGCTGGTGCAGCTGGCGGAAGCCGAGCTCGGCGCGGCCTGCTGGGTGCTGGCGGCAACCGGGTGGGTGGTCGCCGCCGCTGGAGAACTCCCCGAACCCGCCCGGCGCGCAGCTGTTTCGGAGCTGGTGGGCTCTGCCGCGTTGCCCCGCGTGGTGCGAGCCGGCGAGAAGTACGTGCTGTGGCCGGTGACGTCCGACGTCGAACCGCGGGCAGCCCGTTGGGCGATCCTGGTGCGCGGTGATCTGGCGGAGTGGAGCGCGGCCCAAGAAGCGATCGCCGCGGATTTCAGCACCGCCGTGGCGGTGGTGCGGGCCAGGGTCGAGCAGGCCCGCCAGATCGCGGGGCGCGCGGTGGAGACCGCGCTGCGCCGCTTGGCGGACCGCAGGCTGGCGCCCGGTGAGGTCACCGCTCGACTGGAGAGCGCGGGACTGCCCACCGACCAACCGCTGCGGGTGGTGACGCTCCGCCTGGGCGAGGCCGCTTCGGCGGCCGCTCTGCTGCGCGAGATCGCCGCGGCCACCGGCCTGCCGGCGGTCGTCGCCGCGCAGGAGGACTCCGCCACCGCGCTCTTCGCCGGTGCTCCTGGCGAACTGGACGGGTTGGGGCAGCGGTTGCGGGAGATCGTCGACGCCGTTGCCGCCGGACTGGACGGGCAGCAGCTGGCCGTCGGGATCAGCGACACGACCGGGGCCGCGGGGTTGCCGGGGGCGGTGGAGGAGGCCGGTTACGCCTGCCAGCTCGCCGCTCGGCGCGGCACGAGCACCGGGGTGGCCGATTCCGCCGAGCTGGCCTCCCACGAAGTGCTGCTGGCGGCGGTGCCGGACGGGCTGCGCGAGTCCTACCGGGAGCGCGTGCTGGGCCGGCTCGTCGACTACGACCGCGAGCACCGCTCCGACCTGGTGGGGACGCTGCGGGCCTTCCTGGCGTGCGCCGGCTCGTGGTCCCGGTGCGCGCAGCAGCTCCACGTGCACGTCAACACCCTCCGGTACCGGTTGCGGCGGATCGAGGAGATCACCGGCCGGGATCTGAGCAGCTTCGCCGCCCGGGTGGATTTCTACTTGGCGCTGGAACTGGACCGGGGATCCGGTGAACGACCGGTGAAGCGCAGGAGTAGTTGACCGAACACGTCCGGTAATCGACGGTGCGGGCGCGGCTGGCGTGCCGCACCTGGAACGGGTGCACCATTTCGTGTGTGTAGTCACAATTCGTAAATCAGCTGTGCAGACGGGGTGGGTGCGGTTCGAAATCTTCAGGCCAGCGAGGTACCGTGCTTGGTCGCAGTTACGCTCTAAGGGGCGCTCGCTCCGTCAAAATCCGTTAACCCCCCCGACCCGAGATGGAGGTACCGGGATTGACCGATCTGTCCGCCACCGCAGGCGTGACGGACCGCTCGAGCGGCACCGGGCAATCGGGTGACCGCGGTGCAACCGATCACATCCAGGAGTTCCTGCGCCAGCAGGATCCGGAAACCCCTTGTCTGGTAATGGATCTGGCATCGGTGCGCCACCGGTACCGACAACTGCGAGCCGCTCTCCCGGACATTCGCATCTGCTACGCGGTCAAGGCCAATCCCACTCCCGAAGTGGTGCGGGAACTGGTCGCTCTCGGGTCTTCATTCGACGTGGCCAGTCCGGGAGAAATAGACCTGTGCCTGGCCGAAGGCGCGGCTCCGGAATCGATCTCCTACGGGAACACGATCAAAAAGGGCCGGGACATCGCCCGCGCTTATCGTCAAGGAGTTCGGCTGTTCGCCACGGACAGCCCCGCGGATTTGGCCAACATCGCTGAAAACGCCCCGGGTTCTCGGGTTTTCTGCCGGATCCTGGTGGACAACAAGGGATCTCGCACTCCGTTCGGCCGGAAATTCGGCTGCCAACCGCGAACCGCGGTGGCCCTGCTGCTCCGCGCCCGCGAACTGGGGCTCGACGCCTACGGAGTTTCTTTCCACATTGGATCACAGCAGCTCGACCCCGGTGCTTGGGAACACGGGATCCGGGCTGCCCGCGAAGTCTTCGACGCGTGCGCGCAGCACGGTCTGCAGCTCCAGATGGTGAACCTGGGCGGCGGACTGCCCGCCCACTACACCCAACCGGTGCCGCCGCTGGCCGACTACGTGCGGGCCATCGAGACGTCCCTGGACCGCCACTTCGGCGAACAGCGGCCGCAGCTGCTCATCGAACCCGGTCGTTTCATCGTCGGTGACGCAGGCGTGCTGCGCAGCGAGGTGGTGCTCGTCGCCGACGCGTGTGACGGCGAGAACCGCTGGGTATACCTGGATATCGGAAGGTACGGCGGGCTCGCCGAGACGGAAGGCGAAGCCATCACTTACCGACTGCGCACTTCCCGCGACGGTGACCCGTGCGGGCCAGTGGTGTTGGCTGGTCCCACCTGCGATGGTGACGATGTGCTGTACCAGCGCACCAAGTACGCGCTGCCGTTGACCCTGCGCAGCGGCGACTGGGTGGACCTGCTCAGCGCCGGTGCCTACACCGCGAGCTATTCCTCGGTGGGGTTCAACGGTTTTCCGCCGATGCGCACTTACTGCATCGACGGCGATCAGGAATAGATCGCCGAACGACTGCCAATTTCACTCGCCCGCTTTGGGATCTGCGAAATGATGGGAGGTCGATAGATGTCCGTTGACACCGGGACGCCGCCGGTAGGTCTGTTCACCGGCCAGCACGTCCTCGCTGAGCTGGAAGGCGTTTCTCCGGAGCTGCTCGACGACGAACAGTTCTTGCGGGACACCTTGTACAAGGCGCTGGCGGAATCGCGAGCCACCGTGTGCGACATGATGGCCAAGCGGTTCGAGCCGCAGGGCGTCACCGTGTTGGCGCTGCTGTCGGAGTCCCACGCTTCGCTCCACACCTACCCCGAAGACGGATCGATCTTCATTGACGTCTTTACCTGCGGGCACACCGCGCAACCGGAGCGAGCTGTTCAGCTGCTCGCCGAGGCGCTCAAACCGACTTCGATGAACACCCAGACCATCCACCGCGGCCGGGACTACGGGCTGGGGGCGTGACCGACACCCCACCGGGCAAGGGAATTCGAGGAGGAGCACCGTTGATCGAACTCGACGGGCACCGTTGGATCAAAGAGCCGATGGGCGCCGACCTGCAGCGCCTGTGGCGCATCGACGAAGTGCTGTGGGAAGGCGACACCGACTACCAGCACGTGGTGATCGGCCGCACCGCGCAGGGAATTTCCCTGTTCTGCGACAACGATCGGCAGAGCACGGAATTCTCCCAGCTCGTCTACCACGAGGCGATGATGGTGCCGGCGTTCCTGCTCGCCGAGAAGATCGAGCGCGTGCTCATCATCGGCTCCAGCGAAGGCGTGGCCAGCCAGATGTCGGTCCAGGCCGGGGCGACCCAGGTCGACCACGTGGACATCGACAAGCAGTGCGTGCAGCTCTGCGCGCAGCACCTGCCGTACGGCTACACCCCGGAGGAGCTGCAGCGGGCCGAGAAGGGCGAAGGCCCGATCAAGCTGCACTACGCCGACGGGTGGAGCTTCTTGGACCAGGCTCCACCGGAGGGCTACGACATCGTCGTGGTGGACCTGCCGGACGAACGCGCGGACGAGAACGACGGTCAGCACAACCGCTTGTACGGCGAGGACTTCGTCCGACGCTGCCAGACGGTGCTCTCCCCGGGTGGCGTGGTCGCCTTCCAGGCCGGTTGCCCCACGCTGTGGCGGAACGAAACGCTGGTCCGCGCCTACAACCGGTTCCGCAACGTGTTCGACACGGTGGTCTACTTCGGCTCGGACGAGCACGAGTGGGCCTTCCTGTTCGGCCGGGTCGAGCAGATCGATGACCCGACCAACGCGATGCTGGAAGCCTATCCGCGGATTTCCTACCGCCCGCAGACGATAGACGACGCCAGCCTCATCGGCCGCACGGTTCCACCGTATTCCGTGCGCCACCAGAGCTGAGCGCGACCAGCGAACGCGATTCGGCCCCCACCGCTCGGGTGGGGGCCGAACTCGTTCCTGCCCCGGGGCCGCGCCCTCCCGGCTTCGCCGTGCAGGCGGAGCGCAGCGTTCCCGAACCGAAGCCACCGCCCGCGGAACGCCCGGCTGGCGACCGACCGCTCGTCCCGCACGCTGCGTGCTCCTCCGGTCGCCCGCTGTGACCTCGGGTTTTCGCGGTGTGACCTCCGCTCGCGCGTTCTTGACCAGGGGGTCGGCGGGCGGGAGCATACCCGGCAATTGCCGCACGCCGGGTGCGGAGTCCGCACAGGAGGTTCCAATGACTGGCGCCCCCAGCCAGGTGACGGGCAGGCCGGGCCGAGCCGCGTTGGCGAGCTCCATCGGAGCAGTGGTGGAGTGGTACGACTTCCTGCTCTACGGGATCGTCGCGGCCGTCGTGTTCGACCGGGCCTTCTTCCCGGAGATCAGTCCGCTGGCCGGGACCCTGGCCGCGTTCGCCACCTTCGGTGTGGGATTCGTCTTCCGCCCGCTCGGCGGATTGTTCTTCGGGCACTTCGGCGATCGCATCGGTCGCAAGCGGATGCTGGTCTGGACCGTCCTCCTGATGGGGTTGGCCACCGCGGCCATCGGCCTGCTGCCGACCTACCACAGCATCGGCTGGTGGGCGCCGCTGGCGCTGGTGCTCCTGCGGGCCGTGCAGGGTTTCGCCGTCGGCGGCGAGTGGGGCGGTGCGGCCCTGATGGCGGTCGAGAACGCGCCCCCGAAGCTCCGGGCGTTCTTCAGCAGCGGGGTTCAGGTCGGCTACTCGGTCGGTTTGATCATGGCCACCGGCGTCGTCGGCCTGCTGCAGCACTGGCTGGGGGAGGCCGCCTTCCAGGAGTGGGGGTGGCGGATCCCGTTCGTGCTCAGCGCGCTGTTGGTGGCGTTGGCCCTGTGGATCCGCTCCGGCGTGCCGGAGAGCAAGGTCTTCGAGAGCGGGGACGCCGAACCGGCGGCCGCTGCGCTGCCCGTCGCCAAAGCGCTTCGCCACCACCCGGCGGCGTTCTTCCAGATCATCGGCATGCGGCTGGGCGAGTTGCTGACGATGTACATCGTCACCACCTTCGCGCTCGCCTACGCCACCGACGATCTCGGTTTCAGCTCCGCCCTGGTGCTCAACATCGGGTTGGTCGTGGGGGCCGTCGGCATCGTCACCATCCCGCTGTACGCGTGGTTGTCCGACCGCTACGGGCGCAAACCGGTGTTCGTCATCGGCGCCGTGGTGGGTGTGCTGGCCACGGTGCCGTACTTCCTGTCCCTCCAGGCCGGCTCCGCCGTGCTGGTGGTGGTCTGCTCCATCGTGCTGGTCAACGTGGCCCACGACATGATCGTCAGCGTCCAGCAGCCGCTGTTCACCGAGATGTTCGGTCCCGAGTACCGCTACAGCGGTGCCGGGCTGGGCTACCAGGTCGCCGGTGCGCTGGGCGGCGGCTTCACCCCGTTCATCGCCACCGCGCTGGTCGCGTTCGGCGGTGGCAGCTGGTACTGGGTGGCGGCTTACCTGGCGGCCGGTTGCGCGATCTCCGCGCTGGTCGCGCTGGCGCTGCGGGAGCGGCGCCCGGAAGCGGTCGCCGAGCCGCTCCTCACCCGCTGACGGCGGTCACTCGAACGGCAGGTAGGGGTGCATTCCCGCGGCGCCGTCCCGGGGGATGAACCACTGCTCGTAGGCCAACCCGTGCGCCCGCAGGCCGGCTTCGGTCTGCTTGGCCCGGGCCGAGCTCTCCGCTCCGCCGTCGGTGACCGGCACTTCGACCTCGTACAGCTCGGCGGGGTTGAGCTCGGCGAAGGCCTGGCGGGAGAACTCGGCGAACAGCGGTTCGCTGCCGTCCCAGGAGAGCAGTTCCGTCGCTTCCAGGACCACTCTCGCCTCGTTGATGAACAGCTGCAGCGCCAGGGCTTCGGCGACGGTGCGCGGCGGGCGCCAATCGGGGCTGGTCAACCGGGTGGCCACCATCGACGAGGCCAGCAGGAACGCCCGGGCGAACGCCGAGTCGTACCGGTGGTCGTAGCAGGGCGGCAGCTCTTCCAGCACGAGCAGGCCGATGGCGTCGGCGACCGTCGCGTTGTTGATCGCCAGCGCCAGCTCGTCGTAGAAGATCTCGTCGGTGACCACCCGAATGGCGTGCACCAGGGCACCGCTGGCCAGCCTGTTGAGCTCCTCCGGCTGGCCGGGGGCGAAGTCGCGGGGGGAGAAGGCCCGCAGCTGCGGGGCGAACTTGAGCAGCTCGGTCCGCCACTGGTCGGCGGTCATGGCCGGTTGCTGGCCCTCCAGCGCTTCTTCGACGGCCGCGGACAGCTCGGGCTGCACCTCGCCGTTGCTCTCCACGCTCTCGAGGCCTGCTGCGGCGAGCCGCTCGTTGAACTCGTCCTCGGTCAGCTGGACCTCGGGGTTGGTGACCAGCCATCCGGTGAGCAACTCGTTCTCGCTGATCATCTCGTTGAGCACGGAAGCGGCCGCGTTCTCGGCGGCCATCAGCGAGGGAGCTTCGAGGGAGAGGACCACGTTGGCCCCTCTGGAGTGCACGGCGACGTGGAAGTCGAGAACGTCGATGGACGTGCCGTCGGGGCCGCTGACGCCCTCCACGAGGGCCAGGTGGCGGTCGAGTATCGACGCGACGCCTTCCTGCTGGAGCGCATCGAGCTCGGTCACGCCGACCGGCGGCTCGAGCTCTGCTGACACCGAGTAGTCCACCGTGTGTGCCTCCTCGACGGTTGCAGGGCATCGTACTGCTTTCCCGGTGAGCTGACCCGTTAAGCCACAGCGGCTTCACCATCGGTGATGATGGGACTCGTGACGACGAATGTGGCGGTATTCGGCAGTTGCAACATGGACCTGGTGGCCTACGTCAGCACCGCTCCCGGGCGCGGGGAGACCGTGCTGGGGCGGGAGTTCCACACGGTTCCCGGCGGCAAAGGGGCCAATCAGGCGATCGCTGCCGGAAAGGCCGGTGCGCGGGTGCAGATGATCGGCGCAGTTGGTTCGGACGATTTCGGCACCCGGATCAGAGAAAACCTGATTGCCTCCAATGTGGAGGTCAAGGGCCTGCGGACGGTTCCCGGGCACAGCGGGACCGCGCACATCGTGGTGGACGACCAGGGCGGTAATTCGATCGTGGTCATCCCCGGGGCCAACCAGGCGCTGGACGCCCTGGCCGCCGGGGACGAGGAACTGATCGCGGCGTCGGACAGCCTGCTGCTGCAGTTGGAAGTCCCGTTCTCCGGGGTGGCCGCGGCCGCGCAGGCCGCGCGGCGCCACGGCGTTCGGGTGATCCTCACACCGGCCCCGGCGGCCCAGCTCGGCGAGGACATTTTGTCCAATGTAGACATGATTGTGCCGAACGAGCACGAAGCGGCCGTGCTCACCGGCAGCACCGACCCGGAGCAGGCGCTGGCCGCGCTGCTGCGCGACGTCCCCGAAGCGGTGATAACCCTCGGGCAGCGGGGCGCGCTGTACGGCAACCGGGACGGCGAGACCATCCAGGTCCCGGCCCTGCCCGTCACCGCGGTGGACACCACTGCCGCAGGGGACACCTTCGTCGGGGTGCTGGCCACCGCGCTCGGCGAAGGCCGGCCCGTGCGCGAAGCCCTGCGCCGGGCCTCCGCGGCGGCCGCGATCGCCGTGCAGCGCCCGGGCGCCAGCAGCTCCATGCCGACGGAAAAAGAAATCACCGATTTGCTGGCCAGCCGGTGAGCCGGGGGGTGAAAAACGAGTGGCCCGCATTGCGCGGGCCCGAAATCGGAGGCGGCCGGATATCGGGTGCGCACCGGCCGCCCGGCGTGCCTTAGTGGGCTTCGTTGTACGCCTCAACAATATCCGCGGGAATGCGGCCTCGGTCGGAAACCTGCATGCCCTGTTTCCGGGCCCATTCCCGGATGGCCTGGTTGCGCTCGCGGTCAGCCGCTGTGGGGGCAGACGAGGTGGCCTTGCCAGCCTTGTTCTTGGCGGGACGCTTGCGGCCACCGACGCGGCGCGCGCAGGCCACGTAAGCTGCCAAGGATTCGCGGAGTTTCGCGGCGTTTTCGTTGGACAGGTCAATCGCGTAGCTCACCCCGTCCAGAGCGAACTCCACGGTGGTGTCCGCTGGCGAGCCGTCGACGTCGTCGACGAGCTGCACGGTGACTTTCTGCGCCACTGTAACCCTCGATTCCGGATTCGTAATTCCCCATTGCCCTCGCGCTAGCTAAGGCGAAGAGCGAGCGAACAATAAACGATTGCCTCGATAATGTTCTACCTGCCCTCGGCGTTTTAGGAGTGTGCTCCAGATTACTTTCACATTGTGTGCATACCGGTTGCTGTCCGTTTTGTTTCCCCGGCCGCGGGCCCGCTGTTGCTTGACCCACCTGGTGGTTAGCGCCGGCCAGCCGTGCTGTTCTATGGTTATAAGCGAGACACCGGTGATGCCGCGTGCTACAACGCGCCAGGACCGCTAGTAGTCTCACGAGCAGGCGTTTGTTGATAACGGCGGGGAACGTTCCCGAGACAGGTGATCATGGCCGAGCGGATTCAGGTCGAACTCGTCGATGACATCGACGGGTCCCCAGCCCAGCACACCATCACGTTCGCGTTGGACGGCGTGACGTATGAAATCGACCTGAATGACCGGCATGCCCGACAATTGCGTTCAACGCTGGAGCGTTACATCAAGCGCGGTCGGAAGAAAGCGCAGCGCGCCTCCCGCGGCAGCAAGCAGCGAGAACGCGAGGAAAAGCGGGCACGTCGGGTCAACCGGCAACTGACCGAACAAATCCGTGGCGCCGCCCAACGCACCCGGGAACACCTCAACCGCAAAGCGGCCGAGGAACAAGCGCAGCCGGAACCGGAAACCGCCGAACAATCCGGACCAACCGCCGAAGACCAGCCGCTGTTCGAGGCACCGGCCGAAAAACCCGGGAAAAAGGAGCAGCAGCGCATCCCGGCCGTGGTCATGCCCCAGTTCTCCTCGGCGGCCGACTGAAGCTGCCAGCGCCATTCAGGTCGCCATGATCCCGGAATGATTACGGGGCATGGACAGTGGAAAACGCATCGCCGTACCGTTTCGTCACTGGTGCTTAGGGGGCGCGAGTGAAGTTGCGGTACAGGTGGTGCGTCGCAGCGTCAGCGCTGGTCGCGGCCGTGTTCACGACATCTTGCAGTCCGCTGGTCGACACCGCGCGAACCGCTGCGCAGCAGCGCGTTTCCGTGCAAGCCCCGACCGTCCGGGGCGGCACCGCGGTCGTGGCGCTGAGCCAGGAACCGGACAAGCTCGACCCGAGCCTGGGAACCACCCTCGCCGGCCGGCAGATCTTCGCCAGCATGTGCGAGAAGCTCTACGACGTGGCGCAGGACGGGCGGATCGTCCCGCAACTGGCCGCGGCGCTGCCGCAGGTGTCCCCGGACGAGCTCACCCTCACGATCCCGCTGCGGCAGAACGTCCGGTTCAACGACGGAACGCCCTTCGACGCGGCAGCCGTGCGCAAGAGCCTCGACCGGCACCGCCAGCTGCCCGCCTCAGCGCGCAAGGCCGAACTCGCCGCGGTGGAAACCGTCGAGGTCGTCGACCCCCACACCATCCGGTTGCGGCTGTCCCGCCCCTACGCGCCGCTGACCAGCGCGCTGGCCGACCGAGCCGGAATGATCATGTCCCCGGCGCAGCTCGACCGGCTCGGTGACGACTTCTCCGACCACCCGGTGTGCGTGGGACCGTTCTCCTTCACCGAACGCGTCGCCCAACACCGCATCGTCCTGGACCGCAGCCCCCACTACTACGACCGGGACAAGGTCCGACTGGACCGGATCATCTACCGGGCGGTCCCCGACGACAACATCCGACTGGCCAACCTCAGATCGGGCGAATTCGACGTCGCCGCCGAGATCAGCCCCACCGACGTGCCCGTGGTCTCCCGCGAAAAGGGACTGGTCCTGCTCAACCAGCCCTCCATGCAGTACATGGGCATCACCGTCAACGTGCGCAACACCGGCGCCGGCAGCCCGCCCCGCGGCCCCCTGGCCAGCGACGAACGCGTCCGACAAGCCCTCTCCGCGGCCATCGACCGCGACATCCTGAACAAGATCGCCTTCAACGGCCTCTACCAACCCGCCTGCGGACCCATCCCGCCCGTCAGCCCGTACGCCACCCCGAAGACCCAAGCGTGCCCACCGCACGGCCCGCAACGGGCCCGCCAACTGCTGCGCGAAGCAGGCGTGCCCACCCCCGTGCCCGTCGAACTGCTCATCCCCAACGACCCCGCCGGCAGCCGCATCGGCCAGGTCGTCCAAGCGATGGGCGCCGAAGCCGGATTCCACATCACCCTCCGGCCCACCGAAGGCACCACCCTCATCACCGAGAGCAAGCAGGGCAACTTCCAAGCCGCCCTGCTGGGCTGGTCCGGCCGCCCCGACCCCGACGGCAACATCGCCGACTTCCACACCCGGGACGGCGCCAACAACTACAGCGGCCACCACGACCCGCGAACCGAAGCGTTGATCCACCAGGCAGCCGCCGAAACCGACTTCGACCGGCGCCGCGACCTCTACGAACAGATCATCCCCCAGCTGCAGCGCCACAGCAGCGTCATCTACCTCTACCGGCAGCAGCACTACACCGCGCACACCGATCAACTCGCCGGCGTGCAGGTGCGCTCCGACGGACTCATCCGACTCACCCAGGCCGGCCGGACCGCGCAGGAGAACTGACATGCTGCGCAGCTACGCACTCAACCGGATCCTGCAGGCACTGGTCACGCTCGTCCTGGTCTCCCTGGTGGTCTTCGCCGGCTTGCGAGCCCTGCCCGGCGACCCGGCACTGGCCATCGCCGGCGCCGAAGCCGACGACGCGACCCTCGCCGAAATCCGCCGCGAACACGGACTCGACCAGCCCCTACCGGTCCAGTACCTCACCTGGGTCGGCCGAACCCTGCAAGGCGACTTCGGCGAATCCACCAGCACCGGCCTGCCCGTGCGCGACATCATCCTCAGCCGCTTGCCGGTCACCCTCGAACTCGCGGCGCTCAGCCTGCTGGTCGCCGCCCTCATCGGAGTCACCACCGGGGTGCTCGCCGCAGTCCGCCGAGGCGGCCTGCTCGACTGGCTCGGCAACGGCATCGCCCTGTTCGGGCTGTCCATCCCCAACTTCTGGCTCGGCCTGCTGTGCGTGCTCGTGTTCGCGGTGGCGCTCGGCGTCCTGCCCGCCTCCGGCTACCTGCCCTTCACCACCTCACCCCTGGGCAACCTGGAACGCATGGTGCTGCCGGCCTTCGTGCTCGGCAGCGGACTGGCCGCGGTCCTCATGCGCCAAACCAGGTCAGCGATGCTCGACACGCTGGCCGCCGACTTCATCCGCACCGCCCGCGCCAAAGGAGCAGGCGAGTGGCGAGTCGTCGGCATCCACGCCCTGCGCAACAGCCTCACCACGGTCATGACCATCCTCGGCCTGCAGCTCGGCTCCCTGATCTCCGGAGCAGTGGTGACCGAGCAGATCTTCGTGCTACCGGGCTTCGGGAAACTCATGGTCGACTCGGTGTTCACCCGCGACTACCCGGTGATCCAAGCCGCGGTGCTGCTCACCGGGGCCGGGTACATCGTGATCAACCTGCTCGTCGACCTGCTCTACTCCGTCCTCGACCCGCGCATCAGAGTCAGCGGAGCACCCGCATGAGCACCACGACCGGAACCCGCGCGCTCGGCTCCCACCGAGTGCTCCAACGCCTGCTCCGCCACCCCACCGGCTGCGCCGGCCTGGTGATCAGCGCCCTGTTCGTCCTCATCGCGCTGACCGCGCCGGTGCTCGCACCAGGCGACCCGGCAGCCGTCGACTTCGCGAACGTGCTCGCCCAACCCGGCCCGGACGCGCCGCTCGGCACCGACGAACTCGGCCGCGACCAACTGACCCGCACCCTCCACGGCATCCGCTCCTCGATGCTGGTCGGGGTGCTGTCGGTGGTCCTGGCGCTGGTCGCGGCCACCCCGCTCGGACTGATCGCCGGCTACTACCGGGGCATCACCGACACCGTGGTCTCCCGGATCACCGACACCCTGCTGGCCTTCCCGTTCCTGGTGCTGGCGGTCGGACTGGCCGCGGTGCTGGGGGCCTCGCTCACCAACGCGGCGATCGCCATCGGCCTGGCGCAACTGCCCAACTTCATCCGAGTGGTCCGCGGCGAAACCCTCCGATCGGTCGAGCAGGACTACGTCTCCGCCGCCATCGCCGCCGGAGCCCGGGACACCACCGTCATGTTCCGGCACGTCCTGCCGAACTCGTGGAACGCCCTCCTGGTGCAGATCACGGTGGCGATCCCGCAGGCCATCATCAGCGAATCGCTGCTGTCCTTCCTCGGCCTCGGCGTCCAACCACCCACCCCCTCGCTGGGGCTGATGCTCTCCGCCGCCCAGACCTACTTCGCCCAAGCCCCCTGGCTGGTCGTCTTCCCCGGAGCGGCCATCGTCCTGGTCACCCTCGGCTTCAACCTGTTCGGCGACGGGCTGCGCGACGCGCTCGACCTGAAGGGGGTTCGATGACCGGCCTGTTGACGGTGACCGACCTGCGGGTGCAATTCCGGTCCGGACGGACCACCACGCCAGCGGTCCGCGGCATCGACTTCACCGTCCACCCCGGCGAAATCGTCGCACTGGTCGGAGAATCCGGTTCCGGCAAGAGCATCACCGCCATGTCCGTGCTCGGACTGCTACCCCCGAACGCCGAAGTCAGCGGAAGCATCGAACTCGGCGGAACGGAGCTCATCGGACTCCCCGGGCCCGAGCTGCGGCGCATCCGCGGCGGCCGGGTCGCCATGATCTTCCAAGAGCCGATGACCTCCCTCAACCCGGTGTTCACCATCGGATGGCAACTGGCCGAAGCAGTTCGCCTGCACTCCGACGCCACCCGGGCCCAGGCCCGCGATCGGGCTGCTGAACTCCTGGAGCTCGTCGGCATCCCCGAACCGCGCCAGCGGCTCGACCACTACCCGCACCAGCTCTCCGGCGGGCAGCGGCAGCGGGTGATGATCGCCATGGCCCTGGCCGGGCAGCCGGAACTGCTGATCGCCGACGAACCCACCACCGCCCTCGACGTGACGGTCCAGGCCGGCATCCTCGCGCTGCTCGAAGACCTGCGGGACCGGCTCGGCACCTCGATCCTGCTCATCACCCACGACCTGGGGGTGGTGGCCGACATCGCGGACCGGGTCTTGGTGATGCACCGGGGAGAACTCCTCGAAGAAGCCGAAACGACCCGGTTGTTCACCGCACCCCAGCACCCGCGCACCGCGGAACTGCTCGCCGCGGTGCCCCGGCTGGTGGTCTCCGAGCGGGAGCGGACCCGGGATCCCGGGGCGGACCCGCTCCTGGACGTCTCCGAGCTGGTGGTGGAGTACCGCGGGCACACCGCGGTGAACGGGGTTTCCCTGCAGGTCGGTCGCGGTGGAACCACGGCCCTGGTGGGGGAGTCCGGTTCCGGGAAGTCCACCGTGGGCAGAGCGGTGGCCAGGCTGGTCGAGCCAGCTGCCGGCCGGATCACCCTCGCCGGGGCCGACATCACCCGGCTCTCCCGCCGCGCACTGCGGAAGGTGCGCCGGAACATCGGACTGGTCTTCCAGGACCCCGCCTCGTCCCTCGACCCCCGGATGACGATCGGCAGCACCATTGCGGAACCGCTGCGGCTGCACCGCGTCGCCCGCGGCAGGGAACTGGCGCGCCGGGTGGATGAGCTGCTGGACGCCGTGGGACTGGACAGCCGGATGCGCGACCGGTACCCGCACGAACTGTCCGGTGGTCAGCGCCAGCGGGTCAGCATCGCCCGCGCGCTGGCCCTCGGACCGGAATTGCTGATCGCCGACGAACCCACCAGCGCGCTCGACGTTTCGGTGCAGGACGCGGTGCTCGAGCTGCTGCGGGAACTCCAGCGGGAATGGCGGTTCGGCTGCCTGTTCATCAGCCACGACCTGGCCGTGGTCAGCGAACTGGCCGAGCGGGTCGCGGTGATGCGCCGGGGCGAGGTCGTGGAGAGCGGGGACTGCGGGGAGGTGCTGGCCGAACCGCAGCACGAGTACACCCGGCAGTTGTTGGATTCGGTGCCGGTGCCCGATCCGGTGCAGCAGCGCCAGTTCACGACGTGAGCAACGGACGGCACCGGCCAAGAACTCCTGCTGCCCACTGCGGTTGAACCCCGCGGGGCGCGAGACCGCGTCCCCCGGTGCGGTGGTCGCGGGCCTACTGCTTGCTGGTCCGCTGCCGACGCGCGCGGCTCCGGGAACCGGTCTTCTTGCTCTTCGCCGCTTTCGTCGTTTTCGCGTGCTCCAGCTTCTCGGCCAGCGCAGCGGCGAACTCCGGTGGATCGCTCGGCCCCCAGTCGTTGTCCTCCGGGTCCATCAGAGTGTTCCGCAGCTCTGTGTAGATCGGTGTTGCGTCCACTGCTACCCCCCGTGTTGACGGTTGAGACGCAGGCTACCGACGGTGTTCGGAGGAGGCTCGGTGAAGATCAAGAACCACCCGATCGGGGACATGACCGGAGCGAGTTGACGAGGTATGGCTCGCTCGCCTCAACGGGTGGTTTTACTCCCGTTGACCTGGTGTTTTGTTGTTTTGTGGGGGGTGGTGTTCGGCGGTGTTCGGTGGGGGTGTAAATTGTTTTGTGCCAGCGCGGAGCGG
>NZ_AYJW01000057.1 GCF_000497205.1 Saccharopolyspora rectivirgula DSM 43747
TGTACGCCACCGGCGCGGTGCTGCTGCCGTTCTTCTCCTTCACCATCGAGCCGATGATCACCCTGGGTGGCATCGACTACGACATCTGGAGCGATGGTTGCGCGGTCCAGCTCTTGTCCTTGGTGGTGACCGTCCAACCATCGCTCCAGATGTCGTAGTCGATGCCACCCAGGGTGATCATCGGCTCGATGGTGAAGGTCATCCCCGGCTCCAGGATCGTCTGCATCGACGGGTCGTCGTAGTGCAGCACCACCAGGCCGCTGTGGAAGGACCGGCCGATGCCGTGCCCGGTGAAGTCGCGGACCACGCCGTAGCCGAAGCGCTTGGCGTAGGACTCGATGACCCGCCCGATCACGTTGATCTGGCGGCCGGGCTTGGCGGCCTTGATGCCGCGCATCATCGCCTCGTGGGTGCGCTCCACCAGCAGCCGGACCTCTTCGGAGACCTCGCCCGCCATGAAGGTGGCGTTGGTGTCACCGTGCACCCCGTTGACGTAACCGGTCACGTCGACGTTGACGATGTCGCCTTCCTGGATCACCGTCGAGTCCGGGATGCCGTGGCAGATGACCTCGTTCAGCGAGGTGCAGCACGACTTCGGGAAACCCCGGTAGCCCAGCGGGGACGGGTAGACGCCGTGGTCGCAGAAGAACTCGTGCACCACCGCGTCGATGTCGTCCGTGGTGATGCCGGGACGCACCACTTTGCCCGCCTCGACCAGAGCCTGCGCAGCCAGCTTGCCGGCCACCCGCATCGCTTCGATGACCTCGGGAGGCTGAACGTGCCCGTCGGTGTTCGGCTTGGGCGCCGGTTTGTCGACGTACTCGGGACGTTCGATGTGTGCGGGGACCTGGCGACGCGGCGTCTGAACGCCTGGCTGCAACGGAGCTCGTACCGGCATACCTTCCACTCTAACCACGAGCACCGGATCGATTTACCGGGCGGTGAGTTCCAACCGTCGAACGCAGCAGCGAAGAACACCCTTCCGGTGGGAACCGTTCCGCCGCACCACCCACGAGCGGCCCCGACCGCGATGCAGGCGGAAACCCCCTACCGCGCAGCGGAACCACCGGCGGCCGCGCCCGCCGTGTGATTTCCCGAACAGCTGCGCCTCACAGCCCGTTGAGGAAGTCGCCCGCCAGGTCCACCGCCGGACCGGACGAACCGGCATCGGTGATCAGCACCGCGAACGCCAGATCGTCCCGGTAGCCGATGAACCAGCCGTGCGCGCGCGAGCCGTCCCCGTACTGCGCGGTACCGGTCTTCCCCGCGACCTCTCCCGCACCCTGCAGTCGAGTCGCGGTGCCCCCGGTCACCACTTCGCGCATCATGGCGCGCAACTGGTCCGCGGCCTCCGGCGCCAACGGCGGCGGGGCGGCGTCCGCCTCCGTCTCGCTCCCCCGGATGAGCTTCGGCACCGGCATGCTCCCGTTGGCGGCCGAGGCCGCCACCAGCGCCATGCCAAACGGACTGGCCACGACCTTGCCCTGACCGATGCCGTTCTCCGCCCGCTGCACGGTGTCCTCGCTCCGGGGCACGTTCCCGGTGATGGTCACCGCCCCGGGCATCTCGAAGTCCACGCCCAAACCCAGCTTTTCGGCCGCCTCCGGCAGCGAGCCGGGTTCCTGGTCGACCGCGAGCTGCGCGAACGTGGTGTTGCAGGAGTGCGCGAACGCGGTGCGCAGCGGGACCGTGCCCAGGTCGAACTCCTCGTCGTTGGGGATCACCCGACCGTTGAAGGTCTTGGTGGGCGGGCACTCCACGGGGGTGTCGATCCCCGCTGCCCCGGACTCCAGAACGGCGGTCGCGGTGACGGTCTTGAAGGTCGACCCGGGCGGGTATTGGCCGCTGAGCGCCAACGACCCCTGCGCGTCGGCGGGCTCGTTCTGCGCCACCGCGAGCAGCTCCCCGGTGGAGGGCTGCACGGCCACCAGCATCGCCGCCTGCGGGACCGGGTCGACCGCCCGTTCCGCGGCCCGCTGCACCCGGTCGCTGAGAGTGGTCTCGGTGACCGGGGCCGGTTGGGAGTCCGTGGCGTGCAGCTCGCGCACCTCCGCACCGCTCCGGTCGAGCGCGACGACCTTCCACCCCGCCCGCTCCGTTGCCTGCTCGGTGGCCAGCTGGGACACCCCGGAGAGCGCTTGGGAGGCGTAGCCGCTCTCGGTGGCCAACAGCCTGTCCTGGACGGGGAACCGCACCCCGGGCAAGTCGTGGATGCGGTCCTTGACCCGCTCGTAGTCGTCCCGGCGCAGGCTGACCACCGAGTACGGCGAATCCGGGTTCTGCTCGACCCCGTCCAGGATGGACTGCTGGGTTATCGAGGGCTCGATCTCGCCCAGCGCATCGGCCAGCGACCCGGCCACCGCGGCGACGTCTCCCGCCTGCTTCGGATCGAGGGTGATCGAGACGACCTGGTCCGGCGACATGAGCGGGACGCCGTCGCGATCGAGCACCGGGGACAGCAGCGGCTGCTGCTGCCTGCGGGCGAGGGTCTGCCCCGGCTCCAGCTGCGGGTGCAGCACCGCCGGCGACCAGCGCACCTTCCGACCGTCATCGGTGTCGGTCAACGGGGCCCGGCTCCGGTAGCGCCAGTCCTGGCCGTCACCGAACCGCCAGGTGATCTCGTAGTCGGCGACCTGCTCGCCACCTCCGGTCTCCCGGATGCCGAGGAGGGATGTCGAGACTGACTCCGGCTCCAGCTGCCGGTGGGAAGCCTCCAACGACCGCTGCGCCTGCTGCGGCGAGTCGGTTTCTCCGGCAGCTGCCGCGACGTTCCCGGCGGCCAGCGCGTCGAGGAACGACCGGACCACCTCGGTGTCGGAACGACCGGTGCAGGCGGTCAACGGGATCAGCAGCAGCGCTGCCGCGGCCACCACGGCCAACCGCAGACGGAACATGCAGGCGAGTATGCCGGGAACCGGTCGGGGGCTGACAACAGGTGACCGCCACTCGGTCGCGAAAAAAGCCCTCACCAGCGGCGACTGCGCCGGTCGAACGCGCCGAGCCCGCGGGCGCCTACAGCAGAACGGTGCTGAACGAACCGATCTGCCGGAAGCCGACCTTGCGGTAGGCGATCTGGGCGGCGATGTTGAAGTCGTTGACGTAGAGGCTGGCGATTCGCCCGAATTCCCGGATCAACCGGTCGGCCACCGCAGCGGTGCCCGCGGTGCCGAGCCCGGTGCTGCGCCGATCGGGGTGCACCCACACCCCTTGGATCTGCCCCACGGTGCGGGAAAGCGCCCCGATCTCGGCCTTGAAGACCACTTCACCGTTCTCGAACCGCGCGAACGCGCGCCCGGCAGAGATCAGGTTCGACACCCTCGCCCGGTAGTTGGCCGCCCCGCCGTCCCGCGACGGGTCGATGCCGACCTCCTCGGTGAACATGGCGATCGCGGCCGGCAGGTAGACGTCCAGTTCTTCCGGACGGACCCGGCGGACCAGCGGGTCCGGCGCCACCGCCGGTGATTCCGACAGGACCATCAGCGGCTGGTCGGCGCGCACTTCCCGGGCCGGCCCCCACTCGTCCTCCAGCAGCTCCCACAGGGAGAGCACCTGCTCAGCAGGCCCCACCAAGGAAGAGCACATGCGCCGGCGGCGCAGCGAACGCTCGGCGAAGGCCCGCATCGCGTCCTGATCACCGCGCAGCGGGACCAGGTTCGCCCCGGAGAAGCACAATCCGCTCAGGTTCTGGCCGTAGCCCCACAGCTCTCCGCCTAATCGGAGGGGATGCAGGCCGACCTCCTCCACCCGGGAAGCGACCATGCAGGACTCGACCGGGGAAGCGGAGAGAACGGCGTGGACGAGAGGCGCATCCCCGTCATCCAGTAGGCGTGCACCGGCAAGTTTCAGCACTCGGTAAGAGTGCCAGAAATCCGCGGGAACAGCGCCACTCCCCGGCTCGCACCACACCCGAACGGATTGCACTCACCCATTCGGAGTAGTGATCAGCTGACGGTGACGGTCGGGTTGCCCTTCACCTCGTCGCCGTTCTCCTCGGCGATCCGCATCGCCTCTTCGATCAACGTCTCGACGATCTTGTGCTCGGGCACCGTCTTGATGACCTCGCCCTTCACGAAGATCTGCCCCTTGCCGTTGCCGGAGGCCACCCCGAGGTCGGCCTCCCGGGCCTCGCCCGGGCCGTTGACCACGCAGCCCATCACCGCGACGCGCAGCGGCACCTCCAGGCCCTCCAGCCCGGCGGTCACCTCGTCGGCCAGCTTGTACACGTCCACCTGGGCGCGACCGCAGGACGGGCACGACACGATCTCCAGCCGACGCGGACGCAGGTTCAGCGACTCCAGGATCTGCTGACCGACCTTGATCTCCTCCACCGGAGGAGCCGACAGCGACACCCGGATGGTGTCCCCGATGCCCTGGCGCAGCAGCGCACCGAAGGCCACCGCGGACTTGATCGTGCCCTGGAACGCGGGCCCCGCCTCGGTCACCCCCAGGTGCAGCGGGTAGTCGCACTGCTCGGCGAGGATCTCGTAGGCCCGCACCATCACCACCGGGTCGTGGTGCTTGACCGAGATCTTCAGGTCGTGGAAGTCGTGCTCGGCGAACAGGCTCGCTTCCCACAGCGCCGACTCGGCCAGCGCCTCCGGGGTGGCCTTGCCGTACTTCTTCAGCAACCGCGGGTCCAGCGAACCCGCGTTGACCCCGATCCGGATCGGAGTGCCGTGGTCCTTGGCGGCCTGGGCGATCTCCTTGACCTTGTCGTCGAACTTCTTGATGTTGCCCGGGTTCACCCGCACCCCGGCGCAGCCGGCCTCGATCGCCTTGAACACGTACTTCGGCTGGAAGTGGATGTCAGCGATGACCGGGATCTTGGACTTCTTCGCGATCGCCGGCAGGGCTTCCGCGTCGTCCGCGCTCGGGCACGCCACCCGGACGATGTCACAGCCCGCGGCGGTCAGCTCGGCAATCTGCTGCAGCGTGCTGTTGACATCCGCCGTGTTGGTGGTGGTCATGCTCTGCACGGAGATCGGGTAGTCACTGCCCACGCCGACCGGCCCGACGTGCAACTGCCGGGTCTTACGCCGTTCCGCAAGCACCGGGGCCGGTCCTGCGGGCATGCCGAGATCGACGGTCATCGGTTCCTCTCCAGATCTGCGTTCTGCGCGACGGCGGACATACCGCTCGCGTCCACGATACCGGCGCGGCCACATCCGGCCGGACACAGCCGGTGTCCGCCATCTCCCCGTTCCGATTCCGCCATTCAGCGGCAATCAGGCGTCTGTCCAGCGGAAACCCGCGCGGGAGGAGCTTCCGCGACGGCCCCGCTCCCCTACAGGAACGTGACCGGATTGACGATGTCCGCCACCACGATCAGCAGCGAGTACGCGATGAACAGCAAGCTCACCGCGTACGCCAGCGGCATCAGCTTCGCGGTGTCGAACGGCCCCGGGTCCGGCCGGCGGGTCAGCTTGGCGAAACCGCGCCGCACCGACTCCCACAGCGCACCGGCGATGTGCCCGCCGTCCAGCGGCAGGATCGGGAGCATGTTCAGCACGAACAGGGACAGGTTGACCCCGGCCAGCAGGTTGAACATGACCATGATCCGGTCGTCGAACCCGCCGAACTCCTCCGAAGCCAGCACCTCGCCACCCAGCCGACTGGCCCCGACGATGCTCACCGGGGTGTCCTGCTCGCGCTCACCACCGGCGATGGCGGAAACGAGGTCCGGAATCCGCTGCGGGAGCTCGACCACCTTCTGCGCGGTGAGGCTGACGAAGCCGCCGATCGTCTCCACGACCCCGCCCAGGTCTTGCTTGACCAGCTGCATCGTGGGGGTCAACCCCAGGAAGCCGACCGTTTCGTACTCGCTCGGCGAGTTCAACTTGGGCCGCTCGGTCTGCAGCAAGGTCGGGTGCAGCGTCAGCAGCTGCCCGTCCCGCTCCACCACGACCGAAACCGTGCCGGAGGACTCCCGGATGGCCAGCTGCAGGTCCTCCCACGACTCGTAGGGGCGACCGTTGAACTCCACGATCCGGTCCCCCGGGCGGAAGCCCGCGGCCGCCGCCGGCGAGGGCGGAGCCCCGGGCGGGCACTGCGTGGTGTCCGCGGTGGCGGGCAGCACGCACTCGCTGACCGAGGAGACGGTCGTGGTCCCCTGCTGGATGCCGTGCCCCATCAGGATCGCCGCGAAGATGCCGACCGCCAGGATCAGGTTCATCACCGGGCCGGCCACCATCACGATGATCCGCTTCCACGGTTTGCGCTGGTAGAACTGCCGGTGCTGGTCCTCGGGCGTGACTTCCTCGGCGGCCGCCTCGCGGGCGTCCTCGATCATCATCCGCCACGGCGCGGACGAGGCGGTGCGCCCGTACTCCTCGTCCTTCTTCGGCGGGAACATGCCGATCATCCGGATGTAGCCGCCGAACGGGATGAGCTTCACGCCGTACTCGGTGTCACCGATCTTGCGGGACCAGATGGTGCGGCCGAAACCGACCATGTACTGGGTGACCTTGATGCCGAAGAGCTTGGCGGCGGCCAGGTGGCCGAGCTCGTGCCAGGCGATGGAGAACAGCAGCCCGACGAAAAAGACGACGATGCCGACGACGACAAGCATCTAGTTCGCCCTCCCAGCGGCGATTTCGCGTGCTCGCGAGCGCGCCCACTCCTCGGCCGCGAAGACCTCCTCCACGTCCGCCGGTTCGGCCTGCCACCGATCGGCTTCGGCGAGCACCTCGCTGACAGTCTGCACGATCCCCGGGAACCCCAGCTTCCCCTGCACGAAAGCCGCGAGGGCCTCCTCGTTGGCCGCGTTGTAGACCGCCGGCAGGCATCCTCCCCGACTGCCGGCCTCCCGCGCCAGGTCCACCGCTGGGAAGGTGTCGCTGTCCAGCGGCTCGAACTGCCACGCCTGGGCCTGCTGGAAGGACAGCGCCGGGGCGGCCTCCGGCACCCGCTCCGGCCAGTTCAACCCGAGCGCGATCGGGATCCGCATGTCGGGCGGACTGGCCTGGGCCAAGGTCGAGCCGTCCGCGAAGGTGACCATCGAGTGCACGATGGACTGCGGGTGCACCACCACGTCGATGCGGTCGTAGGGCACCCCGAACAGCAGGTGCGCCTCGATCAGCTCCAGCCCCTTGTTCACCAGGGTGGCCGAGTTGATCGTCACCACGTTGCCCATCGACCACGTGGGGTGCGCCAGCGCCTGCTCCACCGTCACCCCGGCCAGGTCTTCCTTCTTCCGGCCCCGGAACGGGCCACCGGAAGCGGTCAGCACCAGCCGTTCGACTTCGCTGGACCGGCCGCCCCGCAGGCACTGGGCCAGCGCCGAGTGCTCCGAATCCACCGGCACGATCTGGTCCGGCGCCGCCTGCTTGAGCACCAGCGGACCACCCGCGACCAGGGACTCCTTGTTGGCCAGGGCCAGTTTCGCGCCGGTGGCCAGCACCGCCAGCGTGGCGGTCAGCCCGCGGGAACCGTCCACCGCGTTGAGCACCACGTCCGCCGGGGTGCTGTGGATCAGCTCGAGCACCGCTTCCGGCCCGGCGAGCAGCTTCGGCAACCGGATGGTGCCGTGCGGCACCCCCTCGGCGGCCGCGCGCAGCGCCTGCTGCACGTCGGTCAGCGCGGCGGCGTTGGCGACCGCCACCGTGTCGACCCCGAACTCGATGGCTTGCTTGGCCAGGGTTTGCGGATCGCTCCCGCTAGCGGCGATCCCGGCCACCCGGAAGCGCTGCGGGTTGTTGCGGATCACATCGAGGGCTTGGGTTCCGATGGAACCGGTGGAGCCGAGCACCACGACAGTGCGCTGCTGCGGTGCGGTATCCACTGCGTCGGAGTTCGGAGTCACGGCGTGCATCGGGCACATTCTCCCTGAAACGGCTCCGGGCCGGGGCTGGACGGTAGGTAAATCACGGAATCCGCGGCGTGACGACCAGCTGACCGGACAGCACCCGCGCCGCTACCTTGCGCGACGGCCGGTGCGCCGGGCAGGCGGGAACCCGACCGCAGCGGGCGTGTGCAAGGATGGAGGACAACCGATCCTCGCGGTCGGGTGCAACCAGCAGGGTCCGGCAGTGGCCGGTGTGGCACAGGAGGGGAAAGTGGCGAGCACTGAGCTGGAGAAGAAGCCCAGCCAGGCCATTGACCCGGCCGAGGAACCGTCGGTCGAGTGGGGTTGGCACGGTGGTTTCCCGAAGGGCACCCAGATCGCCGGCTGGTTCTCCGTCTTCGCATGCCTCGTCATGCTGATCGGCAACCACCAGGGCATCCTCAGCGGTGGCGACCAGTTCAAGGTCGAGGACATCTACCTGATCCTCGTCGCCGTCGTGCTGGCGATCGGCCTGCTCATCGACCTGCGCCGGCGTCGGACTCCGTGGCGTCGCTGAACTGACGAAACAGGCCTGATGCGAGAAGTGCCGCCCGATCCGGATCGGGCGGCACTTCTGCTGTCCGGTCACACCTGGATGCCCGTCAGCACGGTGACGACCTCGTCGGTGATGTCGGTCATCGCGGCCCGCACGCCTTCCTTGCCCACGCCGGACTCCTTGACCCCGCCGTAGGGCATCTGGTCGGCCCGGAAGCTCGGCACGTCGCCGATCACCACGCCGCCGACCTCCAGCTCCGCCGAGGCGCGGAACGCCAGCTGCAGGTCCCGGGTGAAGACCCCGGCCTGCAGGCCGTAGCGGGAGTCGTTGATCCGGCGGAACGCTTCGTCGACCGAGTCGACCGGGGCGATCGTCAGCACCGGCCCGAAGACCTCCTCGGAGCACACCTTCGCCTCTTCGGGCACCCCGGCCAGCACCGTGGGGGCGATGGTGGTGCCCTCCCGGGTGCCCCCGGTCAGCACCGAGGCACCGGCGGCGACGGCTTCCTCGATCCACTGCTCCACCCGCTCCGCGGCCGCCTCGTCGATCAACGGGCCGACCTTGGTGCTCTCCTCCCGCGGATCGCCGGTGGTCTGGGCGGCGACGGCCTTGGTGACCCGTTCGGCCAGCTCGTCGTGGACGTCCCGGTGGGCGTAGACCCGCTGCACCGAGATGCAGGACTGCCCGGCCTGGTACATCGCGAAGGTGGCGATGCGCTCGGCCGCGTGGTCCAGGTCCGGCCAGTCCGAGTTGACGTAGACCGCCGCGTTCCCGCCGAGCTCCAGGGTGACGTGCTTGCGCGGCACCGAGTCCCGGATCTGCCAGCCCACCGGCCCGGAACCGGTGAACGACACGACCGGCAGCCTGGGGTCGGCGACCAGTTCGGGCGCCTTCTCGTTCGTCGTCACCAACACCGACCAGCTGCCCGCGGGCAGCTCGGTTTCGGCGAGGATCTCGCCGAGCAGCAGCGCGGACAGCGGGGTCTTGGGCGCCGGTTTGAGCACGATCGGGGCTCCGACCGCCAGCGCCGGGGCCACCTTGTGCGCGACCAGGTTCAGCGGGAAGTTGAACGGGGTGATGCCCAGCACCGGCCCCTTCGGTTTGCGCCGGATCAACGCCATTCGACCGGTGCCGCCCTGGTCGGTGTCCAGCCGCTGCAGCTGCCCGGACCACCGCCTGGCTTCCTCGGCGCCCCACCGGAACGTGGAGATGCTCCGGTTCACCTCGGCCCGGGCCCAGGTGATCGGCTTGCCGTTCTCCGCCGTGATGAGCTGGGCCACTTCCTCGGCGCGCTCCTGCAACCGGCGGACGACGTGGTCGAGCGCCCCGGCCCGCACGTGCGCGGGCAGCGCGGCGAACTCCCGCTGGCACGCGTGCGCCGCGGACACTGCGCGCTCCACCTCGGCATCGGTGGCGAAGCAGGCGGTGCCCACGACCTTCCCGTCGTAGGGGTGGTGCACTTCGAACGCCTGGTCGCTGGTGACCTGCTCACCGGCGACCCAATTTCCGATTGCTGCGGTCATGCTCTCCCTCTTCGCGACGTCCTCCGAGGACGTCAACAAGAATCGAAACGATTCCGTTCCCGTCGGTGGGTCACAGCAGCTGCGCGATCAGCAGCACGCCCAGCGCCACCAACAGCGCCACCTTGATCACTTCCAGCGCCACGTACCACGCGTGCGCTCGGGAACGCGGCCCTTCCGCGCCGGCCAGCACCTGCGCCGTGCGCCGGTTCAAGCTGGGGCGCACCCCCACCAGCTGCCCGGCCAGCACCAGCACCGCTCCCGCGGTCAGCACGAGCACCGGCATCGGGGCAGCGGCGAACGCGATCAGCAGGGCGACGGCGACCGCGAGCACCACCTCGACGGCGTTGAGCGCGCGGAACACCAGCCGACCGATCCCCAACCCGATCCGGGTGGTGACCCCGGGCGCGCGGAACTTCAACGGCGCTTCCAGGAAGGAAATCGCCAGCACCATGCCCAACCAGCTGAAGACGACGGCGACAGCGGCCGCGGCCGCGGCCGAGGTCTGGTGCACAGCTCCTCACCCCTTCGGCAGCCAACCCCCCGGATCCATGATCCACCCGGAACCGGGGCGCGGACAGCGCCAGGTGAGTCAGCCCTCAGCGGCCAGCTGGCCACAAGCGGCGGCGATCTCCTGCCCCCGGGTGTCCCGGACGGTGCACGGCACTCCCGCCGCCCGGACCCGCCGGACGAACTCGCGCTGCACCGGCTTGGGGCTGGCGTCCCACTTGCTGCCGGGAGTGGGGTTGAGCGGGATCAGGTTCACGTGCGCGAACTGCCCCAGGTGCTCGTGCAGCAGCTTGCCCAGCAGATCAGCGCGCCACGGCTGGTCGTTGACGTCGCGGATCAGCGCGTACTCGATCGAAACCCGGCGCCCGGTCTGGTCCGCGTAACCCCGGGCCGCCTCCAGCACCTCGGCCACCTTCCAGCGGTTGTTCACCGGCACCAAGGTGTCCCGCAGCTCGTCGTCCGGGGTGTGCAGCGACACCGCGAGCGTCACCTGCAGCCCCTCCGCGGTCATCCGCCGGATGGCCGGGACCACGCCCACCGTGGAAACGGTCACCGACCGCTGCGAGAGCCCGAACCCGTTCGGCTGCGGATCGCAGATCCGGTGCACGGCGTTGAGCACCCGCTTGTAGTTCGCCAGCGGCTCGCCCATCCCCATGAACACCACGTTGGACAACCGCCCCGGCCCGCCGGGCATGTCCCCGTCGCGCATCGCGGCGGCCGCCGCGCGCACCTGCTCGACGATCTCGGCGGTCGACAGGTTGCGCTTCAAACCGCCTTGGCCGGTGGCGCAGAACGGGCAGGCCATCCCGCACCCGGCTTGGCTGGAGATGCACACGGTGGCGCGGTCGGGGTACCGCATCAGCACGCTCTCCAGCAGCGTGCCGTCGTGCGCCCGCCACAGCGTCTTGCGCGTGGTCCCGCCGTCGGTGTCGGTGTAGCGCACCGGGGTGAGCAGCGGCGGCATCAGCTGCCCGACGAGCTTGTCCCGACTGCTCGCGGGCAGATCGGTCATGGCCTCGGCGTCGGTGTTCAACCGGGCGAAGTAGTGGTGGGCGAGCTGGCGCGCCCGGAACGGCTTCTCCCCCAGCTCGGTCACGGCTGCTCGCAGCTCCTCTGCCGACAGGTCGGCGAGGTGCCGCGGCGGCATCCCCCTCCGGGGTGCCTCGAACACAAGCGGAAGAGAAGTCGAAGTCATAGCGTGTTCCAGTCTCCCACGTGCAGAAGGCTCACTTGGTGCCCCCCGGTGCACCGGTTAGGGTTTCGGTGTGGCGAAATCGCGAATTCCCCTGTTGCGAAAACTGAGCGTCCTCGCGCTGGCCGCGATGCTGCTCAGCACCGCCTGCGGGACCGGGGCCAGCGACCCCGACACCGGCAAGAAGCAGGTGGTCACCACGTTCACCGTGATCGCCGACATGGCCCGCCACATCGGCGAACCGCACATCGAAGTCTCCTCGATCACCAAACCGGGCGCCGAAGTGCACGACTACGAGCCCACCCCGAGCGACATGCTCAAAGCGGCCAAAGCCGACCTGGTGCTCGACAACGGCCTCGGCCTGGAGCGCTGGTTCGCCAAGTTCGTCGAGCGCAGCGAAGCAGCGCACGTGACGATAACCGATGGGATCCAGCCCATCCCGATCCGCAGCGGGGAACACCGCGGCGCGGCCAACCCGCACGCCTGGATGTCCCCGAAGGCCGCCCAGGTCTACGTGCGCAACATCCGGGACGCGTTCATCCGACTGGACCCCGAGCACGCCGCCGACTTCCGCGCCAACGCCGACGCCTACCTGCGGCAGCTCGACGAACTGGACCAGCGCCTGCGGGACGCCGTGGCCACCTTGCCGCCGAACCACCGCGCACTGGTGACCTGCGAAGGCGCCTTCTCCTACCTGGCCCGCGACGCCGGCCTGCAGGAGGCGTACCTGTGGCCGGTCAACAGCCACGCAGAAGGCACTCCCCAGCAGATCAAGGCCACCACCGAGTTCGTCCGGAACAACGGCGTGCCCACCGTCTTCTGCGAATCCACCGTCAACGACGAAGCGCAACGCCAAGTCGCCGCGGAAACCGGGGCCGAACTCGGCCGCAAGCTGTACGTGGACTCCCTGTCCACCCCCGACGGCCCCGTCCCCACCTACCTGGACCTGCTGCGCCACGACATCGACAGCATCGTCGACGGTCTGCGAGGAGAACAGCGTTGAGCGCGATAACGGCCCGCAACATCACCGTGCACTACGGGGACACCCTGGCCCTGGACGACGTCTCCGCGACCGTCGACGAAGCCCGCATATGCGCCCTGCTGGGCATGAACGGCTCCGGCAAGTCCACCCTGTTCAAGACCCTCCTCGGACTGCTCAAACCCGATCGCGGCACGGTCCAGCTGCTGGGCCGGGACCAGCGCACCGCGCGCCGGGAAGGCCTGGTCGCCTACGTGCCGCAGACCGAAGCCGTCGACTGGTCCTTCCCCGTGACGGTCGCCGACGTCGTGTCCATGGGCAGGTACGGCCACCTGGGCATCACCCGGCGCCTGCGCGCCGCGGACCGCCGCGCGGTGGCCGACGCGCTGGAACGGGTGGGACTCACCGAACTGGCCACCAGACCGATCGGGGCGCTGTCCGGGGGGCAGCGCAAACGCGCCTTCATCGCCCGGGCCATCGCCCAGCAGGCCCGGTTGATGTTCCTGGACGAACCGTTCGCCGGCGTGGACCGCAGGTCCGAAGCGGTCATCACCGCGCAGCTGCAGCAGCTGCGCGCGGAGGGCCGCACGATCCTGATCTCCACCCACGACCTGGCCAGCGTCCCCGAACTGTGCGATGAGGCCATCCTCCTGCAGCAACGGGTCATCGCGGCTGGCCCGGTGGAAGAGGTCGTCGTCCCGGAAACCCTCGCCCGGACGTTCGGCATCAACGACGAAGTGGAGACCGGATGAGTGACCTGCTGGTGTGGCTCGTCGAACCCCTGCAGTTCGGGTTCATGCGCCGAGCCCTGCTGGTGAGCCTGGTGGCCGGGGTGGTCTGCGCCATCTTGTCCTGCTGGATCACCCTCATCGGCTGGTCCCTGCTCGGGGACGCGGTGTCGCACGCGGTGCTGCCGGGGATCGTGCTGGCCTACCTGCTCGCCCTGCCGTTCTCCCTCGGCGCGTTCGTCTTCGGCGCCCTGGCGGTCGCGCTGATCTCCGGGGTGCGCAACACCACCCGGCTCAAAGGGGACGCCGCGATCGGCGTGGTCTTCACCGGCCTGTTCGCCGTGGGCCTGGTGCTGGTGTCCCGGATCCCCAGCCAGGTGGACCTGAACCACATCCTGTTCGGCAACGTCCTCGGCGTCAGCGACCGGGACATCTTCCAGGTGCTGCTCATCGCGGCCCTGGTGCTGACCGCGGCCCTGCTCAAGCACCGCGATCTGACCCTGTTCGCGTTCGACCCCACGCACGCGCACGCGATCGGGCTGAACACCAGGCGGCTCAACGCGCTGCTGCTGGGCATGCTGGCGTTGACCGTCGTGGTCGCACTCCAAGCAGTGGGGGTGATCCTGGTCACCGCCATGCTGATCACACCCGGCGCCACCGCGTTCCTGCTCGCCCGGCGGTTCCCGACGATGCTCGCCACCGCCGCCAGCACCTCGGTGCTCAGCGCGGTGACCGGCACCTACCTGAGCTTCCACCTGGACACGTCGACGGGTGGGATGATCGTGATCTGCCAGACCGCGGTGTTCGCGGCCGCTTACCTGGCCGCACCGCGCGAAGGACTGGTGCCGAAGCTCGTGCGCCGCTACCGGCGGGCGGATAATAGCTCGCCCGTGAACAATTCGACACCCGTATCGTGAAAGTATGACGAGTATGGCCGGGCGCCCATCACCGTCAGTCGAGGACTACCTGAGGGCGATCTACGGGCTCAGCGAGCGCGGCGTGCCCGTCACCAACACCACTTTGACGCAGCGCTTGGGCCTGAGCCCTTCTTCGGTCTCCGGAATGATCAACAAGCTGGCGCAGCTGGGTCTGGTCACCCACGTGCGCTACCGTAGCGTGACGCTGACCGCTGAAGGCCGGCGGCTGGCCTACGACGTGCTCCGCCGCCACCGGCTCATCGAGCTCTTCCTCGTCGAAGAGCTCAACTACACCTGGGACGAGGTGCACCAAGAAGCGGACACGCTGGAGCACGCGGTCTCCGACGAACTCATCGAGCACATCGCCGCCAAACTCGGCTACCCCACCCAGGACCCGCACGGCGATCCGATCCCCAGCGCGGACGGCAAGCTGGAGAGCCCGGCGACCCAACTGCTCGACCACTCCGAGCCCGGAACCGTGGGAACCATCGCCCGGGTCTGGGACACCGACTCGGAACTGCTGCGCTACCTCACCGAGAACGGCATGATCCTCGGCGCCCGGATCGAGATCTTGGAGCGCAAGCCGTTCGGCGGACCACTGGTGGTGCGCGTCGGAGAACCCCCGAACAGCACCACCCACTTCCTGGGGGACGAGATCGCGACCGCGCTGTCAATCAGTGTGCAGCACTAGCCCATCGCGCAGCCGGCGAACCACCGAGGAGAACCGGAAGGCCCGCGACCGCCGCGCCGCGCCACCCTCCTGCTGCTCGTGGTGGACCTGCTCGGGATCCAGCGCCCCGCGCAGCTCATCGCTGCTGTGCGCACCGAGAACCGCCAGCAGCAGATCGAACCGGTTGTCGGTGAGCGTCACGGCGACGTAGCCGAAGCCGACCAGACCGGCCAACACCAGACCCCCCACGAGCCAAAGCGGGGCCTGCTCGCACAGGAAAACCACCGCCAACGCCAGCACCAGCCCGGAAGCCAAGGCAATGCCCCGGGCCCACACCACCCGCTGCAACTGCTCCCGGAAAGCCGGGTGCTGCCTGCAGAGCTGGCGCATAACGCGGTTCCGCTCGAACCGGTCCATTCGAGCTAGCTGGCTCAAACCCGCGGTAACCGGCGCTGCCGCGCGGTCGGCCATGTCTTCGCTCCCGTCAACCGTCTCAGTCCTGCAACCCATCCAGTCATGCGCATCCGCAGTGACTGCCAGACAGTCGATCACGCCGACCGCTGTGGATCAAGGCGTCATTCGGGGGCGTTCCCGTTGCGGAAAAGGCACTGCCGGATAACGCCGATCGGTGAACAACGCCCTCCGATCACCGGCGAGGCGGTCCCACGTGCGTTCCAGCTCCTCCTGGGCCGTGCGGAACACCCCCTTCCACCCGACACTGGGAGCACAGCAGCGGCCGCGCGAAGGAGAGGCGATGACCGTTCCGGTGGGCGCGCCGGCCTGGGCGGACCTGGCCGCCGACGACGCCGGCAGCGCACGGGACTTCTACACCCGGCTGTTCGGCTGGCGGTGGCGAGAAGTCACCGAGTACAGCATCGCGTTCAAGGACGCCAAACCGGTCGCCGGGGTGCTGCCGCGCCCACCGGGCGTGCCGACGTCCTGGAACGTGTACCTGGAGTGCGGCGGGGCGGATCGAGCCGTCGAACGCGTCCAGCAGCTGGGCGGCACCGTGCTCACCGGCCCGGTGACCACCCCCAACGACGAGAAATTCCTGATCATCCGCGACCCGGCGGGGACCGTGACGGGTTTGTGGGAAAGCCCTCCGCGGAACACCTTCGGCCACGGCGACGCGGGCATGCTCCGCTGGGCCGAACTCCACACCCCCGACAGCGGAGTCGACCAGTTCTACGCCGACCTGCTCGGCTACCGCCAGGAAAGGGAGAGCGACAACAGCTCCTCCACCTGGTTCGTCCAGGACCAACCCCTCCTGGGGCGCGTCACCACGTCACCGGAAGACCCGCAGCCACCGCACTGGCAGCTCTACTTCCAGGTCAACCCGGAACAAGACACCGACACCGCGGCGGCGAAAGCCCGGGAACTGGGCGGCCGGGTGGTCCAAGAACCCGCCGACACCCCGCACGGGCGAACAGCACTGCTGGCGGACAACTCGGGCGCCGCGTTCGCCGTCATCGACCACCGAGCAGTGGGTTGACGCGCGAACCTCACCGGCCCACCAGCGTCTTCCGCCGGATCCGGACCCGATAACCGACCGGAACGGTCAATCCCGGGGTCTCCCGGGCCGCCCGGCGCGCGGTCCGCTCGGTGAACTCGATGCCGAACACCGCCTCCAAGTCCTCCCGGCGGTGGAACCGCCACAGGGTGTCCACCGGGAGACTGCGGAACCCCTGGCGGTCGAAGAACGATTCGATCTCGACGGGATCGATGTGCGGCGCGTCCGCCCGCATCCAATCCCCGTACGGAGAGCGAGCGGTGTCCAAGTCGACGATGGCGATCGCACCACCGGGGCGCAGCACCCGCTCCGCCTCCGCCAACCCCGGCTCGCAGCCCGGGCCGAAGAAGTAAGCGGTGCGCGCGTGCACCAGGTCAACGCTCGCGTCCGGCAGCGGCAGGCGCTGGGCACTGGCCACGCGCACGTCGACTCCCGGAGTGCCGTCGAGCCGCTTCCGGGCCCGCTCGGCGAGCTCGGGGTGCGGCTCGACACCGACCACGCTCCGGGCGGTGGCGGCGAACAGCGGCAAGTGGAACCCGGTTCCACAACCGATGTCCACCACGTCCCGGCCGGACCAGTCGCACTGCTCGCGCAGCACGCGCCACACCGCTCCGGAGCAGTCCTGCGCCCGGTTCTCCACTTCGTAGACGTCCGGCCAGTACCAGATGTTCGGGCTCGGCGTCACATCCGGCCGGGACGGTTTCCGCAACCGCAGCATCAGGCAGGAACCAGCAAGAACAGCATCATCCAGGCCACCGCGGCCGACGGGAGCAAGGAATCCATCCGGTCCATCAGCCCACCGTGGCCGGGCAGCATGTTGCCCATGTCCTTGATGCCCAGGTCGCGCTTGATCAGCGATTCCATCAGATCGCCGACCGTCGCGCTGCAGGCCAGCGCAGCACCGAACAGCAAACCGTGCCACCACTGGCCACCGAGCAGCAGGAGCACCGAAAGCACCCCGGCGAGCATGCCGAACACCAGCGATCCGGCGAAGCCCTCCCAGGACTTCTTCGGACTGATCCGCGGTGCCATCGGGTGCTTGCCAAACAGCACACCGCAGGCGTAGCCAGCGGTGTCCGACACCACCACGCCGATCATGAAGCACAAGGCGCGGAAAGCGCCGTCCTCCGGCAACACCAGCATCGCTGCGAAAGCAGCGAACAGCGGGATGTACGCGGAGGTGAACACGGACGCTGTGACGTCCCGCAGGTATCCGTCCACGCCGTCCCGGAACCGCCACACCATGCAGCCCAGGACGGTGACCACGAACGCCAGCAGCACCCCCCGCAGCCCGAACGGCCAGGAGAGCCAAACCATCGCCTGACCACCTGCCAGCACCGGGAAGAGGGAAACCCGAATGCCAGCACCACGCCGCAGGGCTCCGGCCAACTCGACGGTGGCCACCGCTACTGCGGCGGCCACGATCCCGATGAACAGATACCGAACCATCAGCAGGGACAGGACCACCGCTGCACCCAGCACCAGCCCGACGCCGATGGCTGCGGGAAGGTCGCGTCCGGCACGCGAAGAAGACGGAGGGGTCTCCGGACTGTCCGCGGGCATACCGGATTCGCCCTCGCGTTGGCCGGCCGTCACCACTCAGACCTCGAGAAGTTCAGCTTCCTTGTTCTTGACCAGTTCATCGATCTGACCGACGTAGCGGTGCGTGAGGCTGTCGAGCTCCTTCTCAGCACGCGCACCTTCGTCCTCGCCGACCTCGCCGTCCTTGACGAACCGGTCGATCTCCTCCTTCACCTTGCGCCGGATGTTGCGCACGGTGATCTTGCCTTCTTCACCCTTCTGCTTGGCGAGCTTGGCCATCTCCTTGCGGCGCTCCTCGGTCATCTGAGGAACCACCACTCGGATGATCTGGCCGTCGTTGGTCGGGTTGACCCCGAGGTCGGAGTCGCGGATCGCGGTCTCCATCGCCTTCAGCTGGCTGGCGTCGTACGGCTTGATGATCACCATCCGCGCTTCCGGCACGTTGATGCTGGCCAACTGGTTCAACGGAGTTGGCGAACCGTAGTAGTCGACGGTGATTCCGGAGAACATCGCGGGATTCGCGCGCCCGGTGCGGACGCCGGCGAGCTCCTCCCGGGCCACCTCCACCGCCTTTTGCATCTTCTCCTCACCTGCGAGAAGTGCTTCATCGATCACGGCTGCTCCTTAAGTTGCCGACCGGTGGACATTGCAAGTGTCGCTTGCTGCGCTGCGTAAAGCACCGAAGGCCCATGCTTCGAGCAGCGATCAGCACGCTCAGTCACTCGGTAGGGCCGGGGTGCTTACCAACGTTCCGATCTTCTCACCACTGACCGCGCGCGCAATGTTGCCCTCCTGGAGGAGGTTGAACACCAGGATGGGCATGTTGTTGTCCATGCACAGGCTGAACGCGGTGGCATCGGCCACCTTCAGCCCCCGCTCCAACACCTCGCGGTGGGTGATCGTCTTGAACAGCTTCGCATCCGGGTTCGTCCGCGGGTCGTCCGAGTACACCCCGTCCACGGCTTTGGCCATCAGCACCACTTCGCAGCCGATCTCCAAAGCCCGTTGCGCCGCGGTGGTGTCGGTGGAGAAGTACGGCATCCCGGTGCCGGCACCGAAGATCACCACGCGCCCCTTCTCCATGTGCCGCATCGCCCGACGCGGAATGTACGGTTCGGCGACCTGCCCCATCGTGATCGCCGTCATCACTCGGGTGTCGATCCCGTGCTCGCGCTCCAGGAAGTCCTGCAACGCCAGGCAGTTCATGACGGTGCCCAGCATCGCCATGTAGTCGCCCCGGGCCCGCTCCATGCCGCGCTGCTGCAGTTCAGCGCCCCGGAAGAAGTTGCCGCCGCCGATCACGATGGCCACCTCAACCCCGTCGGCGACGACCTCGGCGATCTGCCGGGCAACCGTGCCGACCACGTCCGGGTCGATTCCCACACTGCCGCCGCCGAACATTTCGCCGCCCAGTTTGAGCAGCACACGACCATAGCCACGCTGCGATCGGCCGTCGTCGGTCACTGGATTCCTCCTGCGAGGTTCGGTAGCACTTATTTCTCGGTCACGCTGACCAGACCACACCATCGGTGGTCACAGGCGGTCCGACAACGATGCCGCCCCTGCCGACTCACGCCGACGCCAGGACGATGCGAGCCCGACAGCTCTTCTCAAAAAACGCCCCGCCTTGCGTGAAGGCGGGGCGCCAGAGTTGTTATCTCGCCAGCCAGGATGTCAACCGGCCAGCTGGGCTGCGCTGCCGGCCGGCCGCATTCCTACACCGGCTCCCCAACGTGTGCCACGCCGCGGAGCCGACCGATCATTCCTGGCCGACCTCGAACCGGGCAAAGCCGGTGACGGTGACGCCGGCCTCGTCCAGCAGAGCCTTGACGGTCTTCTTGTTGTCCTGCACCGAAGGCTGCTCCAGCAGCACGTTCTCCTTGAAGAAGCCGTTGAGCCGGCCCTCGACGATCTTCGGCAGGGCCTTCTCCGGCTTGCCCTCGGCCTTGGCAGTCTCCTCGGCGATCCGGCGCTCGTTGGCGACGATGTCCTCCGGGACGTCTTCCCGGCGCAGGTACTTCGGCTTCATCGCCGCGACCTGCATGGCGGCGCCTCGGGCGGCCTCAGCGGAAGAACCGGTGTACTGAACGAGAACGCCCACGGCCGGCGGCAGGTCGGCCGAACGACGGTGCAGGTAGGTGGCCACCTCGCCGTCGAACTTGACGACGCGGCGCAGCACCAGCTTCTCCCCGATCTTGGCGGACAGCTCCTGGATGGCCTCGTCAACGGTCTTGCCGTCCAGGGCCGCGGCCTTGGCGGACTCCAGGTCGGCAGCGCCGGCCTCCTTGACCGCCTTGACGATCTTGTCGGCCAGGGCGATGAACTCGTCGTTCTTGGCGACGAAGTCGGTCTCGCTGTTGAGCTCGATCATGACCCCGCCCTCGGCGGCGATCAGGCCCTCGGCAGTGGACCGCTCGGCCCGCTTGCCGACGTCCTTGGCGCCCTTGATCCGAAGGGCCTCAACAGCCTTGTCGAAGTTGCCGTCGTTCTCCTCGAGCGCCTTCTTGCAGTCCAACATGCCGGCGCCGGTCACCTCGCGGAGACGCTTGACGTCGGCCGCGCTGATGTTCGCCATTGTGCGTTATCCGTCCTCGTTCGTACGCAGCTTGGAAGATGTTGCAGGCTCGATGCGGGCTTCGCCCGGTGCGGTGCGGCACCGGCCGGCGAGAACCGCCGGGGTGCCGCACCGCCAGTGTGGCAAGCAATCAGCCGGAATGCCCGGTTCCGCACCGGTGGCCGGCGCGGACCGGTGATCCGACCTCAGGACTGGGACTGAGCGGACTCGCCGGCCTGCTGCCCCGCGGCGGCCTCAGCGGTCTGCCCGGTCAGCAGTTCCTTCTCCCACTCGGGCAGCGGCTCGCCGCTGGCCGGCTTCTCCTCGCCCTCAGCAGCACCGTTGGCGCGGCCGCTGCGGGCCATCAGACCTTCCGCGACACCGTCGGCGACCACGCGGGTCAGCAGCGAAGCCGAGCGGATGGCGTCGTCGTTGCCCGGGATCGGGTAGTCGACCTCGTCCGGGTCGCAGTTGGTGTCCAGGATGGCGACCACCGGGATGCCCAGCTTGCGAGCCTCGCTGACGGCGATGTGCTCCTTCTTGGTGTCCACGATCCACACGGCGCTGGGCACCTTGTTCATGTCGCGGATACCGCCGAGCGTCTTCTCCAGCTTCTCCTTCTCGCGGGTCAGCATCAAGATTTCCTTCTTGGTGCGACCCTCGAAGCCGCCGGTCTGCTCCATGCTCTCCAGCTCCTTGAGGCGCTGGAGCCGCTTGTGCACGGTCTGGAAGTTGGTGAGCATGCCGCCCAGCCAGCGCTGGTTGACGTACGGCATACCGACCCGCTGGGCCTGCTCGGCGATGGCTTCCTGAGCCTGCTTCTTGGTGCCGACGAACAGGATCGTCCCGCCGTGGGCGACGGTCTGCTTGACGAAGTCGTAGGCGGTGTCGATGTACGACAGGGTCTGCCGCAGGTCGATGATGTAGATGCCGTTGCGCTCGGTGAAGATGTAGCGCTTCATCTTCGGGTTCCAGCGACGAGTCTGGTGCCCGAAGTGCACGCCGCTGTCGAGCAGCTGCTTCATGGTGACGACGGCCATGGCCTGTTTCGCACCTCTTCGGTCGGGCGCGCCGGAGCGCGCGGGATTTGGTTGTCGCGACGAGCCGGGTGACCCGCCGCCCTGGTGCCCGCTCGACACTCCCACCCGGACCGGAGCCCGGGACCGCGGGAGGTCGGCAACCTGCTCACGCCCTGCTGGTGGTACCAATCAGGAGAACCCGATCAGAGTTGAGCGCCACCAGTGCTGAAGTCGCGCGCGGGCACGCGAAGTCGGTCCGTGCGGACACGAAACCGCGGCAACAGTGTACTGGACCAGCTGCGTCCACTTGACCGTGGACCGCCAGCTCTCCACACCCGTCCGGGTTGTCCACATTCCCGCGAGCAAAACCTGCTCGGCAACGCCGCACCCGGACATCTTCGGGGCATGCGACTGTTGATCTCCGTGCTGTTGTGCGGCGCGCTGGCGACCGCGGCACTGACCACCCCACCCGCGGTCGGACCCCACCTCGCCGACCGCCGGCCAGCACCGGCGGCCACCCGGCTCAGCTGGCCCCTGACCCCACCGGAAGTGGTGCGCCAATTCGTCCCGCCAACGCACCCGTACGGCCCCGGCCACCGGGGAGTGGACTTGGCCGGCGCACCCGGGCAGCCGGTCCACGCGGCCGCGGGTGGACGAGTGGTGTTCGCCGGCTGGTTGGCCAACCGCCACGTCATCGCGATCGAGCACCCCGACGGGCTGCGCACCAGCTACGAACCCGTTCGCCCGGTGGTGCGGACCGGCAGCCCGGTTTCCCGGGGCCAGCTCATCGGCCACCTGGAGGCAGGACACCCGGAGTGCGCCGCCCCGCCCGGGCAGACCTGCCTGCACTGGGGCGTCCGCCGCGGCCGGCAGTACCTCGACCCGCTCCGGCTCGTCGGCTCCGGTCAGGTCAGGCTGCTGCCCTGGTGAGCTAGAGCTGCTCGCTCAGCTTGGCGCGCAGTCGGAGCACCGCACGCGTGTGTAACTGGCACACCCGGGACTCGGTGACCCCCAGCACCTTGCCGATCTCCGCCAAGGTGAGGTTCTCGAAGTAGTACAGCGTCACCACGATGCGGTCCCGCTCGCTGAGGCGCTCCACCGCCTCGGCCAGCAACCGCCGCCGGTCCCTGGCCACCAGGGTGGCGACCGGGTCCTCGGCGTGGTCGTCCGGCAGCGTCTCGGCCAGCGACGAAGCAGCCGGACCGCTGCCGATGAAGTCGTCCAGCGCCACCACGCTCGTCATGCGCAGCTGCGCGTACAGGTCCCGCAGCTCCTCCACGGTGATGCCGAGCTCTTCGGCCAATTCGGCATCGGTCGCGGTGCGCTGGAGCCGGGCCTCCAGTCGTTCTTGCGCCCGTTCCACTTCCCGCGCCCGACTGCGCACCGACCGCGGAACCCAGTCCTGAGCTCGCAGATCGTCCAGGATGGCGCCCCGGATCCGCTGCATCGCATAGGTCTCGAACTTCAACCCGCGTTCCGGCTCGAACTTCTCGATCGCGTCGACCAGCCCGAAGATGCCCGACTGGATCAGGTCCGAGACCTCGACGTGCGACGGCAGGCCGGTGCCGACCCGACCGGCCACGTACTTCACCAGCGGTGCGTAGTGCAGCACCAAGCGGTCACGCAGCTCCTGGTCCCGGCGTTCACCGAACGCTTTCCACAGAGCCACGATGCCCGCCTCGACTTCCTCCGGACTGCGCTGCCCATCGGATTGCAGCGCAGGATCCGGCACCACGTCGAAGTCACCGTCGCCGGCCTCCTCGGGAACACCGGGCTGATCACCGTTTTCACCAGCACGATGACCGTTGGCCGAGCCGTTCGGCGCACGGCCAGCTCCCCGGGTCGAGGTCGGTCTCGCGGCCACCGTATCGGCGCCGCCCCCGGCGCGGTCAGGAACGGGGGTGGGTTCGGTCATGGATCGCCTTAAGCCGTTCGACAGTGACGTGCGTATAAAGCTGTGTCGATGCGAGCGTAGCGTGACCAAGCAACTCCTGAACGCTACGCAGGTCAGCTCCTCCTTCGAGAAGATGAGTGGCGGCCGAGTGGCGCAAGCCGTGCGGGCCGAGATCCGGAGCCCCGGAAACCGCCGCCACCGCCTCGTGCACGACTTGCCGAACCGCCCGCGGATTTATCCGCTTTCCCCGGATACCCAGGAACAACGCTCTCTCCGAAGCGTCGTTGCGCAGCGCCGGACGACCGTCGGCGAGCCAACGCCGCACGGCCTGCTCGGCCGGGACTCCGAAGGGAACGACGCGTTCCTTGTCCCCTTTGCCGAGCACTCGCAGGACCCTGCGCTCGAAGTCGACGTCCTCGAGCTCCACCCCGCACAGCTCAGCCACCCGAACCCCGGTCGCGTACAGCAGCTCCACCAAGGCGTGGTCGCGCAGCGCCACGGGATCTCCCGTCTCGGCGTTGCGCGCCAAGCGTCGCAGCACCTCCGCGGCCTGCTCCCGCCGCAGCACGGCCGGCAACTTCCGCTGCTTCACCGGGGAGGCCAACCGCGGCCCCGGGTCGTTGGGCAGATGGCCGCGCTCGTGCGCCCAGGAGGTGAAGTTGCGGACCGCAGCCACTCGGCGGGACAGCGTCGACCGGCTCGCGTGCTGCTCGTGTTGGGCCGCCAACCAGCGCCGCAGCAGCGAAACGTCCAGTTCGGCCACGTCCGCAACACCGCTGTCCGCGAGATGGGTCAGCAGCGACACCACGTCGCCGAGGTATCCGCGCACCGTGTGCACCGACAGTCCTCGCTCGACAGCCAGATGACGTTCGAACTCGTCAGCCACACGACCGAACCCGGCCGGCAACTTCGCCCGCGCAGTCTGCAGATCCGCCATGTGTGACTCCCTTGATCGAGTCCGAGTCGTATTCGACGCTCGTCGCTGCACCAGCGATGGTCAAGCATCGCCACGCCGATGTGCGATCACAGGTGTCCTCAGAACTCGGTGATCGCGGCCCAACCGCTCGCCGAACGCACCGCCAGACCTGCTGATTCGAGTTCGCGGAGCAGCGCTCGCACCCTGCCCGCGGGCAGCCCGCAGTCCGCAGCGATCTCGTCGGGAGTGGCCGCCGGCCCCGCGGACAGGGAGTCGTGGATCCTCTTGGCGTGGGGGTGCAGCGCGTCCGTGGGGCGCACCTGCGCCGGAACTCGGTTGAGCGGTTGGCTCCCCAGCGGACGCAAGATCTCCAGCACGTCCTCGGTGCTGGTGACCAGCACCGCCTTTCCGGAGCGGACCAGGGCGTGGCAGCCGACCGAATTCTTCGCGGTGATCTGCCCGGGAACCGCCATGACCGGACGTCCCAGGGCATCCGCCGTGTTGGCGGTGTTCGCCGCGCCACTGCGCGGTCCCGCCTCGACCACGACCGTTGCCGCGCCGATCGCGGCGATCAGCCGGTTGCGCACCAAGAACCGGTGCTTGCGCGGCGGAGTGCCCGGGGGGTATTCGCTGAGCACCACCCCCTGCCCGGCAATGGCTTCGAGCAGCCTGGCGTGCCCGGCCGGGTAGTCGATGTCCAGACCACAGGCGAGGAAAGCGCAGGTGGTGGCTCCAGCAGCCAACGCGCCGCGGTGCGCGGCCCCGTCGATGCC
>NZ_AYJW01000058.1 GCF_000497205.1 Saccharopolyspora rectivirgula DSM 43747
CAGACGTGTGCTCTTCCGATCTCACGGCGATTCCACTACGGAGCCTGGCGCGGTGGCCCGGACCCGCTCGAGCCACCGGTGGACTTGCGCGAAGCGCTGGACCAGCTCGGTCGCGACGTGCTGGAAGGCGCTTCGCCCCGCTCGGCGCTGGAAGAGCTGCTGCGCACCGGCACGAGGGAGACCACCGGGCTCGACGACCTGACCAGACGGCTCTGGCAGCGCCGCAGCCAGCTGCAGCGCCGGCACCGGCTGGACGGGACCCTGAACGAGGTGCGCCGACTGCTGGACCGGGCCCTGGAGCAGGAACGGCTGGCGCTGGCCGCTGATCCCGACGAGGACGCCCGCTTCCGAGAACTGCAGCTCTCCGCGCTGCCCTCGGACACCGGCAGCGCGGTTGCGGAGCTGGCCGACTACGACTGGCGCTCTCCCGAAGCCCGGGAGGCGTTCGAAGAGATCCAGCAGCTGCTGGGGCGGGAATTCGTGCAGCAGCGCTTCCAAGGCATGAAGGAGGCGCTGCAGCAGACCACCCCCGAAGACGTCGAGCAGGTCCGCCGCATGCTGGAGGACCTGTCGGACCTGCTCGCCGCGCACGCGCGGGGAGACGAGGACGTCCCGCAGCGGTTCGACCGGCTCATGGCCGAGCACGGCCAGTTCTTCCCGGAGGACCCGCGGGACGTGGACGAACTCGTCGACCTGCTGGCGGCCCGGGCCGCTGCGGCGCAGCGCCTGTTGAACTCGATGGACGAGCAGCAGCGCAACGAGCTGATGTCGCTCTCCAGCCAGGCGTTCGGGGACCCCCGCATCGGGCAGGCCCTGCAGCAGCTGGACGCCCAACTGCAGGCGCTCCGCCCCGGGGAGGACTGGAGCGGGCGAGCCCGGTTCCGGGGGGACCAACCGCTGGGGCTGGGGGAGGCCACGGCGATGCTGGCCGAGCTGGGAGAGGTGGACCGGCTGGCCGAGCAGCTCAGCCAGGCCTACCCCGGGGCGCGGCTCGAGGACATCGATCTGGAGGCCCTGGAACGGCAGCTGGGCCAGCAGGCCGCGGTGGACGTGCAGCGGCTGGCGGAGATCGAGCGGCAGCTCCGGGAGCACGGGTTCTTGCGCCGCGGCCCGGAAGGCGATCTGCAGTTGAGCCCGCGAGCCCTGCGGCGCCTGGGCGAAACCGCGCTGCGCTCGGTGATCACCCGGCTGCGGTCGCGGCGTGGCGAACGGGACACCGAACGGGCCGGGGCGGCCGGCGAACTGACCGGCACCACCCGGCCGTGGCAGTTCGGCGACACCGAACCCTGGGATGCCGCCCGCACCGTCCGCAACTCGGTGCTCCGGCGGGCCGCCGCGGGACCGGAGGCGCCGCGGCTGGACATCAGCGACATCGAGGTCGCCGAGACCGAGCACCGGAGCAGGGCTGCGGTCGCGCTCTGCGTCGACACGTCCTGGTCGATGGTCCAGGACGGCCGGTGGGCGCCGATGAAGCGCACGGCGCTGGCCCTGCACCACCTGGTGACGACCAGGTTCCGCTCGGACGCCCTGCAACTGATCACCTTCGGCCGCTACGCGTCCGAGGTGCAGGCGGGGGAGCTGGCCGAGCTGGAGGGGACCTGGGAACAGGGCACCAACCTGCACCACGCGCTGCTCATCGCCGGTCGGCACCTGCGCCGGCATCCGGACACCCAGCCCGTCGTGCTGGTGGTCACCGACGGCGAGCCGACCGCCCACCTGGAGCCGGACGGCGAAGCGGTGTTCGAGTACCCGCCGAGCCCGCGCACCTTGGAGATCACCTTGGCCGAGGTCGACGCCTTGCGCCGGCGGGGAACGGCGCTGAGCGTCTTCATGCTCGGGGACGACCCGCGCCTGGAGGCGTTCGTCGACATCGTCGCCCGGCGAGGTGGTGGCCGGGTGCTGGCGCCGAGTCCGGACGGGCTGGGAGCCGCCGTGGTCGGCGATTACCTGCGCAACCGGAACGGTCGCTAGCCGGGCCGCTCCCGGGCACCGGCGGCGCGCCGCTGTGGCGAACGCGGTAGCTGAGGGCGGAGGCTGACACGAACGGCGTGCGGACGTTTAAGGTCGAAGGCATGCAACCCTGGTCGTCGGTCCACGTTCCCAAGATCCCCGGGACCCCCCAACCGCTCCGCCTGTTCGACACCGCCAGCGGTGAGGTCAAGCCCACCGAGCCCGGGCAGGTGGCGCGCATGTACGTCTGCGGCATCACCCCCTACGACGCCACCCACCTCGGGCACGCTGCGACTTATCTGGCGTTCGACCTGGTGCACCGCGTGTGGCTGGACAACGGTCACCAGGTGCACTACGTGCAGAACGTCACCGACATCGACGATCCACTGCTGGAACGGGCCGAGCGGGACAACGAGGACTGGGTCGTGCTCGGCATGCGGGAGACCGCGCTGTTCCGGGAGGACATGGAAGCGCTGCGGATCCTGCCCCCGGCCGACTTCATCGGCGCGGTGGAAGCCATCCCCGAGATCGTGGAAGCCGTGGGCAAGCTCCTGGCGTCCGGAGCCGCCTACCGGGTGGACGACGAGTACCCGGACATCTACTTCCGCCACCAGGCCTCGGGCCGGTTCGGCTACGAGTCGAACTACGACTCGCAGACGATGAGCCAGTTATTCGCCGAGCGCGGCGGGGATCCCGACCGCCCCGGCAAGGAACACCCGTTGGACGCGCTGCTGTGGCGAGCGGCCCGCCCGGGAGAACCGTCCTGGGACTCCGAGCTGGGCCCCGGTCGTCCGGGGTGGCACCTGGAATGTTCCGTGATCGCGCTGAACCGCTTGGGGCTGGGCTTCGACGTCCAGGGCGGCGGTTCGGACCTGATCTTCCCCCACCACGAGTTCAGCGCGGCGCACGCCGAGTGCCTGTCCGGCAGCTATCCGTTCGCCAAGCACTACTGCCACACCGGCATGATCGGGCTGGACGGCGAGAAGATGTCGAAGTCCAAGGGGAACCTGGTCTTCGTCTCCCGGCTGCGGGGTGACCGGGTCGATCCGATGGCGATCCGGCTGGCCCTGCTGTCCGGGCACTACCGCTCGGACCGGTCCTGGACCGCTGACGTGCTCACCGAGGGGACGGCTCGGCTCGCCCGCTGGCGCCAGGCGGTGGCCCTGCAGTCCGCTCCGGAAGCCCAGCCGGTCATCGACCGCGTGCGGGAACGCTTGGCCGACGACCTGGACACCGCGCAGGCGCTGCGCGCTGTCGACGACTGGGCTGAGGAAGCCCTGGCCGGTTCCGGTTCGGACACCGGCGCGCCGCAGTTGATCAAGGACGCGGTGGACGCCCTGCTGGGCGTGGAGCTCTGAGCGGCACGTCCGGCCGGCCAGCGCGGGCCGGCCGGACCAGCCGGTCAGCTGGGCCCGGGGCCGGTCGGTCCCTTCCCCTTGCCGCCCGGTCCCCGGCGGCGCAGGTAGCGTTCGAACTCGGCTGCGATGGCGTCGCCGCTGGCCTCGGTGAGGTTCACCTCCGCATCTCCGCGCTCTTCCAACGCCCGCACGTAGTTGCGGACGTCCTCGTCCTCGTCGGCCATCTCGGTGACGGTCTGCACCCATTCCTCGGCCTGCTCCGGCAGGGTCCCCAGCGGCACTTCGATGTCCAGGGCCTCCTCCACCCGGTGCAGCAGCGCCAGGGTGGCCTTCGGCGAGGGCGGTTGGGAGACGTAGTGGGGAACCGCTGCCCAGAACGAGATCGCCGGGATGCCCGCCTGCACGCACGCGTCCTGGAACACCCCCACGATGCCGGTGGGGCCTTCGTAGCGGGACTGCTCCAGCCCGAAGCGGGCGGCGGTGTCGGAGTCGTAGGCGGCGCCGGTGACCGGCACCGGTCGGGTGTGCGGCGCGTCGGCGAGCAGTGCGCCCAGCGTCACCACGGTGGTGGCGCCGATCTGGTTGATCTGGTCCACGAGCTCCTGGCAGAAAGCACGCCAGCGCATGTTCGGCTCGATTCCGTTGACCAGCACCACGTCGTGATCGGCGTTGGGCGGGCGGCAGACGGTCAGCCGGGTGGTCGGCCAGGTGATCTGGCGGGTGATGCCGTCGACCAGCTTGATGGTGGGCCGGGACACCTGGAAGTCGTAGTAGGGGTCCGGGTCGATCTCGCTGAGCGGCGTCGCGTCCCAGATGAGCTGGAGGTGCTCGATCGCGGAGCTAGCGGCGTCGCCTGCATCGTTCCAGCCCTCGAAAGCTGCGACGACGACCGGCTTTTCCAGGCGAGGCAGCTCGGCGCGCTGTTGGTTGCTGAGGTGTGTGTCGCGATCGGTCACTACGCCAGCCTACGACGCCAGGCCAGTGCGGGCGGCCGACATCCGGGAGGCAAGTCGTTGGGCCGCTCGTACCAGCTGTTCTTCCTCGTCCGGGCGCGGGAGCGTTGCCGGGCGGTTCAGCGCAGCTGCAGCAGGTGCTGGTAGCGGTCGTGGTGCTCGGGCCGCAGGACGCCGGCCAGGAACAGCGCTGTTTGCTTGCGCGCATAATCCGCCAGCTGCATCTTCTGCTCCAGGTACCAGCTCTTGAGCGCCCAGCCGTGGGCCAGCAGCAGCAGGTCGTGGGCGATCAGGTCCACGTCGGTCTGCTCGGTGAACAGCCCGCTGCGCACCCCGTCCCGGAGGGCGCTGCGCAGCGGCTCGCCCGTCTCGATCTCCAGCTTCTTGATGCGCTCCCGCCGCTGGCTGCTCAGCGTCCTGCTCTCCCGGTAGGTGAGGACCGCGGCGTGCCGGTAGTCGTCGATCACCTCGCAGTAGGCGCGGAAGGCCGCGGCCAGCTGTTCGACCGGGTCGTCGCCGGCGGCGGCCACCGCGGCCGGCACCTGCTTGGCGAAGGCGTCCAGCACGTCGACGATCACCGCCAGCAGGAGTTCTTCCTTGTTGCCGAAGTAGCGGTAGATCAGGCCGACGCTGACCTCGGCTTCCTCGGCCAGGGCCTGCATGGACACGCTGTGGAAGCCGTCGCGGGCCATGAGCCTGGCCGCGGCGGACAACAGCTGGCGGCTGCGCCATTCGGCGCGAACGGCCCGGGCCGCCTCGTCGGGGTTGCGCGCTGTCCGGGCGGATGGAGGCATTCCGCTTCCCTTCGTGCTGAACGTGAATTCATTTCCGATCAATCTTCACAGACCCGGGCTGCTCGCCCGGGGTGGTGGAGCTTCCGGGAGCACCGAGCGTCGCGGTGTTGACACGCCGCGTGCGAGTGAACGAGTATTCAACTCAAGTGAACGCACATTCATTTTACGCGAATGCTTGTTCAGCATTGCGGTTCCCAAGTGAATCCCGTCCTCCCCGAGGCAAGGAGGCCCGGCATGAGCGACTACGAGGACATCGACTACGCCGTCACCGACACCACCGCGATCATCACCATCAACCGGCCGCACCGGTACAACGCCTTCCGCGGCAAGACGGTCGAAGAAATGGTCAAAGCCTTCCGCAAGGCATGGGCCGACAAGGGAGTGCGGGCGGTCATCCTCACCGGCGCGGGCGAGAAGGCGTTCTGCACCGGTGGAGACGTCAAGCAGCGCGCGGCGACCGGGGACTACGGCCCCACCGAAAGCGGCCTGTTCGAGATCGGTTACCTGCACAAGCTCATCCGGGACATCCCCAAACCGGTGATCGCCGCGGTGAACGGGCTGGCCATCGGCGGCGGGCACGTGCTGCACGTGCTGTGCGACCTGTCCATCGCCGCCGAGCACGCCAGGTTCGGGCAAGCCGGGCCGCGCGTGGGATCCTTCGACGCCGGATTCGGCTCGGCGTTCCTGGCCCGAGTGGTGGGGGAGAAGCGCGCCCGCGAGATCTGGTACCTGTGCCGGCAGTACGACGCCGAGACCGCGCAGCGGTGGGGCCTGGTCAACGAGGTCGTGCCGGCCGACCAGCTGCTGCCGGAGGCCACGCGGTGGGCGGCGCAGATCGCCGAGATGAGCCCCACCGCGATCCGGTTCCTCAAGCAATCGTTCAACGCCGACACCGACCACCAAGCCGGTCTGAGCAACCTGGCGATGTCGGCGCTCGACGTGTTCGGCGAAACGGACGAGGCCAAGGAAGGCGCGGCGGCCTTCGCCGAGAAGCGCAAGCCGGACTTCGCCAAGCACGCGCTGAGCTGACCAGCGGACCGAGGCGTGCCATGGATTTCAACCTCACAGCCGACCAACAGCGCCGTCGTGACGCGGCCCGGAAGTTCGCCGAACAACAGCTGGCCCCCGGCTACCGGCGGCGGGAGCAGCAGGGCGGCATCGAACCGCGAATCCGGATCCAGATGGGGCAGTCCGGGTTCATCGCACCGGAAGTGCCACCGACCTACGGAGGCCGCGGACTGGACCGGTTGACGTCCGGAATGCTGGTGGAGGAGATCAGCCGAGGCGACTTCTCCGTCGCCTACCTGCAGGTGGTCGGGTCCTTGGTGGCCCAGGTGCTCGTGGAGAACGCCACCCCGGAACTGGCCGCGTCGTGGGTGCCGAAGATCTGCGCGGGTGAGGAGGTCGTCGGCATCGGACTGACCGAACCGCACGCGGGCTCCGATGCGGCGAACCCGCACCTGCGCGCTCGTCGGGACGGCGACGAGTACGTCCTGGACGGAACGAAATCGCTGTCCTTCGCCGCCGAAGCAGCGGCAGCCGTGGTGTTCGCCCGCACCGACGAGCAGCAGTCCGGCAGCAAGGGGATCAGCGCGTTCCTCGTCCCCCTCGACCTGCCCGGGGTGACCAGGGGGCCGTACTCGGACATGGGCACCAAAGCGGTGGGCCGCGGCGCGGTGCACTTCCAGCGGACCCGGATCCCGGCCGATCACCTGCTGGGCCGGGAAGGCGAGGGGTTCAGCCAGGTGATGAAGGGCTTCGACTTCAGTCGAGCGCTCATCGGGTTGCAGTGCTTGGGCGCAGCGCAGGTCACAGTGGACGAAACCTGGGAGCACGTCACCCGACGGCAGGCTTTCGGGCAGCCGCTGAGCAAGTTCCAAGGCGTTTCCTTCCCGCTGGCCGAAGCCGAAACCGTGCTGAGCGCCGCCCGGCTGCTCTGCTACCAGACGCTCTGGCTGAAGGACCAGGGCGCTCCCCACACCGCCCAGGCCGCGATGTGCAAGTGGTGGGCTCCCAAGACGGCGTTCGAAGTGATCCAGGACTGCCTGCTGCTGCACGGCCAGTACGGCTACCGGACGGACCTGCCGATCGAGCAGCGGTTGCGCGACGTCCTCGGGCTGCAGATCGGGGACGGGACCGCCCAAATCATGAAACTCGTCGTCGCCAGGCAGCGCGTCGGACGCGCGCTCGCCCCGTGACCCGACGCGCAGAAAGGACTGACATGGCACGACTGGACGGAAGAATCGCGTTCGTGACCGGCGCAGGACGCGGCATCGGGCGGGCGATAGCGGAGAAGTTGGCCGCTGAGGGAGCTGCGGTCGTCGTCACCGATCTCGACGAGGACTCCGCGCGCACCACCGCGAAAGCGATCGGTGCCGAAGCGGTCGGCATGCCGGCCGACGTCACCTCGCGGGAGTCGGTTCGGCAGGCGGTGGCGGAGGCCAAGGACCAGTTCGGCCGCATCGACGTGCTGGTCAACAACGCGGGCTGGGACAAGGCCGAGCCGTTCCACGAGAGCGATGAGTCCGACTGGGACCGGATCATCGCCATCAACCTCTACGGCACGCTGAACACCACCAAAGCAGTGCTGCCGCACCTGGTGGAACAGGGCGGTGGATCCATTGTGAACATCGGTTCCGATGCCGGTCGGGTCGGTTCTTCCGGTGAGGCGGTCTACTCGGCGGCCAAAGGAGGCGTGATCGCCTTCACCAAGACGCTGGCCCGGGAAATGGCCCGGCACCGGATCAACGTGAACTGCGTGTGCCCGGGGCCCACCGACACGGAACTGTTCGCCTCCATCGGTGGGGACAACCCCAAGCTGCGAGAAGCGCTCATCAAGGCGATCCCGTTCCGGCGGCTCGCCCAGCCGCACGACCTGGCCAATGCGGTGGCGTTCTTCGCATCCGAAGAAGCCAGCTACATCACCGGGCAGACGTTGAGCGTCAGCGGCGGTCTCACCATGAGCTGACCGCGGCCGAGGTCCCTGGAGCGAACCGATCACTTGCGACCGGCGGAGCCGGACGGCTCCGCCGGACTTGCCGACACATCAGCCGCAAAGTGCCGCACCCGATGCGCCGGCACTTGCCGGGAGCCGAGCGGTCGCGACCGGTCCCGGAGGCGAGCACCGCGATTTCCACCTCGACGAGGAGGAGTGGAGATGACCCGATACGACCCGTCGGCATACCGGAAATTCATCGAACGGGAGTTCACCTACCTCGCCGGCTTCCGGCGCAACACCCACCGGTACGCGGACCACGTCGCCATGGCCTGCCCGGAAACCGAGCGGACCTGGACCTACGCCGAACTCGGGTCCGCAGTGGACGAGTTGGCGGCCGGGCTGGCCCAGCTGGGAGTGCAGCCCGGCGACGTGGTGCTGTACCAGCTGTTCAACGGTCCGGAATTCGCACAGCTCTACCTGGCCACCCAGGCGTGCGGGGCGATCGGATCGCCGATCAACTTCCGGCTCTCCTCCGGCGAGACCGCTTTCATCCTCGACGACAGCAAACCCAAGGTCTACGTCCACGACGCAGCGCTGTCAGAGGTGGCCAACGACGCATTGCGGGCGGCCCAGCACCGGCCGGACGCCGTGGTCGTGGTGGGGACCCCGCAGGACGGCAGCGCGCTGCGGTTCAGCGAACTCGCCGTGCCCGGCGGGAAAGACCCCAGCTTCGAGAAAACGGTGTACGAGGAGACCACTCGGCTGTACACCTCGGGAACCACCGGCATGCCCAAGGGGGTTCCGCTCAACAGCATGATCGAGATCTTCACCGCGCACGACGTGATCATGCACTTCCTGCTCACCCCGCAGGACCGGACGCTGAACATGACGCCGTGGTTCCACCGCGGAGGCCTGTACGCCGGTGGCCCCAACCCGGTCTTCTACGTGGGGGCGCAAACCGTGCCGATGCGGTCGTTCGACCCCGAGCGCTGCCTCGACCTCGTGGAGCGCTGCGGCCTCACCTTCCTCATCGGAGCGCCGACGAACCTCGCCATGCTCGCCCAGGCGCAGCAGCGCGAATCGCGCGACCTCTCGTCGCTGCGCGGGATCGTCACCATGGGAGCGCCGCTGGAGAGGGAAGCGGCACTGCGCTACCAGCAGGTCCTGTGCCCGAACATCTACAATGGATATGGCACTACCGAGGCGTTCTGGAACACCTTCCTGCGCCCGTCCGATCTGCCCGAACACGCCGGTAGTGCCGGTACTGCGTGCACCGACGACGACGTCGCGGTGGTGAAGGTCTTCGACGACCGGCTGGCCAGACCGGATGAGACCGTGGCCAAGGACGGCAACGAGATCGGCGAAGTGATCGTGCGGTCCCCCAAGTGCGGCTACGCCTACATCAATTCGCCGGACCAGGAAGCGGCGAAGTTCCACGACGGCTGGCTCTACATCGGCGACCTCGCCACGTGGGACGGCCAGGAGCACGTCACCATCGTGGGCCGCAAGGACGACATGATCATCTCCGGTGGGGAGAACGTGCACCCGGTGCAGGTGGAAGAAGTGCTCAACGAGCACCCCAAGATCGCCGACTCCTTGGTGGTGGGCATACCGCACGAGCATTGGGGCCAGCTCGTGGTGGCCTACGCGGTCCCCGCCGACGACGCGCTCACCGCGGCCGAGTGCGAACAGCACTGCCGGCAGCACCCGATGCTGGCCGGCTACAAGCGGCCCCGGGCCTACCGGTTCGTCACCTCGCTGCCGATGACCGCCACCGGGAAGAAAGTGCACTACAAGGCGCGGCAGCAGGCCCGCACCGAGTTCGCCGAAGGGCTCTTCACCACCGTGGGGACCGTTGCGTCCGCCACCAGTGGCCCAACGGGGTGAGAACAACCCGTGAACGGGAGGGCAACAGCCGGTCGAGCCGCTCCGGGGTGGGTCGGCAGTGTGCTCTCCGGGCCGCGCTGGAACGAGGAGTGCGACACGTTCCCTGGGGATTTCCCCGCGGTTGGTGATGTACTGGACCGTGCCAGAGTGAACGCGGCCCGATTTGGAGACTTTCGCGCATGCCCGACGCTTCCCCGGAGACGCTCCGCCCCGCTGCGGTCCTCTTCGACATGGACGGCACCCTGGTCGACTCGGAGAAGCTCTGGACGATCGCCATGGAGGACTACGCGGCCTCCCGGGGGCGCACCCTGAGCACGGCCGCGCGGGAGTCCATGGTCGGGTCGAACATGAACCGCAGCATGCGGCTGCTGCTGGCGGACATCGGCGAGCCGGCCGGGGAAGCCGAGATCGCCGCGGCCGCGAAGTGGGTGGCGGCCCGGGTCGAGCAGCTGTTCCGGCAAGGGCTGCAGTGGCGCCCAGGAGCCCCGGAAGCGCTGCGCACCACCCGCGAGCTGGGGTTGCGCACCGCGCTGGTGACCTCCACCATCCGCTCGCTCACCGAAGTCGCGCTGGAGACCATCGGCCGGGACTCGTTCGAGGTGACCGTGTGCGGGGACGAGGTCGACGGCCGGAACAAACCGGACCCCGAGCCGTACCTGCGGGCCGCCCGGCTGCTCGGAGTCGACCCGGCGGAGTGCGTGGCGATCGAGGACTCGCCCACCGGGGTGGCCGCAGCGGAAGCAGCCGGCTGCGCCGTCATCGCCATTCCCTGCGAGGTGCCGGTGCCGCCGGGACCGCACCGCACCCTCTACCGGTCACTGTCGGAGGTGCGGTTCGACCGCCTCGGTAGACTTCTCCGTCGCGCTGAGTAGTAGCCGGCCGGTGCTGCGGGTGACCAATTCCGCAACGGGTGGGTCCACCTTCAGCACGGCACCTCTGGGATGCAAGGATCGTCACTGTGAAAACCTTCGACGAGTTGTTCGCCGAACTGCAAGAACGCGCCCGCACCCGACCGGCGGGCTCGTCGACGGTGGCTGCGCTGGACGCCGGGGTCCACGCCCAGGGCAAGAAGGTCCTGGAGGAAGCTGGTGAGGTCTGGATCGCCGCGGAGCACGAGAGCGACGAGCGGTTGGCCGAGGAGATCTCGCAGCTGCTGTATCGGCTGCAGGTGATTATGTTGGGGCGCGGGCTGACGCTGGAGGATGTCTACCGGCACCTGTAGTGCCGCCGCGTTCCCGCCCTGATCGCAGAACGGAAGAGGAGAGCGAGCTCATGCTGCGTGTGGCTGTGCCCAACAAGGGCACGTTGGCCGGTCCTGCGTCCGAGATGCTAGCGGAAGCCGGCTACCGGCAGCGTCATGAGCAGCGCGACCTCACCGTCATCGACCCGACCAACGAAGTCGAGTTCTTCTTCCTGCGCCCCAAGGACATCGCCATCTACGTCGGGTCGGGAGAGCTCGACCTGGGCATCACCGGGCGCGACCTGGCCCTCGACTCCGGAGCTCCGGTGAAGGAGCGGCTGTCCCTCGGCTTCGGCGGGTCCACGTTCCGCTACGCCGCCCCCGCCGGCTCCGAACCTTGGACGGTCGCCGACCTGGAGGGCAAGCGGATCGCGACCTCCTACGCCAACCTGGTTTCGGCGGACCTCGCCCGGCACGGGGTCCAGGCCGAGGTGATCCGGCTGGACGGTGCGGTGGAGATCTCCATCCAGCTCGGGGTCGCCGATGCCATCGCCGACGTGGTCGGTTCCGGGCGGACGCTGCGCCAGCACGGGCTGGTCGCCTTCGGCGATCCGATCTGCAAGTCCGAGGCCGTGGTCATCGACCGGGACGGTGACAACAAGGAAGCCGCCAAGAACCAGCTGATCGCCCGCCTGCAGGGCGTGGTGTTCGCGCAGCAGTACGTGATGCTGGACTACAACTGCCCGCGCGACCTGCTGGACGAAGCCGCCAAGATGACCCCGGGCCTGGAGTCCCCGACCATGTCCCCGCTGGCTGACGACCGCTGGGTGGCGGTGCGCGCGATGGTCAGCCGCAAGGACGCACCGGCCATCATGGATCGCCTGGCGGCGCTGGGCGCCAAAGCGATCTTGTCCTCGGACATCCGCTCCTGCCGCCTGTGAGCTCCCATGTCGGGGCGAACACCCCGACCGAACGTCCGCGGTGGAAGATCGATTGCGTTCATAATGAAGTGTTGCTCGATCTTCTTCCGGTGGGAGTGAAGCCATGGCCGTGATAGTCCCGGGAAGTGCTCCGCCCCGGTGGGACGTGTACGCCGGCATGCCGTGCTGGATCGAACTCGCCACCACCGACCTGGATGCCGCGTGCGACTTCTACTCGCAGCTGCTCGGCTGGGAATGCCGAGACCACCAGGCCCCCGGTGCCGGGCGCTACCGCATGGCGTTCCGCGAGGGCTACCCGGTGGCGGGGCTCTACCAGGTGGCTGAGGAGAGCTCGCGCTGGCGGCTGTACCTGGCAGCCGCTGACTGCGCGCAGGCCGTGTCCCAGGCCGAAGAGCTGGGCGCCTCGTTGATCGGTGACGTCGAGGAATTACCCGGCGTAGGAGCCAAAGCGATCTTGCAAGGGCCTTCGGGCGCCGAGTTCGGTTTGCTCGAACCCGACGAGGAGCTGCGGTTCGACGTCGGGTTGCCCGGCACTCTCATGTGGGCGGAGCTGGTGACCATCCGGGCGCAGACCGCGGACAACTTCTTCCGCTCGATGTTCGGCTACACCGCCGAGCAGTTCGGCGCGGACAACCGGTCCGACTATTCGGTGTGGTACCTCGGTGGCGAGTCGGTGCTGGCCCGGGTGAGCATGATCCGGGAGTTCATCACACCCGCCACGCAACCGCACTGGCTGGTGTACCTGGGGGTCACCGAGGACGGCGCCGACGAGCTGGTGCGCTCGGCCATCCAGCTCGGCGGCCGGGTGCGGGTGGACCCGTACGACTCGAGCATGGGCCGGGTCGCCGTGCTCCGGGACCCGACCGGTGCTCGGTTCGCCCTGGTCGACCAGGAGCAGGCCGGCGAGTACGGGACCGCCGCGATCTACGACCCGTACGACGACTGAGCAGCGTCAGTCAGCGCGATCGAGAGCCGTCTCCACACCCGGGTCCGGTTCCGGCCAACCCGGGTATGGCGGCGGCGTTCCACCGAACGCCGGGCAGCGCGTCTTGTGGAAGCAGTAGTCGCACAGGCGGCTCGGGTTGGGGCGGAAGTCCCCGTCACGACCGGCCCGCAGGATGGCCTGCCAGATCGCTTCCAAGGTGCGCTCGAACCGCCGCAGCTCGGCCTCGTCCGGGGTGTAGGTGAGCCTCTGCTTGTCGGCCAAGTACATCAGCAGCAGTTGCCGGGGGATCGTGCCCCGCAGCCGCCACAGCACCAAAGCGTAGAACTTCATCTGGAACATCGCTTTGGCCTCGCCGATCTGGCGCGGAGAAGCCCCGGTCTTGTAGTCCACCAGCCGAACTTCGCCGGTCGGTGCGACGTCGACCCGGTCGATGAAGCCGCGCAGCCGAACTCCCGACTCGAGCTCCGCCTCGACGCGGAGTTCGCAGGCTTCCGGCTGCAGCCGCCGCGGGTCCTCCAGCTCGAAGTAGGAGTCCAGCAACTTCTGGGCCGACTTGAGCCACTTGCCCAGTTCCGGGTCGTCCGGCCCGTGGAAGAGCTCGGCCAGTTCCGGTTCTTCGGAAAGCAGCTTCTCCCAGGACGGCTGCAGCAGTTCCCTGGCCCGTTCGGGATTCCGCTCCCCGGCCGGGAAGCTGAACAGCTGCTCCAGCACGGAGTGCACCACGGTGCCGCGCACCTGCGCGCGGGTGGGGGTCTCCGGCAGCCGGTCCACGGCCCGGAACCGGTACAGCAGGGGGCACTGCTTGAAGTCGCTGGCCCGCGATGGAGACAGCGCGGGACGGTGGACGGTGTCCTGGCCAGCTGTGGTCTGCGCCGGTTCCGACATGGTCAGCAACCCTAGTCGAGCAGGTCGCGGAGGTGTTCGAGGACCCGGCAGTGCTTCGCGGGCGCCGTCCGGTGGATCACAGATACCTAACGAGCGGACAGCTACTCTTCGCCCCATGCCGACAACCACGCCGCCCAGCAAAGCCCGCTTCCCGGATGGAGGCCTGCTGCTCGGGAGGGTGGCCGGGGTGCCCATCCTGCTCTCCCCTTCCTGGTGGGTGGGGGCTGCGGTGATCGTGCTGCTCTACACCCCGCTGGTGGCGCAGATACTGCCCAGCGCGGGGGTGTGGGGCAGCGCGCTGCTGGCCGCGGTGTTCACCGTGCTGCTCGCAGCGTCCGTGCTGCTGCACGAACTGGGGCACTGCATCGTGGCGCTGCGCATGGGGTTGCCGGTGCGCCGGGTGCGGCTGTTCCTGCTCGGCGGCATCTCCGAGGTCTCCAGGACCCCGCTCAAACCCGGCCAGGAGGGGTGGGTCGCGGTGGCCGGGCCGCTCGTGTCCATCGTGCTGGCCGCCGCCACCGGCCTCGGCTGGTTGGCCCTGTCCCCCGGCGGAGCGGTCTGGCTGCTGGTCGCCCAGACCTGCGTGGCCAACCTGATGATCGTCGTCTTCAACCTGCTGCCCGGGCTGCCGCTGGACGGGGGCCGGTTGATCCGGGCGCTGGTGTGGCGGCTGTCCGGCAACCGGGGCAGCGGTACCGCGATCGGGGTGGCCGGTGCCGGTGTGGTGGCCGCCGGACTGCTGTTCTGGGCGTTGGCCGGGCTGGTGGACAACGCGCAGGACCGGTGGTTGCGCTTGGGGATCTGCGTGCTGATGGCCTGGTTCGTGGTGGCCGGCGCCCGGGCGGAGCACCTCGCCGAGCAGCAACGGGCCTGGCCGGCCGGGGTGTCCTTGCGGGACCTGGTTCGCCCGGTGCTGCAGCTCCCCGCGGAGAGCCCGGTCGGGGACGCGCTGACCGCGGCCGCCGGCCGCGGTGTGGTGCTGGTCCGCGCGGACGGGGTCGCGGTGGGGCTGCTCGACCAGGCCGCGGCCGAACGCCTGGCCAAGCACGCGCCGCACGAGCCCGCCGAGCGGGCGGCCGAGCCCATCGACCCGGACACGGTGCTGTTGGACAGCGACTCCGCGGAAACGGTCCTGGAGCGGTTGGACGCCGTGTTCGCCTGGCAGTTCCTGGTGGTGGACTCCAGCGGACGGCCGTGCGGGGTGCTGCGCCGGGAAGACCTGCGCGCGGCGATGCGGAGCCGGACCGGTCGCTGAACCGGTCCGACGGCTTTGCGACTATGGATCGCCGTCCCGTGTTCCAGGGACGGCGATCTCATGCCAGTTCAGGAGGTTCGACGCAGTTGAGCAGCACCGTCAGCGGTGAGTTCCAGCCGGGTGACCGCGTCCAGTTGACCGACCCGAAAGGACGGCGGTACACGATCGTCCTGCAGGCTGGAGGGCAGTACCACACCCATCGAGGAGTGCTGCAGCACGACGATCTGATCGGCAAACCGGAGGGGTCGGTCGTCGTTTCCAGCGGCGGCACTTCCTACCTGGCGCTGCGGCCGTTGCTGGCCGACTACGTGCTGTCCATGCCGCGCGGGGCGCAGGTGATCTACCCCAAGGACGCGGCCCAGATCTTGATGTGGGGTGACATCCGCCCGGGGGCGCGCGTGCTGGAGGCCGGTGCCGGCTCCGGGGCGCTGACCTGTTCGCTGCTGCGCGCGGTGGGGCCCGAGGGCAGCGTCATCTCCTACGAGGTCCGGGAGGACCACGCCGAGCACGCCGAACGCAACGTGGAGCGGTTCTTCGGGGAGAAGCCCGCCAACTGGACGCTGCGGATCGGGGACGTCCAGGACTACGACGGCCCTGCCGTGGACCGGATCGTGCTGGACATGCTCTCGCCGTGGGAAGTGCTGGACAAGGTGCACGAGAGCCTGGTCCCCGGCGGGGTGCTCGTGGTCTACGTGGCCACCACGACCCAGCTGTCCCAGATCACCGAGGCCATCCGCGCTCAGCGGAACTGGACCGAACCGCAGGCCTGGGAGACCGTGACCCGCCCCTGGCACGTGGTGGGGATGGCGGTGCGCCCCGAGCACCGCATGGTGGCGCACACCGCGTTCTTGTTGACCGCTCGGCGGCTGGCCGACGGCGTGGTGCCGCCGCGCCCGCAGCGCCGCCCGAGCCGGGGCTGAGGAGTTCGGGTCGGGAGCGGCCACGAGCGGCCGCTCCCGTGCTCACGCGAGATCAGCAGACCTTCCACTCGCCGTCTTCGACCACGAGCCGGAAGCTCTCGTCGATGTTCTCGGTGTGGCTCTCGGAGACGCCGAACATGTCCACGGTGACGGAGAAGGTGCCGCTGACCTTGGCGGTGGCGGTGTCGCCGTTCTCGGTCACCTCGCCCAGCTGCAGGTTGAACTGCATGCTGTCCAGCACCCGCTGGATCTGGGACTCGGTCATCCCCATCGTCCGGAGCTCGTCGGCCATCTTCTCCGGGTTGTATTCATCCACGAGCTCTTCCGCCTGCTGCTTCTGGCTTTCGCAGGCGAGCGGCGGAAGCTGGTCGAACTGCTTGGCGTTCAGCTTGTCGACGAACTCCTGCGCGGTGGCCCGGGGGTCTCCCGGGTTTCCACCCAGCACCACGAGGAGCACGACGACCAACCCGATGATCACGACGAGACCGATGCCGCCGCCGAGGATCCACGGCAACGGGGACTTCTTGGACGGCTGGCCGCCGTAGTCAGGACCGTACGGACCGGGGGCACCGGTCTGCTGCTGGTACGCCGCCTGGTCGAACCCGGGCTGCGGACCGCTCTGCGGGAACTGCCCGCTGGCCGGGGCGCCGAAACCGGACTGGGCCGGCTGCCCGCCGGACGGGAACTGCCCGCTCGGCTGCGGACCGCTCTGCGGGAACTGCCCGCCGGGTTGCGGAGGCTGTGGCGGATACGTCAAGGGTCTTCCTTTCCCCCTCTAGAGCGATTTGTTGTTGTGCTGTTTTGTGTTGTCGCTCGGGCTCACTGGTCGAGGTCGCAGACCTTCCACTCACCGTTTTCCACGGTCAGGCCCATGACTTGATCCACGGGTTGGGAGACGCCGCCCATTTCCCAGCTGCCCTTCAGCTGGGCGCTGGCCTCGTTCCCGTTCTCGATCACTTCGCCCAAACGGATGTTAAAGCGACCCGCCTCCAGCTGTTCGAGCTGGCTTTGCAGTTCGGCCTTGTTCTCCTGGCAGAGCTTGTCCTCCAGTGCCTGGAAGTCGTGGGCGTTGACCTTGTCGACCACTTCTTGCGCGACCGGGTCGGCCTCGCCCGGGCCGCCCCCCATCAGGAAGTACAGGCCGACCGCGGCCCCGCCCAGGACCACCACGGCGCCGACGCCGCCGAGAACCCACGGCATCTTCGACTTGGGCTGGGTCGGCTCCACTGCGGCGAATCCGTCCGGTTCCGACACCCAGCCGCCGCCGGGGGGAAACTGGCCGCCGTCCCACTGGGGCGCTGCCGGCTGCTGCTGGGGGTTGCCGAAACCCGCCGCGGGGGAGATGTACTGGGTCGCCTGCTGTTCAGCGCCGAGTTCCGTGTGCTGGTTTCCGTACCAGGCCGGCTGCTGCTGGGGAGCCTGCGCCGGGTCCTGCTGTGGAAACCCGTTGTCACTAGGCTGGCCCCACCCGCCCGTGCCAGGTTGCTGTGGCGGATAGGTCATTCAGCTCCTCTCGTAGTGGATGGCGGTTCAGTAAGCACTGACGTTGGCGGCGTAAGTAGATCAAAGCCGCTCGTCGCGAATGTGAGGAGTGGTCGTTTTGCTATCGAATCGTCACTGGCGGAGGGATTGGGTCCAACCTGTTCCCACCAAGTGAGAGGCGTGTGGTGTCGGCCATGCGCGTGACGCTGCAGCAGGCGTTCACCCGGAGCTGAAAAGCCACTCAGATGTCGTAATGATTAACCCGGATGCCCGGATATTTCTGCGAGCCATGTGGCGCAAGCGGCTGAACCGGGCAACCCCGAGGAGCGGGGCTCGGCATGACCGGGTGCCGGAACGTATCGATCGGACCACGAGCACCAACACGCAGCGTCGGTAATCGCAGCAGTGCTATGTCAGAGCTCGGGGGAAACCTTGTTCAAGCCGTGGGTAATCGCGGATTTTTGTGGCACGCTGGGCGATCCGGCGGGCTATCGCGACACCGCCGTCGTCGGTGATCGCCGGTACCGTGGTGGTACGAGCACGGGAGGAGGGTGCCGACATGCAGCACGACCGTCCCGGCAGCCGGCCTGAAGAGGGCATGGAGCAGAACGCCGGCAATGCAGAACTCCGCAGCCAGATCCGTCTTCTCGAGGACGAGGTTGCGCTGCTGCGCCGCAGACTCAACGAATCCCCTCAGCAGGTCGGGGTGCTGGAAAAGCGGCTGGCCGAGGCATCCGAGAGAGTGAGACAGCTCACCGAACGGAACGCCAAACTCACCGAGACGCTGAAAGAAGCGCGCAGCCAGCTGATGGCGCTGCGCGAAGAGGTCGACCGACTCGCCCAGCCCCCGAGCGGCTACGGGGTTTTCCTGTGCGGTTACGAGGACGGCACGGTCGACGTGTTCACGTCGGGGCGCAAGATGCGGGTCGCCGTATCGCCCAACGTGAACACCGAAGAACTGAAGCTGGGCCAGTCAGTGCGGCTCAACGAGGCGCTGACCGTGGTCGAGGCGGGCGCGTTCGAGCAAACCGGTGAGGTTTGCACCTTCCGGGAGCTCCTCCCCACGGCTGAGGGTGAAAGCCCGCGGGCGCTGGTGCTGGGGCACACCGACGAAGAACGCGTGGTGTGGCTGACCGAACCGTTAGTGGACAAGGGGTTGAAAGCGGGCGACTCGCTGCTGGTGGACAGCAAGGCGGGCTACGCCTACGACGTCGTTCCCAAGGCCGAGGTCGAAGACCTCGTGCTGGAGGAAGTGCCGGACGTCGACTACCACGACATCGGCGGGCTCGCCAGCCAGATAGAGCAGATCCGCGACGCCGTGGAACTGCCCTTCCTGCACGCCGACCTCTACGTGCAGTACAAGCTGCGGCCGCCCAAGGGGGTCCTGCTCTACGGTCCGCCCGGATGCGGCAAGACGCTGATCGCCAAGGCGGTGGCGAACTCGCTGGCGAAGCAGGTCGCGACGGCCCGGGGCTACGACGATGGACAGGCCAAGTCCTACTTCCTGAACATCAAGGGCCCGGAGCTGTTGAACAAGTTCGTCGGCGAGACCGAGCGGCACATCCGGCTGATCTTCCAGCGGGCGCGGGAGAAGGCTTCCGAGGGCACCCCGGTGATCGTGTTCTTCGACGAGATGGACTCGATCTTCCGGACCCGCGGCAGCGGTGTCTCCTCGGACGTGGAGACCACCATCGTCCCGCAGCTGCTCAGCGAGATCGACGGTGTCGAGGGGCTGGAGAACGTCATCGTCATCGGGGCTTCCAACCGCGAGGACATGATCGACCCGGCGATCCTGCGGCCCGGCCGGCTCGACGTGAAGATCAAGATCGAGCGTCCGGACGCGGAAGCCGCCAAGGACATCTTCTCCAAGTACCTCACTCCGGAACTGCCCATCCACGAGGAGGACCTCAAGGAGTTCGCCGGTGACAAGGAAGCCTGCATCCAGGCGATGATCCAGACCACCGTCGAACGGATGTACGCCGAAACCGACGAGAACAGGTTCCTGGAGGTCACCTACGCCAACGGGGACAAGGAAGTCCTGTACTTCAAGGACTTCAACTCGGGCGCGATGATCCAGAACATCGTGGACCGGGCGAAGAAGGCGGCGATCAAGTCCGTGTTGGAAACGGGCCAGCCAGGGCTGCGGGTCCAGCACCTGCTGGACGCGATCGTCGACGAGTTCGCCGAGAACGAGGACCTGCCCAACACGACCAACCCGGACGACTGGGCTCGCATCTCCGGTAAGAAGGGTGAGCGGATCGTCTACATCCGCACGTTGGTCAGCGGCAAGAACCAGGAGTCCGGAAGGGCCATCGACACCGCTACCAACACCGGGCAGTACCTGTGAGCACCGCGGAGCAGCCCGGGAACCGCCGACCAGGCGGGGACCGGGCTGCTCCGAGTGTCGGTTCGCGCCGGGAGCGGTTAGTTTTCGGGCATGATCCCGGTGCAGCAATCCGTCCAGCGGCTGGGCATCGGCCTTGCCGCGCTCGGACGGCCCGCTTACATCAACCTCGGCCGAACCGGTGTGCTGCCGGCGCAGCGGACCCCGCGAGCGATGCGGGACCTCACCCGCACCGTGCTGGACGCCGCCTACGAGCGGGGGATCCGCTGGGTCGACGCTGCCCGCTCGTACGGCAGTGCTGAGGAGTTCCTCGCCTCGTGGTTGCGGGAGCGCGGCCACGAGGACGTCAGCGTGTCCAGCAAGTGGGGGTACGCCTACGTCGCCGACTGGCAGCTGGAAACCGAGGTGCACGAGATCAAGGAGCACTCGGTGGAGCGGCTGCGGATGCAGTGGATGGAGACCCGCAAGCTGCTCGGCGACCGGGTGGACCTCTACCAGGTGCATTCGCTGACCACCGACAGCCCGCTGTTCGACGACTTGGCGCTGCAGTACGAGCTGGCCCGCATACGCGATTCCGGGGTCCGGATCGGATTCTCCACCAGCGGGGCCGCCCAGCCGGAGACGATCGAACGGGCCTGGGAGCTGGAGGTCGGCGGTCGACAGCTGTTCAGCTCGGTGCAGGCCACGTGGAACTCGCTGGAACCCTCGGTGGGGCGGGTGCTCAGCGAAGTCCACACCGGGGGCTGGCAGGTGCTGGTGAAGGAAACCCTGGCCAACGGGCGGCTGGCGGTGGCCGCGCCGGACGTCCTGCAGGAGGTGGCGCGCCGGCACGGCGTGGGCACGGACGCCATCGCGATCGCCCACGTGCTGCGGCAGAAGTGGGCCGACGTCGTGCTGATCGGTCCGGTCAGCACCGAGCAACTGGACTCGAACTTGGCGGCCTGCCAGGTGGAGCTGAGCGATGCGGACCTGGAAGTGCTGCGCAGCTTGGCCTGGGATCCGGCGACCTACTGGGGTGAGCGGGCGCTGCTGCCGTGGCGCTGACCGCGGAGGGCGAACCACTCCTCGATGAACTGGCGGCCGTCCGGCACGAAGGGCCACGCGGGGTCGTTCAGCCGCTCCTGCAGCTCGCTCAGCGGCATCCAGCCGCCCCAGGCGATTTCCTCGGCCTGGTGGGTCACCGGGCCGTCCCAGACGGTTTCGTGCAGGAAGCCGTGGAACCGCACGGAGCCGTGTTCGTGCACCGAGCGGAACGCGAACCGCACGGTGGCGTGCTGGATGCCGAGCTCCTCGGCCAGTTCGCGGTACGCGGTGACCAGCGGGTCCTCCCCGGCGGCGACCACTCCGCCCGCCCAGCAGTCGTACATCCCCGGGTAGACGTCCTTGGTGTCGGTGCGCCGGTGCACGTAGACCGAGCGCAGGTCGGGGGAGAGCACCAGCACCGAGGCGGCCGCGTGCCACAGGCCTTCCCGGCGCATCCGCTCCCGGCTGGCGCTGCCCACGGGAACGCCCGCCCGGTTGTACACCGCGACTGTTTCGCCCATGCCCAGATCGTCGCACCCGCACCGCTCCGCGGGCTCGCCCGGCCACCGACCCGGCGAATGTTGGTCCGTTCAGCTTGCAAAGCCGTGCATCCCGGCAAAAACCCGTACGCTGCAAGGTATGCGGCGGATCATGGGAACCGAGGTCGAGTACGGGATCGTGGCGCCGGGGGATGCCGGGGCGAACCCGGTGCTGACCTCCACGCACATCGTGCTTGCCTACGCGGCAGCGGCCGAGATCTCGCGGGCGCGGCGTGCTCGCTGGGACTACGAGGTCGAGTCCCCGTTGCGGGACGCGCGTGGTTTCGACCTGAGCAACGGCGCGCAGCAGAGCAACAGCTCCAACGGTGACGACCTGGGAGCGGCCAACGTCATCCTGACCAACGGAGCGCGGTTGTACGTCGACCACGCGCACCCCGAGTACTCGGCTCCGGAAACCACCAACCCCAGGGATGCGGTCATCTGGGACAAGGCCGGGGAGCGGGTCATGGAGGAGGCGGCCATCCGGGCGGCCAGCGTCCCCGGGAGCTCGCCCATCCAGCTGTACAAGAACAACGTGGACGGCAAGGGCGCCAGCTACGGCAGCCACGAGAACTACCTGATGGCCCGCAGCACGCCGTTCACCGCCGTCATCAACGGGCTCATCCCGTTCTTCGCGTCTCGACAGGTGGTCGTCGGGTCCGGTCGGGTCGGCATCGGCCAGACCGGGGAGAAGGCCGGGTTCCAGCTGTCCCAGCGCGCCGACTACATCGAGGTCGAGGTGGGCCTGGAGACCACGCTCAAGCGCGGCATCATCAACACCCGGGACGAGCCGCACGCGGATGCCGACAAGTACCGGCGGTTGCACGTCATCATCGGCGACGCCAACTTGGCCGAGACCGCCACGTACCTCAAGCTCGGCAGCACCGCGCTGGTGATCGACATGATCGAGGCCGGGGAGCAGTTCGACGACCTCAAGTTGGCCGACCCGGTGCAGGCCGTGCACTTGATCAGCCACGACCCGACGCTGAAGCAGACCGTCGAGTTGGCCGACGGTCGCCGGTTCACCGGGTTGGACCTGCAGCGCGCCTACCACGAGCGGGCGGAGCGGCACCTGGAGCGCAACGGCGCCGATCACGCGTCCCGGGACGTGCTGAACACCTGGGGCGAGGTGCTGGACATGCTGGCCGGCGACCCGATGGACTGCGCGGACCGGCTGGACTGGCCGGCCAAGCTCCGGCTGCTGGAGAGCTACCGGCAGCGGGACAACCTGCCCTGGTCCTCGCCCCGGCTGCACATGATCGACCTGCAGTACTCCGACGTCCGGTTGGACAAAGGACTGTACAACCGCCTGGTGACCCGCGGTTCGATGAAGCGCTTGGTCAGCGAGGAAGAGGTGCAGGAGGCGATCCTCACTCCTCCGGAGGACACTCGGGCCTATTTCCGGGGACGTTGTCTGGAGCGGTACCCGGAGGAGGTCGCGGCCGCTTCCTGGGATTCGGTGATCTTCGACCTCGGTCGGGAGTCGCTGGTGCGGATACCGACCCTGGAGCCGCTGCGCGGCACGAAAGCCCACGTCGGGGAGTTGTTGGAGGCGTCCGAGAGCGCTCAGGAACTGGTCGACGCGCTCACCAGGAGCTGAACCGCTGTGCTCGGTCACATTGCGTGATTCCGGTGGCGCAGCAAAGATCGAAGTCCGCCCGTGTGGCTGTGGGCTAACTGGTGTTCGGGTGGGTAATGTGCACAGCAGAGCGTCTTCTCGCCGGGGACGCTCTTGAGGGCAACCACCGGGAGGCGAGATGTCCCAGGAAAAGGTTCACCGACAGGGTGGTGGCGGCTCCGACGACGAACAGGGGACGGAGGCTGCAGGCCAGGAACGCCGGGAGAAGCTCGGTGAGGACGTCGATGCCATCCTGGATGAGATCGACGACGTCCTGGAGGAGAACGCCGAGGACTTCGTCCGCGCCTACGTGCAGAAGGGCGGGCAGTAAACCGAACGTCGGGCGCTGTGCGCGTCACCACCCGACATGCCCGGGCCGGTTCGGAGCCGGCCCGGTGCCGTGATGCGCGCGGAATCATGATTAAAGTGCAAGTCTGACGTGGCACTCAGCTACTTTGAGCAGGAGAACATGTCGTCGATGGAACCCAGCTCGGCCCGGTTCCCGGGTCAGGCCCTGCCACCCGCGTACTTCAGCCCGGGATCGTCGTTCACCGACTTTCTCCGCCTTGCGGCTCCCGAGCTGCTACCTGGAAATCGCCAGTTGTCCGAAGGGGTGGTGGAAGCCCCGCACGGGACCACGATCGTCGCCGTCGCTTACAAGGGCGGCGTCCTGATCGCCGGTGACCGCCGCGCCACCATGGGCAACCTGATCGCCCAGCGGGACATAGACAAGCTCTTCGTCACCGACTCCTACTCGGCGGTGGGCATCGCGGGAACCGCTGGGATCGCCCAAGAGCTCGTCCGGCTGTACGCGGTGGAGCTGGAGCACTACGAGAAGCTGGAAAGCGTGCCGCTGTCGCTGGACGGCAAGGCCAACAAGCTGGGCACCATGCTGCGCGCCAACCTGCAGGGAGCCATGCAGGGGCTTGCGGTGGTCCCGCTGTTCGTCGGCTTCGACACCGATGCCGAGGACCCCGACCACGCAGGCCGGATCATCTCCTACGACATCACCGGTGGGCGCTACAACGAGGTCGCCGGCTACCACGCCGTGGGGTCCGGTTCGCTGTTCGCGAAATCGGCGCTGAAGAAGCGGTACGAGCCGCAGAGCGACCAGCAGACCGCGGTGCGCATCGCGATCGAGGCCCTCTACGACGCTGCCGATGACGACACGGCTACCGGCGGTCCGGATCTCACTCGCCGCATCTACCCGTCGATCATCACGATCAACGGTGTGGACGGTGCCGTGCGGATGCCGGAGGAACAGGCGGCGGAAGTCGCCACGGAGGTCGTCAACCGCCGAATGGAGAACCCCGGCGGCTAAGCCGTCGTCCACTGGAGAGTCGCCGGTATGGGCGAGCCGATTCGATCCAGGAGTGCACAAGCCGTGACGATGCCGTTTTACACCTCTCCCGAGCAACTCATGCGGGAGCGCTCCGAGCTGGCCCGCAAGGGGATCGCTCGGGGGCGCAGCGTGGTGGTGCTCAAGTACGCCGGTGGTGTGCTGTTCGTCGCCGAGAACCCATCGCCGACCCTGCACAAGATTTCGGAGATCTACGACCGGATCGGGTTCGCCGCGGTCGGCCGTTACAGTGAGTTCGAAGCACTGCGGGTGGCCGGGGTCCGGATCGCCGACGTCCGCGGGTACTCCTACGACCGCCGGGACGTGACCGGGCGGTCGCTGGCCAACACCTACGCCCAGCACCTCGGGGCGATCTTCACCGAGCAGATCAAACCGTTCGAAGTGGAGATCTGCGTCGCCGAGGTCGGGTTCACCCCGGAAGGCGACCAGCTGTACCGCCTCACCTACGACGGTTCCATTGTCGACGAACCGCAGTACGTGGTGATGGGCGGCCAGACCGATGCCATCACCGCGAAGCTGAAGGACTCCTTCAGCGATGGCATGGAGCTGGCCGATGCCGCCAAACTGGCCATCCGGGCGTTGTCCGCGGGCGGCGACGGCAACCGCGAGCTCGGGGTGGACCAGTTGGAGG
>NZ_AYJW01000059.1 GCF_000497205.1 Saccharopolyspora rectivirgula DSM 43747
CCTCCTTGACGCGCTGCCGGTTGAACCTGCCGTAGTTGAAGTAGGCAGCGCACGCGCCTTCCGGTGAGACCATGCAGGTTCCAATGGGTGTTTCCGGGGTGCACGCGGTGCCGAACACCTTGCACTCCCACGGTTTGAGCACGCCCTTGAGCACTTCTCCGCACTGGCAGGACTTGGGATCCGCCACCCGGACCCCGGGCAGGTCGAACCGCTTCTCCGCGTCGAACTTGGCGTATTCGTCGCGCAGCCGCAGCGCGGAGTGGGAGATGAACCCCAGCCCCCGCCACTCGAAGTACGGGCGCAGTTCCATCGTGCGGCTGATCGCGCGCAGAGCGTTCGCATTCCCCTCTTGCGGGACCACTCTGCTGTACTGGTTCTCCACCTCTGACCGGCCTTCCCGGATTTGCCGCAGCAGCATGTAGACCGACTGCAGGATGTCCAGCGGCTCGAACCCGGACACGACCAGCGGCTTCCGGTACTGGTCGGCGATGAACTCGTACGGTCGACATCCGATCACAGTGGATACGTGGACTGGACCGAGGAAACCGTCCAGGCGCTGGTCCGGCGAGTCCAAGATGGCTTTGATGGCCGGGATGATCGTCACGTGGTTGCAGAACACGGAGAAGTTGTCCAGGTCTTCCTGGGCCGCGCGCAGCAGGGTCATCGCGGTCGACGGCGCAGTGGTCTCGAAACCGATGGCCAAGAAGACGACGTCCAGGTCGGGGTTCTGCCGGGCGATCCGCAGCGCGTCGAGCGGCGAGTAGACCATGCGGATGTTGGTCCCCTCCGCATTGGAGTCGAAGAAGGAGCCGTTGCTGCCGGGAACTCGCATCATGTCGCCGAAGGAGGTCATCAGCACGCCCGGCTGTCGGGCTATGTGAATGGCGTCGTCCACCCTCCCCATCGGGATCACGCACACCGGGCACCCCGGACCGTGCACCAGTGAGACGTTCTCCGGCAAGTAGTCCTCGATGCCGTGCTTGTAAATGGTGTGCGTGTGACCTCCGCACACTTCCATGAACTTGTACTCCCGACCCGGGTCGCACAGACGGCTGATCTCAGCGGCCAGCGCCCGAGCCTTGGCCGCATCCCGGTACTCGTCGACGAAACGCATAGGAGGTCCTTCAGTCTATGCTCGATTCCTGCAGCGCATCGAGCTCGTCGTCATACGCCTGCCCCACGTTGCTGAGGAAGTCCAGCACCGCCTTGGCTTCTTCTTCATCTATTTTGGACAGTGCAAAACCGACGTGGATGAGCCCCCACTCCCCGACCGCCGGTGGTTCGCCCAGCAAGCCGATGTTGATGTTCCGCCGCACCCCGCTGACGTCCACCTTGGCGATGTCGTCCCGATCGGACGAAACCTCGACGATCTCACCCGGAATTGCCAGACACATCTACCCGACCCCGTTCCCACTCGTGCGCTCCAGAGCCAGCACGGTCATCTCCCACAGCGCGTGGTAGAGCGTGGTCTGCGCTTCCTGGATGCGGTGCACCGACGAGGACGGCACGACGAACAGGTAATCGATGCTGTTCAATTCGGCCATCTTCCCGCCCCGGTCGCCGGCTATCCCAACGGTCAACATCCCGTTCTGCGCAGCCTGCTCGAAAGCCCGCAGCAGATTCGACGAATTGCCACTGGTGGACATCCCGACGGCGATGTCGACCGGACGGCCGAACGCGGCTATCTGGCGAGCGAAGACCACGTCGAATCCGACGTCGTTGGTCAACGCGGTGACGACCGCCATGTCGCTCGCCAACCCGATCGAGGGCAACGCGCGCTGCCCCGGGCCGGGGTTGAGGAAGAGGCTCGCCAGCTCCTGGGCGTCCGTCGAGCTGCCACCGTTGCCGAAGGTGAGCAGTCGACCTCCGGCGGCGAACCGCTCCGCCATCAGCCGCGAGCACTCGACGAGCTGTTCGCGGTAGTTCTGCAGCACCTTGGCCCGCAGTTCGGCGACCTCCCGCACCTTGTCGACCGTCGACCGCCGGACTTCGGCGAACACCGCCTGCGTTCGATTCGGCCCGGCGTCCAGGAACGGGTACAAGCTGGTCAGGGAGAACTCCTCTCCTGCCGAAGCAGGAGCTGCACCGCCGCCAACGGGTTCTGTCATCGAATGCTCCTCCACAACAGCGATCGCCTCTCCCGCGTGCACCAGTACGGTGTCCCCCGGTCCGGCGGCCACCAACGCGATGCTGACCTCCTCCTGCCCCGACTCGGTTTCCACCACTGCCAAGTCGTCCGACGAGGTGCGCACGATCTTGGCCTCGACCGCTTCGTCGGAGCACGTCGTGCAGGATTCCCCAGCGCAGTCACCGCTTCTCACTTGACCACTTCCGATTCGAGGCAGGACGGTTGCTCGAAGAAGACGTGCACCAACTCCCACAGCACGTGGTACGTCGTGACGTGCATTTCCTTGACCACGCGCGGGTCGCTGGAGCGGACGTTGAGCACGTGGTCGAGTTCCGCGGAAGCGATCTTCCCCCCGCTACCACCGGTGAGCGCGATGGTCAGCAATCCCAGCTGCCGGCTCACCTGCAGTCCGCGCAGCACGTTCTCGCACTCCCCGTCCGAGGAGATGCCCAGCGCGATGTCCACCGGATCGGCGAGGTGGTGGATCTGGTGGGCGAACACCTCGTCCATGCCGACCCCGGCGGCCACACCGGTGAGCGTGGCTATGTCGTTGGTCAACGAGATGGCCGGCAACGCCCTCTTGCCCACGATCACCGGGTGGACGAATTCCACCGCGACGTGTTGGGCGTCAGTGCTGGTTCCGCCGTTGCCGAAGACCACGAGCTTGCCGCCCCGGTGGAACCGCACCGCCATGGCGTGACAGGCGTTCACGATCTTCTCGGCTTCGTCCTCCAGCAACACCGCTTCGCGCTGCTGGAGGAAGGTGTCCAAATCGCGCACAGCGTCCTCATCAGAGCATCGCATCCGCAGGACCTTTCCTGGACGTGGCTTCGGCGAGCTCACGCTATGCCCGCTGTTAATCACCCACAAATTGATCAACAGCCGATCGATCCGACTCGACCGGACCCTCCACTGCGGACTTGAGCGCTTCTGCCACGACGATGACGTCCTCCGGTTCTTCCGCGCTGTTCCCGGCGAAGCGCACCAAGGACAACGACTTGCACCGGATCGGATCAGTCCTCGCGGGCAGACGTGTCCCGAAGGTGCTCTCCCAGCCGATTTCATCCGGACGAGCGTGCAGCACGCTCAAGGACTTCCCGGAACTCACCTGCCCGTCCGGGAGGACCACGACGGCCCTGTCGAAGTCGACCACCACTTTGCAGAAGTCCGACACGCGGATGCTGAAATCGGCGAACTGAACCGGCAGTTGTTCGGTTTGCAGACGATCGATCACCCGACGTCCGAACTGCTCGACAGCGGACAGCTCAGGGGGACACACGCTGGCCACCAGGACGCGACCAGCCGGTGGATCGGCGTCGAGGACCTCGAGCTCCTCGCTGCTGAAGAAGAACCGGTGCCCGAGCTGGCCCATCGGTCCCATGTCGAAGGCCTGGTCGCTCTCCAACCGCACCACGGCACAGGTGCGCCCGTCCGTTCGGTGCTCGACCCGCTCCACTTCCGCGGTGCGGCCCGCCAACGCCAGATCGAAGATGTCGGCGCGCTGCCGCGGGTTCAAGCGGACTCTCATGCCTTCGCGCAACCGCACTGGTTCGGTGGGATTCACGTGTCACCTCGGCCTGGATCCGGGGCGTGCGGACGTTGACTGCCAGGGCACGCCGGGGCGGTCACTTTAAGTCGCCGATCGGAGCGCCGCATCCCGCTCTCGTCGCTGCGGGCCGCCACCAACGACCCGTGCACGTCGGCCAAGAGATCGCGGACCACGTCGACGGCCGGGGCCACAGCGGCGGCCACCGGCTCGCTCAGCCGCATTCCCGGAGAGCAGTCCTCCGGTTCGCAGCCGACCACCAGAGCCCGCGAGACCCTCGCCCCGAGGGTCTTGCACAGGCCGAGCACCGCTTCGGGGTTCATGCCGTGCCCGTCCAGCGCAGCTGTCGGTTGCGGGTTCGAGAAGTCCTCGTCCAGATCGGGTTCGACGACGTAGAGCGTGCCGGGTGCGCCTCCGCGCGGCAGGGCGTCGACGATGATCAGCACCTGGTAGTCCTCCAGCAGTTCGTAGGCCAGGTGCACACCGCGGATGCCGTAGTCAGTCACCTGCACCCAGTCCGGCAGCGACTGGTCCAGCAGCCGGTTCACCACCTCGACCCCGAAGCCGTCATCACCGAGGAAGACGTTGCCAACCCCGGCCACCAACACCTGTTTGGACATCGCGCCGCTCTCCGTTCCGGTGGCCTTCCCCCGCCGGTGCTCGTTCGCGCCCAGCAGCTATCGAGTCTGGGCTTTTCGCGCAGGAAAGCCACCGGAGTCACAAGACCGCATTACCCCTGCGGGCGGTGCGCGCCGTCGAGCAGGCTGGAACCGGTGGTGCGGGGGCCGGCGGTCAGCTCTCCGCATCCTGCTGCTCCGCACCGTGCGGGGCATGACCGCACCACGTGCCGGGTAGCCAGTTCAAGTGGCAGATCAGACGCGCAACGTCTTCGTCCTGGGGCTCGACGACCGCAACCTGGCTCTGATGCAGAACTTGCCGAACGCCAGTTCGCTGCGGTTCCACCGGCTGCTGACCCGGGAAGAGCTGATGTACGTCGAGGCTCCGGTGGGTGAACTGCTGGACCGGGCCCGGGACGAGTTGAACTCGTTCGACAGCACCATCGACGCGATCGTCGGGTATTGGGACTTCCCGGTCAGCTCCATGGTGCCGGTGCTGTGCCGGGAATACGGGCTCCCCGGGCCGAGCCTGGAAGCTGTGCTCAAGTGCGAGCACAAGTACTGGAGCCGGATCGAGCAGCGCAAGGTGGCCCTGTCCTTTCCTCCGTTCGAGCTGGTGTCCCTGGAGAACGATCCGGAACCACCGCGGTTGAACTACCCGTACTGGCTCAAACCGGTGAAGTCGTACTCCTCCGCGTTCGCCTACAAGATCAGCAGCGCGGAGCAGTTCCACCAGGCCGCGCAGGAGATCCGCACCGGCATGGAGTACATCGGAGAAGCCTTCGACCACTTCCTGGACCAAGCGGAGGTGCCCGCAGAAGTGGCGGCCGCGGGTGGCTCGGCTTGCCTGGCCGAAGAACAGGTCAGCGGTCAGCAGATCACCGCTGAAGGCTACAGCTACCGCGGCCGACCGCACGTCTACGGGATCATCGATTCGATCTGCTACCCGGACACCCCGAGCTTCCTGCGGTACCAGTACCCGACGCAGCTGCCCGGGGAGATCGTCCAACGGGTCACCGACGTCAGCTGCCGGGTGATCAAGCAGATCGGTCTGGACAACTCGGCCTTCAACATCGAGTTCTTCTGGGACGGCGAGCGGGACCGGATCAACATCCTGGAGATCAACCCGCGGATCTCGCAGTCGCACGCACCGCTGTTCACCTACGTCGACGGGGTGCCCAACCACCACTGCGTGGTGCGGGTGGCGCTCGGAGAAGACCCGCACATGCCGCGGCAGCGAGGTGAGCACCGCAGCGCTGCGAAGTGGTTCTGGCGTACTTTTTCCGACGGTGTCGCCGAACGCGTGCCCAGCGCCGAGGACGTGCAGCGGGTGCAGGAAGAAGTGCCCAGCGCGGTGGTGGACATCATCGCCGAGCGGGACCGGCGGCTGTCCGAATTGCCCGCGCAGGACAGCTACAGCTACGAGCTCGCCGCCATCTACCTGGGCGCTCCCGACCAGGAGCAGCTGCGGACCAAGTACCAGAAATGCCGTGAGCTGCTGCCGTTCGAGATCAAGTAGGTGACCAGCGAATGCGGATCGTTACTTCCCTGCCCCACGAGGTCAAGGAAGAGGAGCACGTGTGGATCCCGGTGCGGGATGGCACCCGGTTGGCCGCGCGGATCTGGCGGCCGGTTTCCTCCGACACCGAGCCGGTGCCGGGCATCCTGGAATTCATCCCCTACCGGAAGCGGGATCTCACCGCCCGGCGCGACTCCATCCACCACCCCTACATGGCCGGTCACGGATATGCGTGCGTGCGAGCCGATCTGCGCGGCAGCGGTGACTCGGAGGGCGTGCTCGCCGACGAATACCTCGAGCAGGAGCTGGAAGACGCCGAGGACGTGCTGGCTTGGCTGGCCGAGCAGCCGTGGTGCACCGGGCGGACCGGGATGATGGGCATCTCCTGGGGTGGCTTCAACGCGCTCCAGTTGGCGGCGCGGCGCCCGCCGAGCCTGTCAGCCGTGGCGATAGTCAGCTTCAGCGACGACCGCTACAGCGACGATGTGCACTACATGGGTGGCTGCTTGCTCAGCGACAACCTGTCCTGGGCGTCCACCATGTTCGCGTACAACTCGAGCCCACCGGACCCGGCGATCGTCGGGGACCGGTGGCGGGAGATGTGGCACGAGCGGCTGGCCAAGAGCGGCCTGTGGCTCGAGAAGTGGTTGTACCACCAGCGGCGGGACGAGTACTGGAAGCACGGGTCGGTCTGCGAGGACTACAACGACGTCGGCTGTCCCGTGCTCGCAGCCAGCGGTTGGGCCGACGGCTACTCCAACGCCGTCTTCCGGTTGATGCGGCACCTGCGGGTGCCCCGCAAGGGCTTGGTGGGGCCGTGGTCGCACAAGTACCCGCACATCGGGCAACCCGGTCCGGCCATCGGGTTCCTCCAGGAGTTGGTGCGCTGGTGGGACCGCTGGCTCAAGGACATCAACAACGGCGTGCTGGACGGCCCGGTCCTCTACACCTGGATGCAGGAGAGCGTGCCGCCCTCGACTTCCTACACCGAACGCCCCGGCCGGTGGGTGGGTGAACCGAGATGGCCCTCCCCCAACGTCAAGACCGTTCGGTACCCCTTGGGCCAGCACGTGATCGGTGCTCCTGGGCAGGAGACCGCGTCCCGCCCGCTCACCGTGGAATCCCCTTTGTCGGTGGGGAAGTTCGCCGGCAAGTGGTGCTCCTACAACGCTCCGCCCGACCTTCCCTACGACCAGCGGGAGGAGGACGGCGGTTCGATGGTGTTCGACACCGAACCGCTCGAGGAGCGCTGCGAGATCCTTGGGGCGCCCGTGGTGGAGTTGACCTTGGAGGTGAACCGGCCGGTTGCCCTGGTCGCCGCCCGGCTGTCCGATGTTTCACCCGACGGCCGGGCCACCCGGGTCACCTACGGGCTGCTGAACCTCACCCACCGGAACAGCCACGAGGATCCGGAGCTGCTGCGTCCCGGTCAGCAGTACCGGGTGCAGATCCAGCTCAACGGGGTCGCCCAAGCGTTCCCGGTGGGGAACCGCATCCGGCTCTCCCTGTCCACTTCGTACTGGCCGTTGGCCTGGCCGCCCCCGGAACCGGTGCGGCTGACCGTCCACCCCGAGTCGAGCGCGCTCATCCTCCCGGTGCGTTCCCGGCAGCCCTCCGCGGAACTCCCCACACCGGTGTTCGGCGAGCCGGAGGGCACTCCGCCGCTGTCCACCGAGCAGCTCATCCCCGGGGAGCAGCGGTGGGTGGTGTCCCGGGACCTGGCCGACTACTCCTCGGCGTTGGAGGTGGTCAAGGACCTCGGCGTGGTCCGGTTCGAGGAGATCGACCTCGACGTCGGCAGACGTGCCTACGAGCGCTACAGCTGGGTGGACGACGACTTCCAGAGCGTGCGCGGGAACATCGAGTGGACCATGCGCTTCACCAGGGGGGACTGGACCGTGCGCACCGTCAGCCGGACCACGCTCACCTCCACGCCGACCGACTTCCACCTGCACGCCGAGCTGGACGCCTACGAGGGCGAGGAGCGGGTCTACAGCCGGAACTGGAGCCGGGTGATCCCGCGCGATCACGTCTGATCGCTCAACCAGGGGTGTAGGGGTCCTGCCCCGCCCCGATGGTCGCCAACCGCTCGACCAGGGCTTGGTCCTGGGGATCCAGCGGATCGGGGCGGTCGTCGTGCCCCTGCAGCTCACCCGAGTCGATGAGCTGCAGCCAGGCGGCCACCGTTTCCGCATCGGGAACGCGGGAGGCGGCGTCCGCTTCCCGGCTGACCCGGTAGTAGGTCCCGGCCTGCTGGGTCTGGTAGTACCACCCCGATCGGGGTTCCCAGGACACCTGCAGGCCGGGCACTCCGACCAGTTCGATCTCGATCTTCGCCTCGGCCGGGTAGACCCGGGCGTGCTCCAGGCCGATCCCGAGCACCGAGGCGTCCGCGACGACTTCCCGCAGGTATCCGTGCACGGCGTCCGAGAGGTCCCGCGCGCCGCCGGTGTGCTGGCGGATCTGCTCGTTCAACTCTTCATGCATGCGGCTCACTTCTGCCCGCTCGACCTGTGACCGCTACTGGCTCGGCTTGCGCGGGGTGTTGATCAGCTCCCGGAGGTCATCGGTGAGCGTTTCCCGGACCTTGTCCATCATGCTTCCCTGGGTGGCCTCCTCGAGCACCTCGAAGACCACTCGGGACGCTTTGTCCGCTTGCTGTTCGGGAAACCCCGACCGGACGCTGACCCGGTGGATGAACTCCTCCCGGTCGAACCGCTCCCCAGTTCCGGAACCGCCTTCCACTTCGGTGCGGCGCAGGTTCTCACCGATTTCCCGGGGTAGCTGGTCGGCCAGGTTGTCCGCCAGTTGTTCGGGGATCCGTTCCCCCAGTGTTTCCAAGGTGGCCCGGGTCGCCCCTTCGGCCTCTCCCCTGCTGGCCAGTTGAGCCCGGTCTTGGACCTGCCCGATGAAAGCGTCGTGCCGCATGGAGCCCTCCGAAATACCTGAAGCAGCGATGGCCACCGAGTACCCGGGCCGCTCCGGGTTGCACACGTGCTGCCGGGTCCCGTTCCGGGATGCCCTGGATTGAGGCCCCGGCCACGACGGGTAACCACTGGTCCGAGGAGGTCGACATGAGCGAGGACGTGAAGGTATTGAAGCTCGGTGACCGCGAGTTCGCGGCCGAGGTGTCCGAGGGCGGCGCAGCCACCGAGCACCGCATCACCTTCCCGGAAGGGTTCTTGGACGAGAACCTGCCCAGCACCGATCTGGACGAGAAGCGGCTGATCGCCGAATCCCTCAAGTACCTGTTGCAGCAGGTGCCCGGTACCGCTCTGCCGCACGACATCGACCTGGAGAACGTCCATCGGAGCGACCCGGAGTTCATCGGTGAGCTCCGCTCCCGGATGACCACCCCCGGTTGATCGGTTGCCGGGCGGGGGGATCGCCGTGCAACGGCGTGGTGGCCCGGTCCGGGTCGTGGGGCGACCCGCTGTTGCGTTCTGCTCTGGAAGGCGGCTGCGCAGTAGACGATGAAAGACACGGTTCCGCTGGGCAGGATCGCCGGTGTCCGGGTGGGCTTGCACTGGAGCGCGGTGGGGATCGTGCTGCTGGTGGCCATCGGGGTGGGTGGTTTCCAGCTCCCGGCCCTGTTCCCCGGACAGCCGGGGTTCGCCTACGCCCTGGCGGGCCTGACCAGTGCTGTGCTGCTGCTGGTCTCGCTGCTGGGCCACGAGATCGCCCACGCCGTGGTGGCCAGGAGGAACCACATCGGCGTGGACGGGATCACCCTGTGGCTGCTGGGCGGGGTGGCCAGGCTCCGGGAAGAGGCCCGCACCCCGGGCGCGGATTTGCGGATAGCGGTGGTCGGACCGGTGGCCAGCGCGGTGCTCGCGCTCGTCTTCGGCCTGAGCGGCTGGGGGTTGGCGAGCCTGGGGGCAGGTCCGCTGCTGGTGGCGGTTCCGGCGTACTTGGCAGTGCTCAACCTGGTCCTCGCGGTCTTCAACCTGCTCCCCGCGGCCCCGCTGGACGGTGGCCGGGTGCTGCGCTCGATCCTGTGGCGTTGGCGTGGCGACCAGCACCAGGCGGCCGTGTGGTCGGCGCGGGCCGGGCGAGCCTTCGGTTTCCTGCTCATCGCCGCGGGCATCGTCCGCCTGGTGATGCAGGGCGCCGAAGGCGTGTGGTGGGTGCTGCTGGGCTGGTTCCTCAGCGGTGTTGCTGGTGCGGAGGAAAAGCAGGCCCGGGCTGCTGCGCGCCTGGCGAAGGTGCAGGTGCGAGACGTGATGTCACCGCACGTCCCGGTGGCCGAGGACGCCCAGTCCGCCGCCCAGTTCCTGCGGGAGAGCCCGTACGCGCTCCGGGACCAGCCGGTGGTGCTCACCGGGCCAGCGGGAGAGGTGCGCGGCCTGTTGGCGCCGGCCAAGGTGCGGGCACTTCCGCCGGAGTCCTTGGCGACCACCAGGCTCGCCTCGGTGTGCTGGCCGAGCAGCGACGTGCCGCAGGCCCAACCGGACGAACCGCTCAACGCCCTGCTGCCCCGGCTGGAGAGGGCCGCAGCGGGGCGGGTTCTGGTGTTCGACGCCGGCCGGTTGGTCGGCATCGTTTCCCGCAGCGAGGTGGTCAGGGCGGCCAGCGAGGACGCCCGGAAACCGGCGCCGGGCCGAGACCCTGGACGACTTCCGCCACCCGGGTGGTGGTACCCGGGGCAGCGCAGGTAGCTCCCGGCTCAACCGCCGGACTCGTCGGCGCAGCGCAGCAAGGCCGCGTACAGGGTCAATCCGGGACCGAAAGCGAGCCCGAGCACGTGCTGCCCAGCTCGTAGACCACCTTCGCGCAGCAGCCTCTCCAGCACCAGCAGCACGGTCGCGGACGAGCAGTTGCCGCAGTCGGCCAACACCTGCCGGGACGCCTGCAGGGCTTCGGGGGGAAGCTGCAGCGCCTCCTCCACGGTGCGCAGAATGCGCGGCCCGCCGGGGTGCACCGCCCACGCTGCGACGTCCTCGCGCCGCAGACCGTTGCCGAGCAGCAGCCGGTCCACCGCCGGCTCCAGGTGGCGGGCGAGAACGTCCGGCACCGCGCGGGACAGGCCCATCCGGAATCCCAGGTCGGTGATGTCCCAGGTCATGTGGTCGCTGGTGCTCGGGTCGGTGACCGAGGCGATGTCCACCACCACGAGCCCGCTGCCGGGGGCGGGCCGCGGTTGGAGCACCACCGCGGCCGCCGCGTCCCCGAACAGCGCGTGCGACACGATCTGCTCCGGATCGCTGGTGGGCGGTTGGATGTGCAAGGAGGTCAGTTCGACGCACACCAGCACGGCCGGCCGGTGCTGGGCCATCACGAAGGCCGCGGCGCTGTCCAGTGCCGGGAGCGCCGCGTAGCAGCCCATGTGCCCGACGAGCAGGCGCTTGGTGTCCGGTTGGAAGTCGAACGCCTCCAGCAACTTGATGTCCAGGCCGGGCGTGCTGTAGCCGGTGCAGGAAACGACGACCAGCAGCCCCACCTCGGACGCCGCGATCCCCGCCTGCGCCAGGGCGTCCGCCACCGCGCGCTGTCCCAGCGGGGGCGCTTCCGCGGCGTAGCGCCGCATCCGCTCCCCGGTGGACCACTCCGTCAGGTCCTCCTTCACCGGGTTCGCCACGGTGTGACGGCGGTGCGCGCTAGCGCTGGCGAAGATCCGTTCGGCGAGCCGACTTCCGTTGAAGTGATCGCGGAAGAAATCCGCCCACAGCACGTTCTGCTCGACGGCGTCTGGAAACGCCGTCCCGAATCCGGTCAGCACCGCGTTCACCAGCGCGGCAGCTCGCTGTCGTGGTCGGGATCGCCGTTGAGCACCGCGGTCCCGAGCCAGTCGGCGCAGACGTCCGAAGTGGCTGGCTGCAGCGCCCCGCACCGCGCGTCCCGGTAGATGCGCTCCAGCGGATGCCCGCGTCGGGTGGCGGAGGCGCCCGCCGCTTCCAGCGCGGTCGACGCGACTTCGGCAGCGGTGTCCCCGGCGACCAGTTTGGCCCGCCACACCCACCGGTTCGTCTCCGGTTCACCGGGGTGGTCGGTGACTCGACGGGCGGCTTCTCGGACGACTGCTTCCGCTCCGGCAACGGCCGCGTCGGCCCGCCCCAGCCGGGCCCGTGCACCCGCGAGCCCGCTCAGTCCGCGCTCCTTCAGGTGCGCGCCGGCCGCCTGCAGCGCCGAACGGGCGACGCCGACGTAGACCGCCGCGTAGGACGACACCACCCACTGCGGCATCAGCTGCACGAGCGGGAGCGTCACCCCCTCGACTCCACCGAGCAGTCCGCTGCCGTCGATCTCGACGTCGAAGTGGACGTCGTGGCTGGCGGTGGCCCGCATCCCCATCGCGTCCCACGTCCGCTCGACCCGCGCTCCCGGTCCCGCGGGCACCAGGAAGTACGAGATGTTCGGTTCGACCGCGTCCGCTTCCCGCGCGGTCACCAGGAAAGCGTCGGCGTGTTCCGCTCCGGAAACGAAGGTCTTGCTCCCCGTGATCCGGAAACCCCTCGCGGTCCGCCGATAGCTGGTGGTGGTTTTGGACAGTCGGGAACCGGAACCGCGTTCGCTCATGGCCACCGCGTACAACGCCCCGGTGGCGGCTTCGGCCAGGAGCCGGTCGCGCTCGTCGAAGAATTCCCTTCTCGCCCCGAAAGCGCTCAGCACCTCTTCGGAGAGCTGGGCCAGGGCTCCGGTCACCGAAGCGTGCATGTTGAAGATCAAGGCGGTGGATCCGGAACCTTCGGCCAACTCCATCGCTATCTCGGTGTAGTCGCTGAAAGTGGCGCCGCAGCCGCCAAGATCGACCGGGACCATGAGGCCGAGCAGCCCTCGCGCCCGCAGATCGTCGAAGTCGGCGACGGGAAAATCCCCTGTGCGGTCGTATTCCTGGGCCCGGTCGGCGATGCGTGGAACCAGGGCGCGCACTGCCCGTCGAGCAGCGTCCGGGGTGACCGGATCGGTGAGCGAGTGGACCGGCAACGGCTGTCACCTCCGTTTCAGCTGCGGGCCAGCTTCCCAGCAGACCGCGTACCCGCCGCTGCGAAACCGACGACGTGCCGCGATTTTCACCGGTGACCGCGCCCTCGGCAGCGGGTGCGCGCCAGTTCGGTGCACCGTGCGTGCCAACCGGGAAGTGCTCCAGACCAAAGGCTGGCACACTCGGCTCCGTGCGGCATGTTGCGGAGGTGGGGTGGGCACTGGCCCGTGCTTCGCACCCCTTCCCGGCCGTCGCGGTCACCGCGATGGCCGCCGGTCTGGGTGTCACCAGTGGGGCCGCACCGGGTGCGGCGGCGGTTCTGGCTGCCGCGGTTTTCGCCGGCCAGCTGTCGGTGGGTTGGCTCAACGATCTGGTCGACGCCGAGCGGGACGCTGCGGTGCACCGAGCGGGCAAACCGGTTGCGGCAGGCGCTGTTCCCCGGCGCGTGATCTGGGCGGCGACCGCGCTCTCCGGGGTGGGGGCGGTGGTGCTCTCCCTGCCGTTCGGTCCTGCTGCCGCCGGTGCTCATCTGCTGGCGTTGGGATCGGCGTGGGCCTACGACCTGGGGGTGAAGGGCACCGCGCTGTCGGTGCTGCCGTACGTGGTGTCGTTCGGCCTGCTCCCGGTGTTCATCACGCTCGCTGCGGCCGACCGGTTCCCACCTGCTTGGCTCGCCGCGGCCGCCGCGCTGCTGGGGGCGGGCGCGCACTTCGCGAACGCGCAACCGGACCTCGCTGACGACCGGGCCACCGGGGTTCGCGGGCTGCCGCACCGGCTGGGAACCACCGGTGCGCTGGTGGCGGCCGCTGCGCTGGTGCTGGCGGCCACCGGGGTGCTGTTGACCGCCCCCGAGGTGCGCTGGCAATTGCTACCGGTGTCGGCCGGTGTGGTGGGGACCGGGTTCCTGCTCAGCCGCCGCCCCGGTTCCCGGGCGGCGTTCCGGGCGATCGTGCTGGTGGCCCTGCTCAACGTCGCGGTGCTGCTGAGCACCGGGCCTCCCCGATGACCGGTGGAACGAGGAGTTCCCTTGCCGGCACCTGCGGACGCCGACAAGGGAACGGTCTGCTCAGCAGGGATCACCTGCCGGCCGGAGAGCGGTGGAAGATCATCCGGTAGATGAGCAACAGCACCAGCGAGCCGACGATGGCCCAGATGAAGCTCATCAAGTTGAATCCGGTGACACCGCCTCCAGCCCCCAATGCGCTGCTCACCCAGCCTCCGAGCAACCCTCCGGCAATTCCGATCAGGATGGTGACGATGATCCCGCCCGGGTCTTTACCGGGGAGGATGAGTTTGGCGACCGCTCCAGCGATAAGGCCGAAGAGGATCCAGCTCAGGATTCCCATCGTGCCTCCTTCCTCTACGGGGTGATCCCTCAGGATTCCCCGTTCGGGGTGTGGTTATGCCAGTGATTAACCACCAGTTGTTCTTCTTCCGGTCTGCTCCTCCTCCCGCCGGAGCCGTTCACTGCGCCGGGCCAGCACGACCACTCCCATGACCAGGACCAACGCCCCGAGGACTTCCCCGGCCAGTGCACCGGGTGTGGTGGCGACGTGCTCGCCGAACCAGGTCACCCCGGCCGCAACGCTGACCAGCGGGTCGGTGATGGTGACGATGCTCAAGGCAGGTGAGAGGAAAGCCCCTCCTTGGAAAGCGTTCTGGCTGAGCAGGAAGCCGGCGGGACCGATCAGGCAGACGACGTACAGCGGCCAGTGCTGGAACGGCTCCGCTATTCCGCCGAACCGGATTTGGCCGGCCACCGCTTTCATCATCGCCGCGGTGATGCCGTAAAGCACCCCGGTGGCCAGCGCCAGCGCCAGCGCCCTGATCTCGCCGCTGAGCCTGAACGCGGCGAACAGGCACACCAGCACGATCCCGCCGAGCAGGAGAACCAGCCCGACGCCCTCCCGGCCGATGGTGAAGTCCTTGGCCCCGCCGGGGCGGGCGAACCCGAGGAACAACGACAGCCCCGCGGCGCAGCACACCACCCCGGTCAGCAGGATCCGATCGGCGGGCTGCCGGGACAACCACGCGGAGAACACCGCCGCGAACAGCAGACTGGTCAGCAGCAGCGGCTGGACCAGCAGCAGCGGCCCGAAGGCCAGGGCCACGATCTGCAGCGACAGCCCACCCACCACGGTGACCACGCTGAGCACCCATGCCGGGCGCTTCACCAGGACGAAGAGCAGCCGCGGGTTGATGGCGCTGAGCTGCGGCACCTGCTTGGTCGCTCGCTGCTGGACCACGCTGGCCATGCCGAAGCTCGCAGCTCCGACCACAGCAGCCGGAACCGCGATGGCGAACACAGGGCTACCGGTTTCCACCCCACCATCGTCCTGGTTCAGCGCGTTTCTGCTGGGTGAGCGCCTCGTGTTCCTCCCGGTGACCGGCTAAGCCGCCCCTTCAGCTGGTGGCTCCTCTGCGCTGCCAATTCCGGTAGGCTCGTTCGCGTTCGGCTTCTCGGCGGCGTTGCTGGTCCAGCCGGACTTCGGCCTCCTGCTCGGGAGTCGCGGTGCCCTCCCCCATCGCCATCTCGGCCTGGGTCAGCCGCTGGTCCTCCTCGTCGAGCTCGGCTCGACTACCTGCCGCCAGCTGTTCGTCCGGCTCAGGCCGCTGCTTCCGGATGGGGTGCCTCCGCCGGTACGGGTTGTCCGGGGGCAGGCCGCCGGACACCCGCCCGTACATCCCCAAGAAGAGCAAGACCAGTCCGACCACCAGGCTGAACAGCACATTGGACAGGCGGAACGCCAGGGGGTTCCACGAGGTGTTGATCAGACCGAGGTGGACCAATCCGGAAAGCAGGAACAAACCCCCGAATGCGATGGCCGAGGTGGAGGAGACCGTGCCGCCCCACAGCGCGGCTGCGATCAGCAGCACGGCGGCGACGATGGAAATGACGGACAGCGCCCCGTTGGTGGACAGCCCCAGCACCTGCTGGCCTTCGCTACCGATCCAGGAGACTCCCCGGCTCAAACCTGTGATCGCGAAAACCAGCAGTCCGATCCCCAGGATGCCTGCCCCTACCCGGTGCACCATGTCCACTGCACTGGCCCGCCTCTGGTTCATCGCGACACGCTCCTCGTGAATCGGTTTGCAGTTCTTGATTGCCCGCCGCGGGGTGAACCGAAACGCCATCCCGGGGGGACCGTCGATCACCGCACCGCGAGCGCTCACTCGTCCTCGGGTGGCATGTCGGCCGGCAGGTGGCGAGGGCGCGGTGGGTTTTGCGGAGGCTGCTCGGGTTCTTCTGGAGCGGGTTCTTCCGGGCCGATCCGGTCACCGGCTCCTTCGTCGCAACCGGTGTCGTGCGGATCACCGCTCGGGGGCTGCTCCGCGTCTTCCGACCCGGTCGCGGTGGCTGCGCCATGTCGTTCTCCCGGGAACGGCTTCTTCGTCTCATCACCGGCTTGCCGTTCGACGTGCCGGGCAAACGGCTGGCGCGTTTCGGCTCGACCACCCCCGGGGAAATCGGTTTGGCGTGGTCCGCCCTGCGGCGGGCCGCTCGGTGAACCGTGCTGGGGGTCGTCCTGCGGGGGCACCAGCACCTGTGCGGAGGAGGTTCCCATGGTTCATTTGCTGCGCGGGCTGGCTGCTGGCGCTGCTGGGACGACGGCGTTGAACGCGCTGACCTATCTGGACATGGCGTTGCGGGGACGACCGGCCAGCACCACGCCCGAACAGACGGTGGAGAAAGCCGAAGAACTCCTCGGCAGATCGCTGGACGACTTCGGCGAGCAGGAGGCGGCGAACCGGCGTTCCGGGGTGGGGGCTTTGCTGGGCATCGCTTCCGGCTTGGCGACCGGGGTGGTCTACGGGGCCATGCGCGCCCGGTGGCCCCGGCAAAACCTGCTGGTGATGGGAGCAGTGGCCGGGGCCATCGCGAACGTGGGCACCACGCTGCCGATGACCGCTGCGGGCATCACGGACCCGCGGCAGTGGCCGGTGAGTTCCTGGCTCATGGACCTCATCCCGCACCTGGGCTATGGCGTGGTCACCGCCTGGTCCTACGAGTTGTTCACCAAGCGCGGCTAGTTCAGCGCTTCCGCGCTTTGCGGGTCCGCGAAGCGCTCTCCTTCTGCAACGCCTCGGCGAGTTCGCTCTTGGTCATCGAAGACCGGCCGCGGACGCCGAGCTCGCGGGCCCGCTCGTACAGATGCCGCTTGCTGGCGTTGACGTCCACTCCACCGGCGGTCGACCGCTGCCGTTGCCCCGCCCCGCCTTCGGCTTGCTCGTCGGAGGGCCCGCGGCGCTGCTTCGGCATCCAGCGGTCACCGACCTTCTCGTAGTCGTGCTTCAGCGCCGAGTACGCGGTCTGATGGGCGCGCCGGCCTTCCCCGTAGGTCCGGACCGCGCTGTCGTGCGCCTTGAGCCAGGTTTCTTGGGCCCCCTTGGGAGATCGCCGCAGTGTGGAGGGCAGTTCGTCGCGTGCTGGCATGGTTTCCCCTTTCAGCGCGTGCTCGGTCAGCGCGCACGGCCGGTGAGCGCGTCCCGCAGCCGGTCGATCATGCAGCCCCCGGGTCCAGCGGCAGGTTCGCCGGTGGGTGGCCCGGGGCAGCCGGGTGCGGACGGGTGGGAGCGACCTGCCCGGCCATCTCGATCTTGTTCCCCAGGTCCAGCAGCTGGTTGGTGTCGCACGCCCGCTGCAGCTTGGGGAACGGGTCTTGCTCCTCGTCGGAGATGTGGTGCCGGATGTCGGCGATGAGCTCGCGGATGAGCCGATCGAATTCCGGGGCCTCGGGACCGAGGGGTTCGAGCTGTTCCACCAACCGTTCGGCCTCGGCGTGTTCTGCGATCTCGTGGTCGGCCAGTTCAGCTCCGTCGGGGAGCTCTTCCCGGGCGACCGGGTACAGGTGCTGCTCTTCGGCAACGGAGTGCCGCACGAGCTCGACGATGATGTGGTCCACCAAATCCCTCCGCTGCTCGGCGGTCAGCCCGCCGCGCTCGTAGTCCCGGAAACCCGTTCCGCCTCTCGGTGGCCGGTGACCAGCACGTCGACCAGGTCGCCCTTCTGCTGCGCGGTGTGCGGCGTCGGCATCTCCTCACACCGGTCGCCGCTGTCCGCAAGATTCCCGCAGCAGGGGCGGATTAAACGGTGCCGCGATGTCCAAGATATCCCGGTCGCGCGGAAGATCCCCGTTCTTCTGGTTCCCGCTCGGCGGCCAGCACCCCGAGGCCCACGATGTGAACGCTTTAGAGTGCGGTGAGGAGATCGGAAGGAGCGGGTTGGCAGCGTTCAGCTTCGTGCACGGGGTTCGGTCAGCGCTCGACGGTGCACCGCCATGCCGGTAGGCAATCGCCGGACAGCCGGGCCGCTCGCCTTGCTGCTGCTGTCCGTTCTCGCCACCCAGACTTCGCTGCACCTGGCCAGGCCGCTGATCTCCTACCGGGTCATCGCGCTGGGCGGGGACGCGCTGGCCGTCGGTCTGATCACGTCCGCCTACGCCTTGCTCTCCTTGGTGGTGGCGCTGCCGCTGGGCCGCTACACCGACCGCACCGGGCGCACCGTCGCCGTGCTGCTCGGCGGAACCTTCCTGCTGGCCACCGGGGCTGCCCTGCTGGGGGTGTCGTCGTCCTTGCCGGCGCTGGGCGCCTCCAGCGCCGTCCTGGGGTTCGGGCACATCGCGTTCATGCTGGGCGGGCAGGGCTTCACCGCTTCCCTGGGGAGGGACCGCGATCTCGACCGCAATTTCGGCCTGTTCACCGCCGCGACTTCGGGCGGCCAGCTGCTCGGCCCATTGCTGGTGGGCCTGCTGCTGGAGGAACAGCCCACCGAGCGGTTGACCGCCGCCACCGCGAACGCCCTGCACGTCGCGGCACTGATCTGCTGCGCCGCGATCCCCACCGCGCTGCTGCTGCGCCGCACCGGGACGAGCGGCGGCAAGACCGGTACGGGCGGTCCCGCCCCCGGGGTGCGGGCGATGCTGCGCCGCCCGGGCATGTTGCCGGGCCTGTTCAGCAGTCTGGCGCTGCTGGCGGCGGTGGACATCCTCACCGCCTACCTGCCGCTGATCGCCCACGAACGAGGCATTCCTCCGGCGCTGACCGGCTTGCTGCTGGCGGTGCGCGCAGCGACTTCCCTGCTCTCCCGGTTGTCCCTGGCCTGGATGACGGCCCGCTGGTCCCGCAAGGCGTTGATCATCACCAGCTCGCTCGGCGCCGGGTTGTCCTTGGCCATCACGTCCCTCCCGGTCAGCGGCCCGGTGCTGATGGCGGCAGCCCTGGGGCTCGGGGGGTTCCTGCTCGGGATCGGCCAGCCGCTCACCATGACCGCGGTGGTGAAGTCGGTTCCGGACACGGCCAGAGGCGCGGCTCTGGCCGTGCGGCTGTGGGCCAACCGGATCGGCCAGATCGCCATGCCGGCCGCTGCCGGAGCGTTCGCCGGTGTCCTCGGCGCCGCCGGGGCCCTCTGGTTCTCCTGCGGAGTGCTGGTGGCAGCTGCTGGCTCGATGGCGACCACCGGCACCGCACCGCACCAGCCGGAGGAGTGAACCACCTTCGCGGCAACCACCCGGCACCGGGCCCCCGCAGCCGCTCGGAGGAGCCGAAACAGCTGGTCGGGGCCGGTAGCTGGATGAGTTGAGCAGCATCGGCGGCGTGTTGACGGCGGTATGCCGGCCAGTCACCATTGCGCCAACAGCGACCGGCGGGGCAACCGCCGGCCTTGTGCCGGCCAACCGTCAGCTGAGGAGTGGCCGATGCGAATCCTTCTTGCCGATGCTTTTCCGCAACCGCACCTGCAGCAGCTGGCCGACCGCGGTCACCACTGCGTTTACGAGCCGGACTTGACTTCTGGCGAACTCGCGGAACACCTGGCCGACTGCACCGCGCTGGTGGTGCGCAGCACTCGGGTGCCTGCCGAGGTGCTGGACAGCGCGGATTCGCTGCGCCTGGTCATCCGAGCTGGTTCGGGCACCAACACCATCGACTGCGCTGCCGCCTCCCGCAACGGGATAGCCGTCTGCAACGTGCCGGGCAAGAACGCGATCGCGGTCGCCGAACTCGCTTTCGGTCTGCTGTTGTGCATCGATCGCCAGATCGCGGACGCGGTGGCCGACTTGCGGGCCGGCTGGTGGAACAAGAAGAAGTACTCGCACGCCCGCGGCATCTGCGGGCGTCGGATCGGCGTCATCGGTCTGGGGCAGATCGGATTGGCCTTCGCCGAACGCGCGGCCGCGTTCGGCGCCGAGGTGCGCGCGGTGGCCAAACCGGGTCGATCTTCGGAAGTGCTGCAACGGGCTGCGGAAATCGGCATCGACTACGTCCCGGACCTGCCTGCCCTGGTCCGCGGTTGCGACGTGCTGTCCTTGCACCTGCCGGCCGCGGCGGAAACCCGGCACCTGCTCGACCGACGACTGCTGGCCGAGGTCCAGCCCGGCACGATCATCCTCAACACCGCGCGCAGCGATTTGATCGACGAGGACGCCCTCGTCGAAGCCATGGACACCAAAGACGTGCGGGTTGGACTGGACGTCTTCGCCGGCGAACCGGAGTCCGGCAGGGGGCGGATGAGTTCCCGGTTGGCAACGCACCCCAACGTCTACGGAACCCACCACATAGGAGCGTCGACGGAGCAGGCGCAGCACGCGATCGCTGCCGAAGTGGTCCGGATGATCGACGCTTTCCCCGAAGGGACGGTGTTGCACTGCGTCAACCAGGAGGTTCTGGGAACTCGCGAGTTGATCCCCGTTGAAACGCCATGAAAGGCCTGGGAGCGCGGCCTGCGGTGGGAGAAGGCCGTAGGACGGAGCTGCGACTGCCGCGGGTTCTGATCAACACCGGGCAGGACGGGGCGCTGGAGTCCCCGGGGCTCCCTCCGCAGCGGTTGGGCTCGCTGCTCGGCCACTACGAACGCGTCACTCCTCCCACCGCGGTGGTGTACCGGGTGAGTTGCGGCCCTCACCAGCAGACCGGGGTGGTGCTGGAAGTCCCCGTGGAGTACTACCGGGCCGGCCGGATCAAGCCGCACGAAGCGACGGCCGCCGACCGGGAGCGTCGACTGCTGCTGTTCACCGAGACCACCGGAGTAGAGCGGATGCCGGTCATGCTGGCGCATGCTCCGCGCACCGCCCTGCGCTCCCTGCTGCAGGAGGTGACCGCGGGACCTCCCCGGCTGCAGCGCTCCTTCGCCGATGGCTCGGTGCACACGGTGTGGGTCAGCGCGGACCCGCTGCTGTCCGAGGCCGTGCAGCGGGAAGCGAGCCAGCTGGAGTCGCTCTACATCGCCGACGGGCACCACCGGATGGCCACCGCCGTGCGCTACGCCGAGCGGCGAAGGCAGCTGGGCCCGGACCACCCGAGCGCGTTCACCATGGCCGTGCTCTTCCCCAGCGACGAGCTGAGGGTGCGCGGGTACCGCCGACTGCTGCGGATCCAGCCGGGGGTCTCCGATTCCGAAGTGCTCACCGCTTTGGCGGCGCTGCCGGTCACGGCCTGGCTGGAAGCCACCACCGACCGGTTCACCGCTCCCCGGTCCGTGTTGATCGGGCTCGACAACCGGAACTACCGGTTGTGGCTGCGCGGTACGCGTGGTGATCCCCGGAGCGCTCTGGACGCGGTGCTGTTGCAGGAGCGGGTGATACCGGGCATCGCCGACAAAGCGGTCCCGGTTCCGGCGGGTCGGGAGCAGATCGACGAGCGGGTGTTGAGCCTGGAACCGCACCCGCCCACCATCGAACAGATCATGGCGGTGTCCGATGCGAACATGCTGCTGCCGCCCAAGTCGACCTGGTTCGACCCCAAGGTGAGGCCGGGGTTGATCGTGCGCGAGCTGCGTTGACCGACAGTAGTGATCTAGACGACCCGACCAGGTTACTTCGACGACCGGCTGCGTAACATCATCTTCCGGCAGCCCGACCGGCTGCTGTCCACCGTCGTTGCACCGTCCGGTCTGCGGTGCTGTCCGGCTGGTTGTGCGATGAGCAGAGTAGACAAGGTCCCCGACTTCCGGACGAATGCCAGCGCTGAACGAGCTGTCGAGCGGGGTAGTCAGCTGACCGAGTTGCTCAGCGAGCACACCCGCGTTCTGCACCTGCTGGACACCACCGCTGCGCTGCGCGACCTGGCGAGGATGATGCGGGAGGGCTGTGGCGCGCACATCGGTCTGGCCGGCCCGATCGAAGCGGAGCGCCTGCTGGTGCTCCGGCAGTGGGACGGCACTCGGGCCACCGGTCTGCACGATCTGCACGTGCCCATGGGGTTGGGGCTCGGTGGGCTCGCCTACGCCAAGACGCACCCGGTGTGGGTCCTGGACTACCGGAGTTCCCCGCTGATCACGCACGACTTCGACAACGCGATTTCAGCTGATGGGATCAAGACCATGCTGGCCGTGCCGATGGTGCGTGGCGGGCAGACCTACGGCGTCGTCTACGCCGCGCTGCGCGAGGCCCGGGAGATCAGCGATCGGGTGTTGGACACCGCCACCCGCATCGCCGACGACGGCGCCATCGCGCTGCAGACCGCTGCCACCGCGCGACGGCAGCGGGAGGCCGCCACCAGGGCCGAGCGCCGCAGGATCGCCGCCGCGCTGCACGACTCGGTGGGGGCCCAGCTGTTCCGGATCGGCGCCGAGTTGCGCGACTTGCGCACCACCGCGGCTCACGGGCACACCGAGCTGGTGGACCGGCTGCTGCGGTTGGAGAAGCAGCTCGCCCAAACCGCGTCGGCGTTCCGGGAGTCGGTCCAGGCGCTCAACCAGCAGGAGCCCAGCCAGTCTTTGACCGCAACTCTGTCGAACGACTGCGCCGAGTTCCAACGGCGCACCGGGGTGGAAGCGCAAACGCTGGAAATCGGTGCGCTTCCGGAATGCGATGAGCACCGCGCCAAAGCGATCATCGCGGTCGTGCGCGAGGCGTTGCTCAACGTGGAGAAACACGCCAATGCCGATTCAGTGCTGGTGAGCTTGCTGCCGATGGACGGCGGCATCGCCGTTTCCGTGGCGGACGACGGCACCGGCTGGGGGGAGAGCACAGCTGCGAGCGGGATAGGTATGCAGACCATGCGCGACCGGGTGGAAGCGGTGGGTGGGACTTTTTCAGTGGTGACCAATGAGGACGGGGGTATTACCGTGCGTGTCTGGATGCCGGTCGCATGAGCGGGGAAATCCGCGTGATGGTCGTTGACGACCATCCCGTCGTGCTGGATGGCGTACGGCTGCTGCTTCGCGACGATCCGGCCATCACCGTGGTGGGAAGCGCGTCCAGCTGCTCGGAAGCGCTGGCTGTCGCCCGGGCTGAACAGCCCGATGTCGTGCTGCTGGACCTGCGGCTGCCGGACCAGATGGCCAGCGAGGTGATCGCTCCTCTGCGGCTGGCCGCACCGCAGGCTCGGCTCGTGGTGTTCACCGCTTATCGGGACCACGCGGCGCTGCAAGCCGCCCTGGATGCCGGCGTGGACGGCTGCCTGCTCAAGGACGCCGGGAGCACCGACTTGGCGAGCGCGATCCACCAAGCTGTGCAAGGGGTCAGGATTTTCGATCCGCGCATCGGAAAGGACAGCCCGCGAATGCGGTCCCGGCTTTACCGAACCGGCCTGACCCAGCGGGAGTACGACGTGCTCCGCCACGTGGCGGCTGGACGGACCAATCCGGAAATCGCTGAACAGCTGGGCATCACCCGGCACACCGTGACCGGGTACTTGCGCAACGCGATGCGCAAGCTCAACGCTCGCAATCGCATCGAACTCATCACCAAGGCGACCCGGTCGGGATTGCTCTGACCACCCCCTCAGTTGTGGGGTCCGGCCCTGCGATGTAGCTCTCATCCCCTCGTCCTTGCGGGACGAGGAACGGAAACAGGCCAGCTCAGCGAACCCCGGCAACGCAAGGCTGCCCACGCGTTGCACGCAGCACAGTGGAAAGTGGGCGCATGAACAAGATGTCGAGCCTGCTGCTAACCGTTGTCGCGGCGATCATCGCCATCGGTCTGCTGGTGCTGGCCTCCACCGTGGGCTGAACCAGCCTCCGCCACTGGCGATCAGCGCGACCGCACCCAATCTGACCTACTTCGTGGTGCCGGGCAACTGCCCGGCACCACGCATCTGCACTTGAGGAATATTCCACCGCTACTGGTCCACTACTGTGGACTGAACGCACATCTCCGAACTTCCTGTTTTCGCAAGCTCTGAATTCGCCAGAAAGCTTCAACGAGTTCTACACTTCCGGTGTAAACCAAGTCACTTCTCAATCGGCGCACTCAGTCTCGTCCAAACGTCTCTGCCAATAGGAGGACCGATGGCTGAGCACACCCAACGCCGCCCCGGCTACCGAGAAGGCCTCGGCGGGGAAATGCTGGCCGAGTTCCTCGGGACTTTCGTCCTGATACTGCTGGGCTGTGCATCGGTCGCGGTCGCGGTCGCAGGGCTGCCCGGATCAGGACGCCAGGAAGACCCGTTCGGTCCGGGAAACTGGCTCATCATCGCATTCGGCTGGGGTTTCGCAGTGGTGTTCGGCATCTACGTCGCCGGCGGCATCAGCGGAGCCCACATCAACCCGGCGGTGACTCTCGCCTTCGCCCTTCGCCGATCGTTCCCGTGGTACAAAGTGGTGCCCTACTGGGCTTCCCAGCTCGTCGGCGCTTTCGCTGCCGCCGCCGTGGTGTACGCCGTCTACTACCCGGCGATCAACGCCTTCAACGCCACGAACGGCGTGACCCGCTCGGAATCGCTGGACACCTTCGCCATCTTTGCCACCTTCCCCGCCGAGTACTTCGGTGGAGGATGGTGGGGGCCATTGCTGGACCAGATAGTCGGCACCGCGATCCTGGTTCTGCTGGTGTTCGCACTGATCGACACCCGCAACAGCGCACCCAGCGCCAACATGGGGCCGTTCATGATCGGCATGGTGGTCACGGTCATCGGTCTCTCCTTCGGCACCAACGCCGGCTACGCCATCAACCCCGCACGTGACCTCGGCCCTCGGATCTGGACTTTCATCACCGGGTGGGGAGACATCGCTTTCCCCGGCAATCACGAGTGGTTCAGCTTCTACTTCTGGATCCCAATAGCCGGCCCGCTCATCGGCGCGGTCGTGGGCGCACTGGTGTACGACCTGTTCATCGGACACGTGGTCCAGGCCCGCAGCAGC
>NZ_AYJW01000060.1 GCF_000497205.1 Saccharopolyspora rectivirgula DSM 43747
CGGCGACTCGTTCTCCGCGCCGGCGTTCGACGGGCGTTCGGGGCGCGCCGGCCCTCCGGCGCGCGGCGGCGCCGGCGGGGTGCGCTGCGCGTCGTCCCCGGGCGGGCCGGCGGGCGGCGGGTTGAGGTTGCCCTGCCGGGAGACGCCGGTGGGGCGCTGCCCCTCCGGCGGCACCGGGCGCGGTTGACCGCTCCGGGTGCCTTCCCCGGGGCGCTGCGGCGGCTGCTGCGGACCACCCGGTTGTCCTCCCGGCGGTGGCCCCGGGGGCCGCGGAGCGGGTCCCGGGCGCCCTGGCGGCGGCGGACCCTGCCGCCCGGGCGGCTGCGGCCGTCGGCCCTGGTTGCCGGGAGGCTGCTGCGGCGGCGGGGGAGCTCCCCGGTTCTCCGGGGAACCGCCAGGCTGCGGATGCCTTCGGGGGCGGCCTGATCGGTCGTCGCGCTCGTCGTTCACGAGTTGGCCTCCAGGTACAGGCGCCCTAAAGGACGCCGGCGATGCGGTCTAGTCGGGGTTGCGCCGCACCGGGCGCGCGGCCATGTCGGGGTCACAGCCATTCTTCACTCTGCGGCAGTCTTGCGTCGGGACCGGCCACCGTTCAAGCCGCCAGTTCCCAAGACATATGACTGCACCAGGTGGTTCCAACTACATGTGCGACACACCTCTACGACATGGACCGTGAACTCCTTGAACGTGGTCGCCATCCTGGCGAGCTCGCTCGGCCCCCTGGCTGAGCCGGACGCGTGCTTGAGTTCGTCACCGAACACCCACGACACGAAGGTCAGCTGTGCCTTCCGGCAGATCGGGCACAGCACGTCGCTCGGCTCCCCGTGGAACTCCGCCGCTCGCAGCAGGTACGGATCGGCGTCGCAGACCTCCACCAACCGGACTCGGCCAGAGTGGACCTTCGCGAGCAGCGACCGGCGCTGCAACGCGTAATCGACCACTTGCCGTTGGGTCCGCACGCTCCACAGGGTACGTGCCCGTCAGCGGTACTCCATGCGCCGTTCAGGGAAGCGTTAACGCGTTAGCACAGCTCACAGACAACAGCCAGGGGAACACAGGTGTGAACGAGCGTATCGATATATCGACGCGATATACTCCGCTGTCGCGTACATCGCCGGTGATCTTGCTCAGGAGGAGGTCGCACGTGCTCGAACTGGCCGTGCTCGGGCTGCTGCACGAGACCCCGATGCACGGCTACGAGCTGCGGAAACAGCTGCACGAAACGCTCGGGTCGTTCCGCACCCTGTCGTGGGGCACGGTCTACCCGACCTTGCGGCGACTGCTGAACCGGGGCTTGATCGAGGAATCCCCGCAGCACGGGCACACGTGGAACCGGCGAACCAAGCGCGTGTACCAGATCACAACCGCTGGCAGGGAGCGGTTCACCGAACTCGTGACCGACTGCCAGCCGCAGTCCTGCGACGACAAGACGTTCGGGGTGCACGTGGCTTTCTTCTCCCGCACCCCGGCGGAAACCCGGCTGCGGATCCTGGAGAACCGCCGACGCCGCGTGGAGGAGCGTCGCGAGCGGATCCGCGCCCTGCTGACCCGCGCCGGTGACCGGCTGGATCGCTACATCCTCGAGCTGAACCGACTTCGGCTCAAGCACAGCGAACAGGAAGTCCGCTGGCTCAACGAATTCATCGAGCACGAACGGGCCCAGCTCCCCACCGGCGCGGATGCCCAACCCAACGCCAGCGGGCGATAGGTGTTAAGGACACGACAGATGACCGAGAAGGAGGGCCCTGCCATGGGCGGAGATCGTCCCGGTAAGGCGGTTCGAGTAGCAATCGTCGGTGTCGGGAACTGCGCGGCGTCGCTTGTGCAGGGCGTCCACTACTACGCCGACACCGACCCGGGCACCCGCGTGCCGGGGCTCATGCACGTCCAGTTCGGTGACTACCACGTTCGCGACGTGCAGTTCGTGGCCGCTTTCGACGTGGACGCGAAGAAGGTCGGTCGGGACCTCTCCGAGGCCATCGTCGCGAGCGAGAACAACACGATAAAGATCTGTGACGTGCCTCCGCTGGGAGTGACCGTGCAGCGCGGGCACACGCTGGACGGGCTCGGGCGCTTCTACCAGGAGACGATCGAGGAGTCCGACGAGGAACCGGTCGACGTGGTGCAGGTGCTCAAGGACACCGAGGCCGACGTGCTGGTGTCCTACCTGCCGGTCGGTTCCGAAGAGGCCGACCGCTACTACGCCCAGTGCGCCCTGGACGCCGGGGTGGCGTTCGTCAACGCCCTGCCGGTGTTCATCGCCTCCGACCCGAAGTGGGCCAAGAAGTTCACCGACGCCGGCGTGCCGATCGTCGGTGACGACATCAAGTCCCAGGTGGGGGCCACCATCACCCACCGCGTGCTGGCGAAGCTGTTCGAGGACCGGGGCGTGCACCTGGACCGCACGATGCAGCTCAACGTCGGCGGCAACATGGACTTCCTGAACATGAAGGAGCTGGAGCGGCTGGAGTCGAAGAAGATCTCCAAGACCCAGTCGGTCACCTCCCAGGTCAACCGGGACCTCGGCAGCCGGAACGTGCACATCGGCCCGTCCGACTACGTGGCGTGGCTCGACGACCGCAAGTGGGCCTACGTCCGCCTGGAGGGCCGGGCGTTCGGTGACGTGCCGCTGAACCTGGAGTACAAGCTCGAGGTGTGGGACTCGCCGAACTCGGCGGGCATCATCATCGACGCCATCCGGGCGGCGAAGATCGCCAAGGACCGGGGGATCGGCGGCCCGGTGCTGTCCGCCTCCTCCTACTTCATGAAGTCGCCGCCGGTGCAGTACTCCGACTCGGAGGCCTACCAGGCGGTCGAGGACTTCATCGCCGGCAAGATCGAGCGCTGACCGCCCGGGCCGGCGAGCCCCGGTACCCGCTCGCCTCGACGGAGTGCTGTGGCCGCACGCGCCGCAGCACTCCGTTCTTCACATCGGCGGCGCAGGCGCGGAGCACCGGGTCGAGCCCGCCAGCACGGCCGTCCGCCGTCCTCGCCTCAATGGCTGAGCTGCTGCTCAGCGCGGGCCAGCACCGAGTGCACCGACGTGTTCCCGTCGGTGGTGACCCAGGAGAACCGCAGGACCGGGCGGACGCGGACACCGCTGATGCGCATCGGCCAGCCGACGATGGAGCGGATCTGCTGCGCCACTTCCTCACCGGTGCCGTTCGGGTGCTCCGCGACCACCGCGAACTCGTCACCGCCGTAGCGCGCCACCGTCTGCTCGTCGCTGAGCCCTTCCCGCAGCCGCCCCGCCAGGACGGTCAACAGCTCGTCCCCGCGCTCGAACCCGTACCGGGCGTTGAAGGCGGCGAGCTGCTGCACGTCCACGAGCACCAGCGTGGACAGCGTTCCGCGGCAGCGGGAGCGCGTCAGGAATTGCTCGAGCCGGTCCAGCAGCAGCACGCGCCCCGGCAGCCCGGTCAGCGGGTCGATCAGGCCACGGGTGTGCGACACCTCGCCCTGCACCGGCTGCAGCAGGACGAGCACCCGCCTGCGGCCCTGCACCCGGACCGCGTGGTAGTCCGCCCACACCCGGCTGACCGGTTGGCCGCTGCGCACGATGGTCATCGGCTTGGACAGCGGCGACCCCACGCGCAGCACCTGCCCGGCGATCTCGGACCAATCCGGCATCGGCGCTCCGGTGTCGTCCTGGACCTGCCAGCCACTCGGCCTGGTACCAGTGAGGAGGTCGGATTTGGCCAGCTGCATCAGGTCCGCGGCCACGTCGTTGCTGGCCAGCACTTGGCCGCGTTCGTCGGTGAGCACCACACCAACTGTCAGCCCGGTGATGAGCTCATCCCACACCGGCACGAGCTGAGACGGTGCAGTCACACCGAGGACACTCATTCGGCTCCTCCTCCCCACCAAATGGAGCAGTCCGTTTGAGCCTCCCCTCCGACACCAGCGGAATTCAAGCCTGACCCGGCCACCCGTAACGGTGGTATTGGTGCTCGCCGAATAACTGAGTGTGCACGCTTCGCCGAACGTCTTTTCGCAGGTCACCCGGCGGAGCCGGGAGATGTCTTCGACCAGGTGAAAGCACGTGGGCGCGAGGAACGGGGTCGCGTTCCCGCATCGAACGACCGCTACGCTGTGCGACGGATTGTCACGACGAGGGACGGTGATATGTCGGTGGATGCAGTTCCGAACCGGAGAACGACAGGGGAGCTGGTCCGCCGGCATCGCGGGTTGATCGGCGCCGCCGTCGTCGCCGAACTGCTCGCCCTGATCATGGTCTCGACCATCAATCCGCACGACCACATCGACGGCGAGGTGTACCGCCTCGGGGCGCAGGCGCTGCTGGCCGGCCAGAACATCTACGGCGAGCTGCCCGCCACCGAATCAGGGCTCGAGCTCCCGTTCATCTACCCCCCGTTCGCGGCAATCCTGTTCACCCCACTGACGTTGGTCCCCAAAACGGTGTCCACCGCGTTGATCATGCTGATCAGCCACCTCGCGCTGATCGCGACGCTGTACACCGTGCTCGGCGCCAGCACCTTCCTGCGCCGCCGCCGGGAGGAGGTGGTGCTGCTCACCGCCGTGCTGCTGCCGCTGGCCACCATCACCGAACCGGTGATGGAAACCCTCACCTACGCCCAGATCAACATCGTGCTGATGGCGCTGGTGGCGGTGGACTGCCTGTGGCGGGTCGACGGCCCGAAGCAGCTCCCCTACCCGCGCGGGCTGCTGATCGGCATCGCCGCCGGCATCAAGCTGACCCCGCTGGCGTTCCTGCTGTTCCTCCTGCTGCGCCGGGACTTCCGCACCACCGCCACCGCCCTGCTGACCTTCGCCGGAACCGCGCTGCTGGGCTTCCTGGTCACCTTCGACAACGCCAAGCGGTTCTGGCTGGAGGAGATGCTGGCCACCAGCAACGTGTCGTTCGGGCCGAAGTTCACCGGGGACGCGTCCACCTACGCGGGCAACCAGTCGGTGCGGTCGCTGCTGAGCAAGCTCCAGGTGCCCGGGCTGACCGCCGTCTTCCTGCTGCTGGCCATCGCGATCGTGGTGATCGCGGTCCTCGGCATGCTGCACGCGCTGCGGCAGAAGGACCTCCCGATGGCGGTGACCATCAACGGGATCCTGGCCCTGCTGGTCTCCCCGATCTCCTGGTCCCACCACTGGGTGTGGGGGATCCCCGCGCTGGTGCTGCTGGCCGGGCACGCGCTGCGGGCGAAGAACTGGGGGCTGCTGCTGACCACCTCGATGATCAGCGGCTTCGTCGTGATGGGCCCGCACTGGAAGGTGCCGCAGGGAGACGGCAAAGAACTCCGGTGGAACTTCCTCGAGCACCTGATCGGCAACGCCTACGTCTACTTCGGCGTCGCGTTCCTGCTCTACGCGGCACTGCTGTGGTGGCGCGCCAGGAAGCGGACGGACGAACCGGAGGCCCGCAGGACCAGCACCGCCCCCGCGGCGGCAGCCGCCGGCTGAGGACCCGGGCCCCGACCACGGATTTTCCAGAGGCCGGAGGGGGAAGGCGCGTCCGCCCGATTCCCCCACCGCCACCGGCCGTCTTCGACGCGGCACCGGTCTGGCGGAGCGGTGGCGCTCGCCGGTGTTCCCGAGCAGCTCCGACCGCGCCGCTCCGCCAGACCGGTGCCGATTGCTGAACTGCTAGCGGCCAGCACGGATTTCCCATTAATGTGCGGCTCCTGTTCAGGATGTTCCCGGAAGGGCCGGTGACCCGGGCGGCAAGACCCTCGAAACCGGCCAACGCGCCCTGGGGTCGGCTCGCACCGCGCTCACCGGCCCGGTGCGGCTCGGTCGCACCGGAACGTCGAACGCCGAGCACAGGAGCGCCACGTGAGCAACCACGACATCGATCCGCGCACCCCCGTCCTGGTGGGCGTGGGCCAGTTCGCCGAACGCCTCGACGACCCGGACTACCGACGACTATCCGCAGTGGACATCGCAGCCGAGGCGGCTCGGGCCGCGCTCGCCGACACCGGCACCGCCCCGGAGGTCGCCGCGAAGGCCATCGACACGGTCGCGGGCATCCGCCAGTTCGAGATCTCCACGCCGGGCGCGACGGCTCCGCTGGGCAGGTCGAACAACTCCCCCCGCTCGGTCGCCAAGCGCATCGGCGCCGCGCCGCGGCGGGCGATCCTGGAGGTCACCGGCGGGCAAGGGCCGCAGCACCTGGTCACCGAGCTGGCGGGCACGATCGCCGAAGGCGGCGCCGAGGTCGCGCTCGCGTTCGGCTCGGAGGCGATCTCGACCGTCGAGCACTTCGCGCGGGCCGAGGACAAGCCCGATTTCACCGAGCACGTGGACGGCGACCTGGAAGACCGCGGGTGGGCCCTGAAAGGGTTGCTGTCCCAGCGCCAGATGATGCACGGGCTCGCCGATCCGCCGAGCCAGTACGCGTTGTTCGACAACGCCCGCCGGGCCCGGCTCGGGATGTCTCGCGAGGACTACGCCACCGCGATGGGCGAGCTGTTCGCTCCGTTCACCGAGGTGGCCGCGAAGAACCCCTACGCGGCGGCGCCGGTGGAGCGCAGCGCCCAGGAGCTGGTGACGCCCACCGAGAAGAACCGGCTGATCTCCGATCCCTACACCCGCTACATCGTCGCGCGGGACAAGGTCAACCAGGGCGCTGCGGTGCTGCTGATGTCGGTCGCCGCGGCCGATCGGCTCGGCGTTCCACCGGAGAAGCGCGTCTTCCTGCACGGCCACGCCGATCTGCGGGAACGCGACCTCATGGAGCGGCAGGACCTCAGCAGGAGTCCCGCGGCGGTCATGGCCGCCCGGCACGCCCTCGAAGTGGCCGGCATCGACGTCGCCGATTTATCCACATTGGACTTGTACAGCTGCTTCCCCGCCCCGGTGTTCAACATCTGCGACGGGCTCGGCCTGTCCCCCGACGACCCGCGCGGACTGACCGTCACCGGTGGGCTGCCGTTCTTCGGGGGCGCGGGCAACAACTACTCGATGCACGCCATCGCCGAAACCGTGCAGCGGATGCGCGCCAACCCCGGCACCTTCGGGTTCGTCGGCGCCAACGGCGGGGCGATGAGCAAGTACTCCGTCGGCATCTACTCGACCACCCCGACGGAGTGGCGCCCCGACAACAGCGCCGCCCTGCAGGCCGAGATCGACTCCTGGCCGGCGCCCGAAGAAGCGATCCGGGCCGACGGGTGGGCGACGATCGAGACCTGCACCGTCAAGCACGGCCGCGACGGCACCCGCACCGGCATCGTCATCGGCCGGCTCGAAGCCGACGACCGCCGGTTCATCGCCAGGACCCAGGACGGCGACGAGGAGATGCTCGACCTGCTCTCCACCGGCGAGCCGATCGGCGCCCGGGTCCACGTCCGCTCGTTCGGGTTCGGCAACCGGGTCACCACCACCGAGGAGCGGATGAACGCGCTGTTCCCGCCCAAACCCGCCGTCCTGCACGACGACCACGAGTTCGTGCGGGTCCACCGCGACGGGCACCTGCTGGAGATCACGATCGACCGACCGGAATCCCGCAACAGCCTGCACCCGCCGGCCCACGAGGAGCTCGACGAGATCTTCAACGCCTACTTCGCCGACCCCGAGCTGCGGGTCGCGATCATCACCGGCGCCGGGGACGAGGCCTTCTGCGCCGGCAACGACCTCCGCTACTCGGCGTCCGGCAAGCCGGTGTGGACCCCGAAGAGCGGCTTCGGCGGGCTGACCAGCCGCCGCGACATGACCAAGCCGGTCATCGCCGCGGTCAACGGGTTCGCCGTGGGCGGCGGTTTCGAGATCGCCCTGGCCTGCCACCTCGTCGTCGCCGACGAGACCGCCCAGTTCGCCCTCCCCGAGGTCAAGGTCGGCCTGGTCGCCGCCGCCGGGGGCCTCGTCCGGCTCCCGCGGGCGCTGCCGCAGAAGCTGGCCACCGAGATGATCCTGACCGGCCGGCGCCTCAGCGCCGCCGAAGCCGCCTCCCGCGGCCTGGTCAACCGCGTGACCGAAGCGGGCGGCGCGCTGGACGGGGCTCGCGCGCTGGCCGCCGAGATCCTCGAGGGCTCCCCGACCTCGGTGCGGGTGTCCCTGCAGATCATGAACGAGACCCAGGGCATCGCGGACACCGTCGACGCGGTGGAGCACCCCTCCGACGCCCTCGACGAGCTGGTGCTCAGCCAGGACATGGTGGAAGGCGTGACCGCCTTCGTCGAGAAGCGCGAACCGGTGTGGCGCAACCGCTGATCCCGTTCCCGTGCCGTCCCGCCGGGCGGCACGGGGCCAGCTCCGCGGCGGGTCCACGCGGGCCAGCAGGAAGTCGACCAGGCGCCGCACGCAGGTGTCGGCCCCGGTCCGCAGCTCCTCCCGCTTCGACTCGGGCACGGTCTGCACGTGGTTCATCACCGCGCCCGCCAGCGCGTCCAGCAGCAGCGCGACCGAGGTGCCCGCGGGCAGTTCGCCGCGCTCGACGGCCCGGCGGACGATCGCGCGCGCCGCGCGCACCTGCGACTGCCGGATCTCGGCCCAGTGCTCGGCGCCCCCGGGGATGCGGTCGGCCTCCAGCGCGATCCGCAGCGCCGCGCGCCAACCGTCGCCCGGGTAGTTCGCCACCAGCTGCGAGGCCAGCTGCTCGAGCTCCTCGTGCACGGTGCTCGCCTCGACCGCGGTCACCCCGGGGACGTGCTGCCGGAGCGCCCCAGCAACAAGTCCTATTTGGACGACCAGCGCAGGTGGATCGACGCCTTCCCGACGCCGGCGCGCTTGGCCACCGCTTCCACGCTGAAGCCCGCCCAGCCCCGTTCGCCGAAGAGCAAGATCGCCGCCTCGGCGATCTTGCGGTCCACCTCCGGGTCGCGCGGGCGTCCCGCAGCGGGCGCTTCGACCTGCTCCACGCCGCACCCCTCGTTGCTGGACGAGTTCCGTGCAGCACAGCCCGGGCGCACCCGCAGACGGGGCCGTCCGGGGAGAGGAGTGGCGCGATGTCCTCGGACGACCGCGCCCGCGGACTCCGCCACCGGGGTGACGAACCGGAACGGGGGTACCGGCACCGCCCCGTCGCGCGCACCCTTGTCGGGGCTCCACCTCGCACAAGGAGTTGCCATGCGCACGAAGATGACCGAGATGCTCGGCGTCGAGCACCCGATCGTCGGGTTCAACCGCTCTCCCGCCGTCGTCGCCGAAGTCTCCAAGGCCGGCGGGTTCGGCGTGCTCGCCGCAACCGCCTACAAGCCCGACGAGCTCGACGCCCAGCTGACCTGGATCGAGGAGCAGGTCGGCGACCGCCCCTACGGCATCGACCTGCTCGTGCCGAACAAGGCCGTGCAGGGCGACCCGAACGACCTGGCGGCGAGCCTGCGCGCCCAGATCCCCGAAGAGCACCTCGAGTTCGTCGCGGACCTGCTGGAGCGCTACGGCATCCCGCCGCTGCCCACCGGAGCGCGCTCCTCCGGCGACGGGGTGAACGCCGACGCCAGCCTGGTGCCGCAGCTGCTGGACGTGGCCTTCTCGCACCGGATCTCACTGGTGGCCAGCGCGCTCGGCACCCCACCGCCGCACCTCGTCGAGCGCGCCCAGCAGAACGGCGTCGTGGTCGCCAGCCTGGTCGGCAAGCGCGAGCACGCCGAGCGCCAGCTCGCCGCCGGCGTCGACATGCTCGTGGCGCAGGGCACCGAAGCCGGTGGCCACACCGGCACCATCGCCACCACCGTGCTCACCCCGGAGATCGTCGACATCGCCGGCGACGTGCCGGTGCTCGCCGCGGGCGGCATCGCCTCCGGGCGGCAGATCGCCGCGGCGCTCGCCCTCGGCGCCGCCGGGGTGTGGTGCGGCTCGGTCTGGTTGAGCACCCACGAGGACATCGCCCCGCGCGCGGTCAAGGAGAAGTTCCTCGCCGCCGGCAGCGGCGACACGGTGCGCTCCCCGACCCGGACCGGCAAACCCGCGCGCCAGTTGCGCAGCGCCTGGCACGACGAGTGGGCCGAACCCGGCAGCCCCGAACCGCTGCCCATGCCGCTGCAGATGATGCTCACCCTCGAGGCGTGGGACCGCATCGACGCCGCCGCCGAGCAGGGGCACGAAGGCGCCAAGCAGCTCGAATCGTTCTTCATCGGCCAGGTCGTCGGCTCCTTCACGCGGCTGCGCGGTGCCGGGGAGCTCACCCGCGAGCTCGCCGCCGACTGCCGCGCCCGCCTCGCCGAGCTCGGCGCCCTCGCCGAGTCCTGACCGACCGCGGCACGGCATGACGGAGCCCCTGGGCGACGTCTCGCCCAGGGGCCCGTGCGCGTCCGGGGGTGGGATTCGTGCACCGACCGCCCGGATCGCTCCGACCACCTGACCGCGCACGCGCGTCCGGGCACGTCCCGATCGGAACTCGCTTCCACCGGACACTGCGCTGGGGCGCGCCGACCAGCGCTGTTGCGAGGGGGCCTGGGTGCGAGCGGGTCAGGTGTCGAGGGTGACCCGCGGTGGCCGGTCGGTGTGGACGACGACTTCGCCCCAGTCGCCACCAGCACGCCAGTGACCGTCCTCCAGCAGCAGGTAGTCGATGTTGCCGAGGTCTTCTTCGCCAGCGGCGTCGGTGTAGACCTGGCCAGTGCGTTCGATCCACTCGACCTTGGCCCCGGCCTCGAACGTCAGCGCCCCGGTGACGTAGCAGTTCTGCTCGCCTGGCCGCGGAGGCCGATATCTCGGGTGCGACTCGGTGAGCACGAAGTCCACGCTGAACTCCAACACCCCGGATTCCTCGGTTATGCCGAGGACGTAGCTGTCCTCGAGGTAGATGCCGGCGAACTCGGGCAGTTCGAAGTAGTTCATGACCTCACAAGTCCATTTCGATCGGCGTGTGGTTCTCCGGGGAGCGCCGGGTCACCGGCTTTCCGAGCGGGTTGATCCGCTGCGGATGTTCGCCGTCGGGGCACGCATCACGCGGTTTCGACACTCCGGGCCCAACCGGATCACCCGCTCACGCCGACCTGCGCCGCAGGTGGACAGCGCGCGTCCGGGGTGGGAGCCGCTCGCTCCCACCCCGGTGGAATGCCCGTGCTCGAGGGTCAGATCCGCTCGAACACCACCGTGTCCGCGTTCGCCAGCAGCTCGCTGGCCGGCACCCGCGGCAGCGGACGGGTCTGCTCCTCCAACGCGTCCAGCGGCGGGAGCGCATCGGTCGCCAGCGGAAGCGGTCCGCCGGCGGTCCGGCGGATCGGCGCCGGTTGCGGCCGCGGCGGCGCGCTCCTGGCCGGCCGGTCCGCTCCCGGCGGTCGCGGCTGCTGCCGCGGCGGCGCGGGAACCAGACTGTCCACAGTGGTGGATTCGGTGCCGAGCAGGGCGGTGGCGATCCGACTGGTCCGGGCATCGCCGAACGCCTCCATCGGCGGGCCGGTGCCGCTGGCCTCCCGCACCAGCCCCAGGGGCACCGGGAGCTCCGGCAGCTCGGTGACCGCGAGGTGGTGCTCGCCGGGGATCTCCAGCGGATCGGTCTTGTTCTCGGGGAATTCGCGGCTGATCTCCCGCAGCGCGGCGCGCAGCGCCTCGTCCGGGACCGGGATGAGCTTGCTGCGCAAACTGGGCACTTCCGCGGAGGTCAGGTCGACGTCCTCCGCCAGCAACAGGGGTTGAGCACCGCCGGACGCCGACTTCCGCTCGCCAGCGGGCTCCTCCGCACCGGCGAACCCGGTGAACCCGGTGAACCCGGGCTCGGGGGCGAGCAGGCCCTCCTGCCGCGGAGCGCCCCGGTGCGCGGGCGATTTCGCGGGGCGCCCGGCGGTGACGACCTCGCCGATCGGCCCGGACCAGCTCAGCGAGCGGTGGAAGCCTTCGGCCGGGGTTCCGATGGCCGGCGCGTCGGCGGCGTGCCGGCCCGGCTGGATGTCGGCCACCCAACCGGCGAGGTGCAGGGAGCGGACCTGGGCGACCGGCTCGCGCTTGGCGTGCTTGGACTGGGGGTCCAGCCAGTGCTGCTCGCGCAGCACCGGGATCTCCTCGGTGGGCTCCTCGTCCAGCACGGCCCGCGGTTCCGCGCTGCTGCGCCGGGGAGGTGCGCTGGGCCCACCGGCCGGCTCGCCGTGCCGGCCGCCGGTTTCGCCGGTGAACAGCTCCCCGGTGAACCGGGTTCCGTGCCAGCCGTAACCCCCGGTGCCGAAGTCCGGGGGGAGCTCTCCCAGGGGCGTGGTGGGTTGGTCGGTACGGGTTTCGCCAGCCGTGGAAACGCCGCTGCCCACGGCCAGCACGCCACCCGTGACCAGCGCGGCCTGCACACCGCGCCTGGCCCATGTCTGCATGGATTTCTCCTTCGGGGTGCTTCGTGGCGATGCGGGAGGTCCGGCGCCTTCGCACGGGGGACGCCGGTGGCCGGGCAGGACGCGGACGCGCGGCTGCCCGCTGCGAACTCTCGGGATCAGTCGGGGGTGGTGCCCGGCTGCGGCGCCGGTATTCCGAGCAGCGGGCACCGGTGGGCGCGCTCCCCGGCAGGAGGTGCCGCTGGGAGCTGGCGGCCGCCGATGACCTGCTCGGGCAGGGGCTCGGTGACCTGCTTGCAGGTGGCGGCCGCTCCGTGGCCGCTGGCGCACGGAGCCGCATCGGCTGCGCCACCGAGCTGCGAGGCCGGTGCCGCCGCGCCGGTGGTTCCCGACGGTGCAGCGGGGGGCGTGCTCCCGGCCCGCGGGCAGTCAGGGAGTTGGTGTCCGGTGAGCGCGGTGCCCGGCCCTGCTTGCACCGGGACGGGAGCAGCGGACGACACCGGCGCGGCGACCCCGGTCCTTCCTGGACCGGCAGCCGAATTCCGGAGGAACCCGGTGTTCGGAGCCGGGCTGGGGGACACCTGCCGGACTGGTTCCTCCCCGGTCCGCTGCAGCGGGCGCAGCGGGACCACCGGGGAGTCCGACGGTTCCGGTCCGACCCACCGTCCCTCCGAAATGGACGACTCGACTGCCGGTGTTCCGGTGACATCCGCCGAACTGCTGTCCCCGAGCAACCACGCCGCGGAGGTTCCAGCAACCGTCGCACCCGCGATGACCAGCGCGCGAGTCAGCAGCCGTCGTGTGCGGCTGGCTATGGTCGTGCGGACTGTGCGCGACATCCGGTGCCGGAACCCCCTTGGCTGTGCAGCGACTCCCCACTAACAGCTCGACGGTCGCCGACGCGAACTCTTCCAAAGCCACCGGATTTTGGGTATACGTGCGGTAGCAAGATCCCTACATCGTGTTACTGGTCACTGGCCGGTCTCAGCCCGTGTTCGATTCAGCTGCCCGGGCGCGACAGGCGATACGGTGGCATGGTGAGCAACTACAAGATCACCGCCACGGATGACGCAGCCAGTTCCCTGCCGCCGGTGCTACGCGTTTCCGCCGCGGTGAGCTGGCGCTTCCTCGTGATCTGCGGAGCGATCTTCGTCCTCGGGCAGATCATCTCCCGACTGTTCGTCGTGGTGATCCCGGTGGCCATCGCACTGCTGCTGGCAGCGCTGCTGGGCCCCGCGGTGGGGTTCCTGGCCAGGCACGGGGTCCCCCGCGCCCTGGCCACGGTAGTGGTGATGGTCGGGGGGTTGGCCGCGGTCGGCAGCGTGCTGACGTTCGTGATCAACGCCTTCATCCAGGGCTTCCCCGACCTGCAGCAGCAGGTGATCCGAAGCATCAACACGTTGCGCGAGCAGTTGGCGACCGGCCCGCTGCACCTCACCGACCAGCAGCTCGGCCAGTACCTGGACCAGGCCCAGCAGTGGTTGCAGCGCAACCAGGCCCAGATCACCAGCTGGTCGTTGGCCACCGCGACGACCTTCGGCAACTTCCTCACCGGCCTGCTGCTGGCCCTGTTCACCCTGATCTTCTTCCTCTACGACGGCCGCCGGCTGTGGTTGTTCCTGATCAAGCTCGCCCCGAAGCACGTGCGGCACCGGGTGGACCTCGCCGGTTGCCGCGCCTTCGACTCGCTGATCGGTTTCGTCCGCGGCACCGCGCTGGTCGCCGTGGTGGACGCGGTCGGCATCGGTCTCGGCCTGGGCATCCTCGGGGTTCCGCTGGCGGTTCCGCTGGCGGCGCTGGTGTTCCTCGGCGGCTTCATCCCGATCATCGGCGCGGTGGCCTCCGGCGCGGTCGCCGTGCTGGTGGCGCTGGTGACCAAGGGCTGGATCGTCGCCCTGATCGTGGTCGGCGTGGTGCTCGCGGTGCAGCAGCTGGAGGGCAACGTGCTGCAGCCGCTGCTGCTCGGCCGCGCGGTGAAGCTGCACGCGCTGGCGGTGGTGCTGGCGGTCAGCATCGGCGCGGTGGTCGCCGGCATCGTCGGCGCCCTGCTGGCGGTTCCCACGGTGGCGACGCTGAACTCGGCGATCCGGTCGCTGCTGGAGGAGGAGCCCGCCACCGGCGAAGCGACCGCCGCGGCCGCGGAACCGCGGGAACCTCGGCAGTCCGATGAGGACAGCGAGGAGGACCGGTCCGACGACGAGGAGCGGCGCGACGAGGACTAGGCCACGGCAACCGCGTTGCGACCGCCCTCCTTCGCGGCGAGCAGCGCGGCGTCGGCCGCGGCCAGCAGATCGGTCAGCTCGTAGCCGTACCTGGTGCTGACCGCTGCCCCGATGCTCACGGTCAACCCGCTCAACTGGCGCTGCTTCCCACCGGTGTCCCGCACCGGAACGGACAGCGATTCGGTGGTGGTCCGGATCCGGTCCGCGACGGTGCGGGCGGTGGCGCTGTCCGCGCCGGGGAGCAGCACGACGAACTCCTCGCCGCCGAACCGCCCCACGATGTCCTCTTTGCGCACGCAGTCGCGCAGCATCACCGCGATCGCCACCAGCACCGCGTCCCCGGCCAGGTGCCCGAGGCGGTCGTTGATCCGCTTGAAGTGGTCCAGGTCCAGCACCAGCACCGCCACCGGCTGGCCCCGGTTGTTGGCCCGGGCCAGTTCGTCGCGGGCCAGGTTCTCCCAGTGCGCCAGGTTCGCCAACCCGGTCTTGCCGTCCCGCTGCGCCGAGCGGCGCCACTGCGGCAGCTGGCTGGCCAGGTCGAGCAGGATCAGCGGTGGGCCGGCGAGCAGCGCCCCGCTGGGTTCGGCGGCCATCGCCACCCCGAGCAGCCCGCCGAGGCTGGCCGCCACGATCCCGAACAGCACGTCGATCGGCTCGCCGAGCACTTCGTCGCGGGCGGCACCCGGATTGCGCAGCCGCAGTCCGACGGCGACCAGCACCGCTCGCGTCAACAGCAGCACCGCGCCGCCGAGCAGGAAGAACACCGGGGTCCAGCGCGGGGTTTCCCAACCCATGACCAGTCTCGCCGCGAACGCGGCCAGCATGGTGGCAGCGCTGGTGAACAGCCAGCGGTGCAGCTGCGGGCGGTCCTCCAGCACCCCGTGCAGGAGGGGGCCGAGCAGCAGCAGCACCAGCAGGTTCGGCGGCAGGGTGAGGGTGCCGGCGCTCAGGTAGGCGATGTGCAGGGTCCACGGATTGCGCCGGTACCGCCGGCGCATGGTGATCGAGATCGCGGAGATCACGATGGCAGCGCCCGCGGTGACCGCGAGGTACCCGAACATCCGCAATTCCGCCGACTGCGGCCGGGGCTGAGTCGCGATCGTCACGACGACGGCCAGGACAGCGGTGGCCTCCACTGCGAGCAGGTACGCAATCGCCGCCGGCCGCAACCGCCACAGCAGCCATCCCGCCACGGCGATCACCTCCAGTCCGACTGCAACGGGAGCCTGGCACACCTCGACGGCCGGAAAAAGCAAGCCCCTCCCCGCCATTCGGGTCAACCTGATTGGTGATCACAAACACGCTGCGTGCCCATTCCGGCGGTCTCCGCCTTCGGCGACACGTGGGGCAGGATGTTGGTCCGGGAGGGAACGATCAGTGGCACCGCAGACAACGCCGAACGAGCCCCGGGTGGCCGACGGGCGCACACCGCTATGGCGCGGGCACAACCTCTTCCGCGTCGTCTCCTTCTGCTACGCGGCGGTTTGGGTGGTCGTGCAGTTCGACGACTACGCCCGGCCGTGGCTGGCGGTCGCAGACCTCGTCCTGGTGGGCCTGTGGACGGCTTTCACGGTGTGGCGCTATTGGAAGCGGGAGCGCCGCACCGACCGCTTGGTGGCCATCGACGTGGCCGTGGTGACGGCCCTCTACCTGCCCAACGAGTGGATCCTCACCGAGGAGCAGATGTTGCACGGGCTGCCGACGGTCCCGTCCATCTGGCACTCGACGATGGTGACCGCGGCCGCCGCCCAGTGGGGGCTGCTCGGCGGGCTGCTGTCGGGAGCTCTCGCGGCCGCGTCGAACGTGGCCTTGCGGTGGTACATCGGCTCGGACATCTGGATGGACACGGTGCTGCTGATCGGAGTGGGCATCGTGATCGGTCTGGCCTCGGACACCGCCCGCCGCTCGACCGAACGCCTGGCCCGGGCGCTGCGCACGGAAGCCGCCACCGCGGAGCGGGAGCGGCTGGCCAGGTCCATCCACGACAGCGTGCTGCAGGTGCTGGCCCGGGTCCGGCAGCAGGGCAGCCAGCTCGGCGGGGAGGCGGCCGAGTTGGCGAAGCTCGCCGGCGAGCAGGAGAGCGCGCTGCGCGCGCTGATCGCGACCACTCCGCAGGATCCGGCTTCCGCCGAGGAGACCGACTTGGCCGCGCGGCTGCAGGTGCTGCGCACGGACCGGGTCCAGGTGTCGGTGCCCGGGGAGCCGGTGCAGCTCCCGGAACCGATGTGCTCGGACCTGTTCGCGATAGTCCGGGAAGCTCTGCTCAACGTGGACCGGCACGCCGGCCCGTCGGCCCACGCCTGGGTGCTGTTGGAGGAGCTGCCCGAGGAGATCGTGCTGAGCGTCCGGGACGACGGTCCGGGAATTCCGCCCGGTCGGCTGGAAGAGGCCGCCGCGGAGGGCCGAATGGGCGTCGTGAAGTCGATCCGCGGTCGGGTCCAGGAGCTGGGCGGGACGATCGATCTGGAAACGGCTCCGGGGGAGGGGACCGAGTGGGAGATCCGGGTGCCCCGGCCCGTCAAGCAGCGCAAAGGAGGCAAGCATGACTGAGCCGCCGGTGTCGGTAATGGTGGTCGACGATCATCCGATCTGGCGGGACGGAGTGGCCCGGGACCTCGGCGAGCGCGGCTTCGAGGTGAAGGCCACGGCCGGGGACGCGCCAGCGGCGCTGCGGATCGCCCGCACGGTGAAGCCGGACGTGGTGCTGATGGACTTGAACCTGGGGGACACCGACGGGGTCACCGCGACCCGGCAGATCACCCAGGAAGTCCCGGGCACCCGGGTGCTGGTGCTGTCGGCCAGCGGGGAGCACAAGGACGTGCTGGAGGCGGTGAAGGCCGGCGCTTCCGGCTACCTGGTGAAGTCGGCTTCGGTGGAGGAGCTGGTGGACGCGGTGCAGCGCACCGCCGCCGGGGACGCGGTGTTCACCCCGGGACTGGCCGGCCTGGTGCTGGGCGAGTACCGCCGGATGGCCGAAGCCCCGGATTCGGGCCCGCAAACCCCGCAGTTGACCGAGCGGGAGACGGAAGTGCTGCGGCTGGTGGCGAAAGGGCTGACCGCCCGGCAGATCGCCAACCGGCTGGTGATCTCCCACCGCACGGTGGAGAACCACGTCCAGTCCACATTGCGCAAACTGCAGCTGCACAACCGGGTGGAACTGGCGCGGTACGCCATCGAGCACGGCCTCGACCGGGAGTGACGGCTAGGGGCGGAGCCTGGCGCGAGCGATTTCCCGGGCCTTCCGGGCGGAAGCGGCTTCGAGCACTTCGCGGGCGGTCTCCTGGTAGGTCTGCAGCGGGTGCTCGCCCAGCGCGGACCCCACCGCCGGGATCGCGGTGGCGCCCATGGAAAGGCTGGTGACCCCCAGACCGACCAGCACCCCGGCCAGCAGCGGATCGGCAGCTGCTTCCCCGCACACCCCGACGGGTTTGCCGAGTTCGGCCCCGGCCCGCCCGACTTCGGCGATCAGCCGCAGCAGCGCGGGCTGCCAGGGGTCGTTGAGCTCGGCGAGCGCCCCGGCCATCCGGTCGGCGGCGAACAGGTACTGGGCGAGGTCGTTGGTGCCGAGGCTGACGAAGTCCACCTCGCGCAGGACCTCGCGGGCGGTCAGCGCGGCGGCGGGGACTTCGATCATCACGCCCGCCCGGTCGATGCCGGCCGCCTTGGCGCGTTCGACGAACCAGGCGGCTTCCTCCGCGGTGGAGACCATGGGGGCCATCACCGAGACGTCGGCGCCGGAATCGGACGCGGCGGCGGCGACGGCTTCCAGCTGCCGCTCCAGCAGGTCGGGGTTCTCCTGGGAGATCCGCAGGCCGCGGACGCCGAGCGCCGGGTTCGGCTCGGCCCCCATGGCCAGGAACGGCAGCGGCTTGTCGGCCCCGGCGTCGAGGGTTCGGACGATCACGGGCTTGTCGGCGAACGGGGCCAGCACCGCGGCGTACGCCGAGCGCTGGGCCGAGACGTCGGGTTCGCGGTCAGCGGCGAGGAAGCAGAACTCGGTGCGGAACAGCCCGACCCCTTCCGCGCCGGCGGAGGCGGCGGTGCGGGCGTCGACCGCGGCCCCCACGTTGGCGAGGACCTTGATCCGGTGCCCGTCGGCGGTCGCGCCTTCGCCCTGCCACGAGGTGGCGGTGCTCCGCTCGCTGGCCCGGACCGGCAGCGGGACGCTGGAGGCCTCGATGAGACCGGTGTCCCCGTCGAGGCTGATCGCCATGACCGGGGAGAGCTCGAGCAGGCCGCGGACGCCGACGACCGCCGGGATCCCCAGGGAGCGGGCCAGGATCGCGGTGTGGCTGGTGGGACCGCCTTCTTCGGTGACGAGCCCGAGCACCAGGCTGGTGTCCAGGTCGGCGGTGTCGGCGGGTGCCAGGTCGCGGGCCACCAGCACGCAGGGTTCGGTGAGGTCGGGCACGCCGGGCGGGGTGAGCCCGAGGAGTTCGGCGACGATCCGGTCGCGCACGTCCTGCACGTCCCGGACGCGCTCGGCCATGTAACCGCCGGCGGCGCGGAGGGCTTCGGTGAACTTCGCAGCGGCCTCGTGGACGGCGCGGGCAGCGGGCAGCGACCGGCTGGTGACCAGCTGTTCCGCCTCGGAGATCAGGGCCGGGTCGATGGCCATCGCGGCGGTGGTCTCCAGCAGGGTCTTGGCGTCGCCGGTGACCCGGGAGGCGCGCTCGAACAACCGGTCCGAGACGGCTTGGGCGGCCGGTTGGATGCGGGCCGCTTCGGCCGCGGGGTCGGCAGGTGCGGGAGTGCTGGCCGGCTCGGGGACCGTTTCGGCGACCCGGGCGACCGGCCCGGAGGCCTGCCCTGGGCTGACTCCGACGCCCGTCAAACGCGACATGGTTCAGACCTTACCTTTCCGTCTCGGCCTGCCCTGAAAATCGTAGGCCCGGCACCCCGGCGCGGCCTGTTTTGCCGGACGTCCGAACACCGCGCGTGATCAACGTGGTCCTACTTGCCCCGAATGACGCAACGACACGGTGTTACTGCCAAGTAGCAACTGAGTAGCCGTACGGATTTGCTCAACTCGCCAAAAACGCACTCTAAGGACATGGCACTGAGCGTCCTCCCCACGATCGCGGAAACCGAAACCGCTGACCTGTTCGTCGAGTTGCAGCTGCTGTTCGCCGCCCGGCCCGACCCGGGCCGGGGGGCGGGCACCACACCCGGTCATCCGGAATCCGACCGGCTGCCGCCGCCGGAGCACGGCACCGCACCCGGGCCGGAAGGCCTGCCGGGAGAACCGGTGGACACCAGCAAGGCCCGACCGGACCTGGGCGAATCCGCCGGGCTGAACCGGATGGCCTGGGCTGCGGCCGGCTGAGCGAATCCGTCCCGAAAACCGTGCCCCTTCCCCGCGCTGGAGAAGGGGCACCTGATTTTTCCGGCACCAACCACCCGACTGAGTAAACTTCTGGTGAAGATGGATCTTTTCGGCGGCCTCCGGCGTCACACTGGTCAGGTTGCCGCCCGGCGGTACTCGCGCCACCGGCGGGCGCAACCCTGCTGGGGCCAGCCGTGAAGCCCCCCGTGCGGTTGGCCCCGGCTCCGTCCGCGACCGCCGGTCAGCCCGCGGTCCGCCCTCCCGGCAGCAGGGCGGGAGCGTGCTCGGCCACCGCGGCGAGCACCTCGTCGGCGGACGGGTTCACCGCCCGCCACTCCCCGACCACGACGGTGGGCACGGTCTCGTTCCCGTTCGCGATGGAGCGCACGACGGCCGCCGCAGCCGAGTCCTGCCAGATGTTGATCTCCTGGAACTGCAGTCCGCGCTTGCGCAGCCCGCGGCGCAGCAGCGTGCAGAACGGGCAGCCCGGCCGGGTGTAGACCACGACCTCTTCCGCTGCGGTGCCCATCGGTACCTCCAGTTCGTTCGACTACCGGACCTCGGCCGGAGTCCGTTCGGGCTCCTCCGCTTCCTGAACGCCCACGCGCTGCTGCAACTTCCGCAGCCGCCCGGGAGCCCACCAGGCGGCGTTGCCCATGATCCTGATCAACGCCGGCACCAGGAGCATGCGGACCACGGTGGCGTCCAGCGCGAGCGCGAAGATCATCCCCAGCCCGATGAACCGCATCATGCCGATGCCGGAGATCGAGAACGCCCCGGTCACCACGATCAGCAGCAGCGCGGCCGCGGTGATCATCCGCCCGGTCTTGGCCAGCCCGGTGCGCACCGCGTCCGGGGTGGTGGCCCCGTTGGCGCGGGCCTCCACCATGCGCGACAGCAGGAACACCTCGTAGTCGGTGGACAGGCCGAAGACCACCGACGCCATCAGCACCACGATGCCGACCTCCATCGGGCTCGGGGTGACCCCGAGCAGCTCGGCACCGTGCCCGTGCACGAACACCCAGGTCAGCACGCCGAAGGTGGCGGAGAGGCTGAGCGCGCTGACCACCACGGCCTTGATCGGCAGCAGCACCGAACCGAACGCGAAGAACATCAGCACCAGGGTGGCCCCCACCAGCAGGGCCGCCACCCACGGCAGCTTCTCGGCCGTGGCGTGCAGGCTGTCCAGGTTCAACGCGGTCAGCCCGCCGACCAGCACCTCGCTCCCGGGCGGTTCGTCCATCGCCCGGATCTGCTCCACCGCCTCCTTGGCCTGGTCCCCGTACGGGTCGCCGGAGATCGTCGCGTTCAGCACCAGCACCCCGTCGGCGGAGCCCTTCGGCTGGACCCCGGTGATCCCCGGCAGCTGGCCCACCTCGGCGATCAGCTGCTGGACGTCGTGCTGGCCGGGGTTGCCCTGCACGACGACCTGGATGCCGTTGTCGCTCATCGCCGGGAACTCTTCCCGCAGCGCCTCGATCGCGACCCGCGACTCGTCCCCCTCCGGCATCATCCGCTCGTCCGGCGTGCCGAACTGGGTGTCCAGGAACGGGGAGCCGAGCAGCACCAGGACCGCCACGAGCGGCACCGCGGTGAGCAGCGGGCGCTTCATCACGCCGGTGGCGACCCGGGACCAGGTCTTGCTCTCGGCCTGGTTCTTCCGCCACGGCACCGCGAGCTTGTTCACCCGGTGGCCGAGCACGCCCAGCAGCGCCGGCAGCAGGGTGAGCGAGATGAGCGCCGCCAGTGCCACCGAGGACACCCCGCCGTAGGCCAGGGACTTCAGGAAGCTCTGCGGGAACAGCATCAGCCCGGCCAGCGCGATGACCAGCAGGGTCGCCGAGAACGCGACGGTGCGGCCGGCGCTGGCCACCGAGCGGCGGACCGCTTCGCCGGTGGGCCGCCCGGCGGCGAGCTCTTCCCGGAACCGGCCGACGATGAACAGGCCGTAGTCGATGGCCAGCCCCAGGCCGAGCATGCTGGCCACGTTCACGGCGAACACGTTGACCTCGGTGACCAGGGAGATCAGGTGCAGCAGGCCGAGCGAGCCGAACACCGCCAGCCCGCCGACGACCACCGGCATCGCGGCCGCCACGACACCGCCGAAGATCACCACCAGCAGCACCAGCACGATCGGCAGGGAGATGGCCTCGGCGCGGACCAGGTCCTGCTTGGCCCGCTCCTCGATGGACAGCTGCATCGGGATCTCCCCGGCCACGTGGGTGCGCAGGCCGGGAACCTCCAGCGACTCCTCGATCTCCGCGTAGGCGTCCAGCTTGCTGGCGGTGTCGTCCCCGGTGAGCTCGATGGTGGCCAGCCCGGCGGTGCGGTCCTGGTTCACCAGCTGCGGGACGGGCATCTGCCAGTACGAGGTGACCCCGGCGACCGCGTCACCCGGAAGAGCGTCCAGCGTTCGGTTGATGTCTGCGGCGATCTCCGGGTCGTCGATGGTCCTGCCGTCGGGCGCCTGGTAGAGAACAACCAGATCACCACCGGCCTGGGCGGCCTGCTCGGCCAGCTCGCCAGCGCGGACCGCTTCGCTTCCGGGGGTTTCGTAACCGCCTTGGGCCATGCGATCGAAGACGCCCAGACCCCAGGTGCCGCTCACGGCGACGGCCAGCAGGACTGCTAAGAGCACCCACCTGCGGTACCGGTGGGCAACGGATCCCCAGGACGCGAACATGAGCGTTCCTCCAGTGCTGGTGGCGGCGCGCCCCGCCCGGCTACGGTGGCGTGAACGCTGTGCACGAAGGTAAACACCGTTTACAGAACTTGGTGACCAGCGTAACGGCGGAAGCCCACCCGGACCCACTCACTGGAGTGACCAATGGTGCAAGTCACTCGACGCGAACGACTGCGCGCCGCCACCGAACAGGAGATCCGCCAGCACGCGCGAACCCTGCTGGCCACGCAGGGCCGGGAAGCGGTCACCCTGCGGGCGATCGCCCGCGAGCTCGGCATCACCGCCCCCGCGCTGTACCGCTACTACGGCTCCCGGGAAGAGCTGCTCCGCGCGCTGTGCAACGACATCTGCAGCGACCTGGCCGAACAGCTGCACCACGAACTCCGCCGCACCAGCGGTGAACTGGCGGAGAAGGTGCGGACCGCCTGCTGGGAGTTCCGCCGCTGGGCGCTGCACCACCCCGAGGAGTTCGCCCTGGTGTTCGCCACCCCACCCGGGGACGACGGGCAGCAGGACCAGTTCGCCCGGGTTTTCCTGGGAATAGTGGCCCCGCTGATGCGGGAAGGAGCGGTGCGGCTCCACCCGGATCGGCTGCCGGTGGACCTGCCCGACGTGTCGGCCTACCAGAACGCGCTGGCCGACGCGTTCGACGCCGAGGGGATCACCGTGCCCGCCGAGGCGATCAGCCCGGAATCGGTCTACTACCTGCTGCGCTGGTGGGCCCGGCTCTACGGGCACGTCGCCCTGGAGGTGTTCGGCCGGTTCCCGTTCGACCTCCGGCACGCCGACGAGCTGTTCAACTCGCTGCTGCAGGAGCTGCTGCGGGAATCCGGGCTATGAGCCGGTGACCGCCCGGTCGATCGGTGACGGCGGTGGCGTGCTGCGGGGAACAGGGGAATGGGAATCACGCCACTGCCGTCAAGATCGACGCTACCGCTGCGGCCGGCTCGACAAATTTCCCTGATCGAGTGCTCCTGCAGCCGCCCTGCCGCGACCAGGGGTTTCACCACCGAGAAGACGAACGGCGGGGCCTTCCACCACCCCCGCGGGGGAGAGATGTTTCACCCGGTGGAACAAGCCGCGGTCCAACGCTTGTTCACCTGGTGTCAGCGGTGGCCTTCGGCAGCGGGAGGTTCGAACGGCATGCGCACCCGACGCCTGGTGGTGGTTTCAGCCGGATTGGGCGAGCCCTCGTCCTCCCGGATGCTCGCCGACAGGCTCACCGACGCCACCGAGCAGGCGCTGCGCAAATTGGACGTGGAAGTCGAGAGCTCGGTCGTCGAGCTCCGCGAACACGCCCACGACGTGCTCAACGCCATGCTCACCGGGGTGCCCACCGGCAACGCCGAAGAGGTGCTCGGCGAAGTCGCCCGGGCCGACGGGCTGATCGCCGTGAGCCCCGTCTTCAACGCCTCCTGCAGCGGCCTGTTCAAGACCTTCTTCGACGTCCTGGACAAGGACTCGCTCACCGGAACCCCCGTGCTGCTCGGTGCGACCGGCGGGACCCCGCGCCACTCCCTGGTCCTCGAGCACGCGCTGCGCCCGATGTTCACCTACCTGCGGGCTGTCGTGGTGCCGACCGCGGTGTACGCGGCCTCCGAGGACTGGGGCGCCGGCGGCACCGGGCAAGACCTCTCCCAGCGCGTCGACCGGGCCGCGGCGGAACTGGCCGACCTGGTGGCCGCCCGCCGCGCCAAGACCACGGCGGACCCGTTCGAGAACCCGGTCCCGTTCGAGCAGCTGATGCGGGACGTCACCGACTTCTGAGCCGTCCACCGCGCCACGAGCAGCCGTTCCCGGCACCGCACCGGGGACGGCTGCTCCGGTAATAGGGTCCGAAGAGGACTTCCGAACGAACCGGGCCCGAACCGGCCCTGGAGACGGCGATGGCGTGGATTGTTCTGGTGCTCTCCGGAGCCCTCGAAGCGGTGTGGGCCACCGCGCTGGACAGGTCCGAGGGGTTCAGCCGCTTCGGACCGTCCGCGGTGTTCCTCGTGGCCCTGGCCGCGAGCATGGCCGGACTGGCCTACGCGACCCGGCACCTGCCCATCGGCACCGCGTACGCGGTGTGGGTCGGGATCGGCGCGGTGCTGACCGTGCTGTACTCGATGCTCACCGGCGAGGAAGCGGTGTCGGCGCTGAAGGTCCTGTTCCTGGCCATGATCATCGGCGGGG
>NZ_AYJW01000061.1 GCF_000497205.1 Saccharopolyspora rectivirgula DSM 43747
TCTCGGTGACACCGTGCGGGACGCGCTCGACCCGAAGCAGAAGTAGGAGAACCGCCTTGTCTACTGTGGATGACAAAGCGCCGGCGGAGCGGCTGCTGGAGGTCGAAGACCTGCACGTGGAGTTCCGCACCCGAGACGGCGCGGCCAAAGTGCTCAACGGCGTCAGCTACCACGTCGACGTCGGCGAAACGCTCGCGGTGCTGGGGGAGTCCGGGTCCGGGAAGAGCGTCACCGCGCAGACCATCATGGGCATCCTGGACATGCCTCCCGGCGTGATCACCGGTGGCAGCATTCGCTACAAGGGCGAGGAGCTGCTGTCGGCTTCCCCGGAGCGCCGCCGGCAACTGCGCGGGGAGTCGATGGCGATGGTGTTCCAGGACGCGCTCTCGGCGCTGAACCCGGTCTACACCGTCGGCTTCCAGATCGCCGAGCAGCTGCGCACCCGCCGCGGGATGTCCAAGAAGGACGCCATGAAGCGGGCGGTCGAGCTGCTCGACATGGTCAAGATCCCCAACGCCAAGCAGCGGGTCCGGGAATACCCCCACCAGTTCTCGGGCGGCATGCGGCAGCGAGCGATGATCGCCATGTCGCTGGCCCTGGACCCGGAGCTGCTGATCGCCGACGAACCGACCACGGCGCTGGACGTGACGGTGCAGGCCCAGATCATGGACCTGCTCGACGAGCTGCGCCGGGAACGCGGCATGGGGCTCATCCTGATCACCCACGACCTGGGCGTGGTCGCCGAGGTCGCCGACCGGATCGTGGTGATGTACGCGGGCCGGATCGTGGAGTCCGCCGACGCCTTCTCGCTCTACGAGCAGCCGGCGCACCCCTACACCGAGGGGCTGATGCGGTCGATCCCGCGGCTGGACACCAAGGGGGAGGAGCTGTTCTCCATCAAGGGCCTGCCGCCGAACCTGCTGGCGGTCCCACCGGGGTGCCCGTTCCACCCGCGCTGCTCGCGCGCCGTGGAGCGCTGCGCCCAGGAGGTGCCGGCCTACCAGGAGCTCGGTTCCGGTCGAGCCAGCGCCTGCCACTTCGCGGAGGAGATGATGACCCGTGGCTGAACCGATCCTCCAGGTGCGGGACCTGGTCAAGCACTTCCCGATCACCCAGGGCGTGGTGTTCAAGCGGACCATCGGGCACGTCCGCGCGGTGGACGGTGTTTCGTTCGACCTCCACCAGGGCGAAACGCTCGGCGTGGTCGGCGAGTCCGGGTGCGGCAAGTCCACCCTCGCCCAGGTGCTGATGCGGTTGGAGAAGCCCACCAGCGGCACCGCGCTGTTCGAAGGCCGCGACATGTTCCAGCTGAAGGGCCAGGAACTGCGCAAGTGGCGCCGGGACATGCAGATCGTGCTGCAGGACCCGTACACCTCGCTGAACCCGCGGCGCACGGTCGGGGACATCGTCGGCGAACCGTTCGAGATCCACCCCGAGGTGGTGCCGAAGGGCGACCGGCGGCGGAAGGTGCAGGAGCTGCTGGAGATCGTCGGGTTGAACCCCGAGCACATCAACCGCTACCCGCACCAGTTCTCCGGCGGGCAGCGGCAGCGCATCGGCATCGCCCGCGCCCTGGCGCTGCGGCCCAAGGTCATCATCTGCGACGAGCCGGTGTCCGCCCTGGACGTCTCCATCCAGGCGCAGGTGATGAACCTGCTGGCCGACCTGCAGAAGGAATTCGGGCTGTCCTACATCTTCATCGCCCACGACCTGGGTGTGGTGCGGCACCTGTCGGACCGGGTGGCGGTGATGTACCTGGGCAAGATCGTCGAGATCGGCACCGAGGACGAGATCTACGAGCACCCGCAGCACCCCTACACGCAGGCGCTGCTGTCCTCGGTCCCGGTTCCGGACCCGACGCTGCGCGGCAAGCGCGAGGTCATCCGGCTCACCGGGGACGTGCCCAGCCCGGCGAACCCGCCGTCCGGCTGCCGGTTCCGCACCCGCTGCTGGAAGGCGCAGGAGAAGTGCGCCGAGGAAGTGCCCGAGCTGGAGGTCCGGCTGGGCAACCACCCGGCGGCCTGCCACTTCGCGGAAGAACGGCCGAAAGTCGTCTCCTGACGGGCATCGAAGTCGGGGGCACCCCGGCGACCCGGTCGCTGGAGGTGCCCTCGACGTCTTCAAGCTGAACGGTCAGCTCCGAGGCGGGGGAACGGTCGGGTGGAGAACACCACCTCCACCGGGACCTCGAAGTACTCCGCGATGCGCAGGGCGAGGTGGAGGCTCGGGCTGTACTCGCCGCGTTCCAGGTAGCCCACCGTCTGGTAGTGCACGCCGAGCGCTTCGGCGAGTTGCCGCCGGGAGATCCCGCGCTCCGCGCGCAGCATCGCGATTCGGTTGTAGATCGTCTCACCCATGTTCCCTCCGCCATCAGCGCACGCGCTGCATGGCCTTCTCCCGTCGCGCGGCCACGCTCGCACCGGATTCGCGCCGCGCCATCCGGCGCAGCACCACCGGGGCCACGACGAACCCGACCACGGCCCACAGGCCGAGCACCCCCACAGTCTCCAAGTGCCGCCAGGAGCCTCCGATCTCGGCCGCCGCCATCGCGTCGGGCAGCAGTGCCGAGCGCATGCCCAGGCCGAGCCAGTACACCGGGAAGACCTGCGCGACCCCCTGCAGCCATTCGGGGAGGACGGTGATCGGGAAGAAGATCCCGGAGATCACGATCAGCCCGGTCATCGGGATCATGATCAACCCCATGCTGCTCGGGGTGTCGAACAGCGAGCCGAAGACCGCCCCGATCGGCACGGTCGCGGCCAGGCCCAGCAGGGTGATCCCGAGCAGCACCGGCCACGAACCCGCGCCGAGGTCGAAGCCGTCGAACATCACCAGCGACGGGATCAGCAGGATCGCCATGCTGGCCAACGTCATGCCGCTGACCGTCACGATCTTGCCGACCAGGTAGCCGACCATGCCGTGCGGCACGGCCTTGGCGCGCAGCAGCGTCCCGTCCTCCCGTTCCGCGACCATCAGCTGCCCCATGCTGATCAGCCCGCCGAACGCCACGGTCATGCCGAGCACGCCGGGCACGCTCGTCGTGCCGAGCGGGATTCCGTTGATCTCGGAGTCGCGCTGGAAGAACAGCACCGACAGCAGGACCGCGGTCGGCAGCAGGTAGCTCAGCAGGTCCTGCCGGTTGGACCAGGTGTGGCAGAACTCGATCCAGCCGCGCCGCAGGCCGGCGCGCATCGCGTTGGCGTTCACCGGTTCACCTCCACGTTCGCGAAATGCAGCGCGGCCTCCTCGCCGTGCCCGGATTCGTGCGCGCGCACCAGCGCCAGGTAGGTGTCCTCCAAGGTCGCCCGGCGGACTTCGAGGTCCGTGACGGCTTCCCCGTGCTGGGCGAGGAGTTCGCGGACGAAACCGGTCGCGTCCTCCGCGGAGTGCACGTACCGCTGCCCGTCGATGGTCCACTTGATCTCGGAGGCGGCGGCGATCTGCCGGGAGAGCTGCTCGGCGGAGCCGTTGGCGACGATGCGCCCGCCGGCCAGGATCAGGATGCGGTCGGCCAGCTTCTCGGCTTCGTCCAGGTCGTGCGTGGTGAGCAGGACGGTGGTGTCCTCGTCGGCGAGCTGGTGCACCAGGTCGTGGAAGTCGCGGCGGGCTTGCGGGTCGAACCCGACCGTGGGTTCGTCGAGGAACAGCAGTTCCGGGCTGCCGACGATGCCGATGGCCACGTCGAGCCGGCGCCGCTGCCCACCGGAGAGCTGCCGGATGCGCTTGTCCGCGTGCCCGGTCAGGCCGACCGCTGCGACGAGCTCGTCGACGTCCCAGGGTTCGCGGTAGGGCGTGTAGTACTCGCGCAGGTGCGCCAGCAGTTCGCGGACCTTCCACTTGCCGTGGTCGCGCCAGGACTGCAGCACGACGCCGAGGCGGGATCGCCAGCGCTCGTCGCCGTGCGCCGGGTCGGATCCGAGGACTCGGACGTCGCCGCCCGAGCGCATCCGGAATCCTTCCAGGATCTCGATCGTGGTGCTCTTGCCCGCGCCGTTGGGCCCCAGGAGCGCCACCACTTCGCCGCGGCGCGCGGTGAAGTCGATCCCCTTGAGCACTTCCGCCGTGCCGTAGGTCATCCGCAGGCCGCGCACGTCGAGCGTGATCTCGTCCGCGGCCGAGGGGTTCAGCGGTGTCGCATGTTCGCTGACGGGTGTCATCTCCCCAGTACTTCCTGTAGTGGAATTGCTGTCGGAGATAGTACATGTACTACATCTGGTGGCGATAGGTTTTCCGGTGCCCCAGATCACAACTCGGCGTAGCTCGACTTCACCGGCCGTGCTCGGCGGACGGAGCCCCGCGCGCCCCTTGCCAACGGGGCACCGGCCACTAGCCTGGGCCGTGCTGGTGGTTCGCCTCCGCGTCCGCTCCGGCGCGAGGCGAGGCAAGAGGGAATCCGGTGCGAATCCGGAACTGCCCCGCAGCGGTGAGCGGGAACGAAAGCCGCCCCCGACGCGCACGTCGGGACAAGCACTGGACCACGGGTCTGGGAAGCGGCGGCCGGTAGGAACCCCGGTGCGACCGGGAACGCCCGCGAGTCCGAAGACCTGCCATCGGCGCATCCGCCGCCCGGCGGGTGCTGGCCCGAGGTATCGCGGGAGTACCCGGCCAACGAGCAGGCGCGGTCGCACCGCGTCTGCCTGCTGGTGCGCGCGCTCCTCGCGACCTCGGTGTCCACGATGTCGAGCTCGCGAGGTGAGTGCTTTGACAGCGGAAATCGGATCGACCGTCCTCGGCTACCCGCGCATCGGACCCGAGCGGGAGCTCAAACGAGCCCTGGAGGCCTACTGGGCGTCCCGCACCGGCGAAGCGGAATTGCGCGCCACCGCCCGGGAACTGCGCATCGCCACCGTTCGCGAACTGCGCGGCGCCGGCCTGGACTCCATCCCCGGCGGCACGTTCTCCTACTACGACCACGTGCTGGACACCGCCGTCACCTTCGGCGCCGTGCCCCAGCGCCACGCCGAACTGGGCCTCAGCCCGCTGGACACCTACTTCGCCATGGCCCGCGGTGCGGAATCCGCGCCACCGCTGGAGATGACGAAGTGGTTCGACACCAACTACCACTACCTGGTGCCGGAAATCGGCCCGGAGACGCGGTTCTCGCTCGCCGACCGCGCCCCCGTGGAGCACTTCCAGGAGGCGCTGGAAGCCGGGGTGACCACTCGACCGGTGCTGCTCGGTCCGCTCACCTTCCTGCTGCTGTCCAAGCCCGCCGGAGGAGCTCCGCGAGGATTCCGGCCCCTGGAGAAACTGCCCGAGCTGCTGGACGCCTACGCCGAGCTGCTGGTGGAGCTGCGGCGAGCCGGGGCGGAGTGGGTGCAGCTCGACGAACCGGCCCTCGCGGCCGACCCCACCGCCGAGCAGCTGCGCGAGCTGCGCCGCGCCCACCAGCGGCTTGGCGAACTGACCGAGCGCCCGAAGGTGCTGGTCGCCGGTTATTTCGGCGACTTCGGCCCCGCGCTCGGGGAACTGGCGGCCACCCCGGTGGAAGCGATCGGCGTCGACCTCGTCACCGATCCGTCCGTTGTGGACGGGATGGTGAACCTGCCCGGGCTGCGGGACAAGACGCTGGTGGCCGGGCTGGTCAACGGGCGCAACGTGTGGCGCGCGGACCTGGACGCCGCGCTCGCCACCGGCGCCACCCTCCTCGGCCTGGCCGGGGACGTCGCGGTCAGCACCTCCTGCTCCCTGCTGCACGTGCCCTACGACGTCGAAGCGGAAACCGACCTCGACCCGCAGGTCAAGTCCTGGCTGTCCTTCGCCCGGCAGAAGGTGCGGGAGGTCGTCGTGCTCGGCAAGGCCCTCGGCGGAGACCGGGACTCGGTGGTCGACGACCTGGACCGGGCCCGGGCCGCGGTCGCCGACCGGGCCGCAGCCGCCAAGGTCCGCAACCACCGGGTCCGAGCACGCCTGGACGCGCTGCGGCCAGCGCACCGCCGGCGCTCCGACTACGCCACGCGCCGCGAAGCCCAGCAGGAAGCGCTGCAGCTGCCGCCGCTGCCGACCACCACCATCGGCTCGTTCCCGCAAACCGCCGACATCCGCAGAGCCCGAGCCGCCTGGCGGGCCGGGCGCATCGACCGCAGCAGCTACCAGCAGCGGATGCGCGACGAGATCCGCCGGGTCGTCGAGCTGCAGGAACAGCTGGGGCTGGACGTGCTGGTGCACGGCGAACCCGAGCGGAACGACATGGTGCAGTACTTCGCCGAGCACCTGGAGGGCTTCGCCAGCACGACGCGCGGATGGGTGCAGTCCTACGGTTCCCGGTGCGTGCGCCCGCCGATCCTGTTCGGCGACGTCGCCCGCCCCGAACCGATCACCGCGGAGTGGTCCTGCTACGCGCAGAGGCTCACCGGCAAACCGGTCAAGGGCATGCTGACCGGCCCGGTCACCATCCTGGCCTGGTCGTTCGTCCGGGACGACCAACCGCTGGCCGACACCGCCGACCAGGTGGCGATGGCCATCCGGGACGAAGTGCAGGACCTCGAGGCCGCGGGCATCCGGGTGATCCAGGTCGACGAGCCGGCGCTGCGCGAACTGCTCCCGCTCAACGCCGCGCGGCGCCCGGAGTACCTCGAGTGGGCCGTCTCCGCGTTCCGCCTGGCCACCTCCGGGGTCGCCGACTCCACGCAGATCCACACGCACCTGTGCTACTCGGAGTTCGGCGACGTGATCGACGCGATCGTCGCCCTGGACGCCGACGTCACCAGCATCGAAGCCGCCCGCTCCCGGATGGAGGTGCTCGACGACCTCAACGCGGTCGGTTTCGCGCGGGGCATCGGTCCCGGCGTGCACGACATCCACTCGCCGCGGGTGCCCGGTGCCGAGGAGATGGCCGCTCTGCTGCGCGCCGCGCTCAACGCGGTGCCGGTGCAACGGCTGTGGGTCAACCCCGACTGCGGGCTGAAGACCCGCGACTACGCCGAAGTGGAAGCCGCGCTGCGGAACATGGTCAGCGCGGCGGTGCAGGTGCGCCAGTCGCTGTCCTGATCTCGCCGCGGGCGGTGCTGCCCCCACCCACGGCACCGCCCGCGGCGCCCGGTGCTCGCGCGACGACCGGCGGCGAGCGCTGACAGCACCGGAACCCGGCGGGTCCGGGCCGCACCGGGCTCGCCAGCGCCACCGCGGCCGGGCCGGCTGCGCCCGGATGCGCAGCAGGGGAACTGCTCCGCCGCGCCGGCGGGAGCGTTCCCCTGCTGCCGTTGGGCCGTTCGGCCCGGTCAGCCGCTCTGGGGGCGTTCCCCCCGCACGAAGGCTGCCAGGTCCGCGGACTGCTGCAGGCGTGATTCCTCGTGCACGTACATCATGTGCCCGGCCGGGTAGTAGCGGACGTCGATGTTGTCGCGCAGCTGCTCCGGGATCTGCAGTTGGGCCAGGGTGTGCTCGGCGGCGAAGTACGGGGTGGCGCCGTCGGTGTACCCGCAGCCCACCTGCACCCGCAGGTGCGGGTTCGCCCGCATCGCGGCGCTGAGCTTGTCCACAACGGACACGCTGGCGCCTTCGAACTCCTTGTAGGACCAGGGCTGCACCCGCGTGGTGAGCACCTCGTAGGGCAGGTCGTTGGTGTACTCCAGCTCCTGGCGCACGTAGTGGTTGATCCCTGCCGAGTAGGCGCCGCTGATGCCGGAGATGCTCGGGTCGTCGGTGAGCCGTTCGCCCGCCGCGTCCGGTTCCCACCCGGTGAACCGCCCGTCCATGCGGCCCACGGTCAGCCGCTGGTCCCGCAGCAGTTCGGTGAAGAACCGCAGGTGCTCGATGCGCAGGTTGGCGCGGTCGACGTACTCCTCGGTCAACCCGGTCAGCTCGGCCACCCGGCGCACGACGTCGGCCCGCTCCTCCGCGGTCAGCCGAGCGCCCCGGGCCAGCGCCCACAGGTACTCGCCGGAAGCGAACTTCTCCGCCTCGTCGAGGACGTCCCGCAGCGGCCGGTCCCCGTGCTTGCCGTGGTGGTGCGCGATCGCCGCGTAGGTCGGCAAGTACAGCGCGTAGGGCAGGTCGTTGCCCTCGGTGAACCGGATGGTGCCCATGTCCAGCACCGAGGAGATCAGCATCAGGCCGTTCGGGTACCAGCCGTACCTGCTCTGCAGGTGCTCGGCCAGCGCCGCGGCCCGCAGCGTCCCGTACGACTCGCCGGCCAAGTACTTGGGCGACAACCAGCGCCCGTTGCGGGTGGTCCACAGCCGGATCACCTCGCCGATCGACTCGATGTCGCGCTGGTAGCCGTGGAAGTCGCCCGGTTCGCCGCCTTCCACCGCCCGGGAGTAACCGGTGGAGACCGGGTCGATGAACACCAGGTCGCTGTGCGCCAGCAGGGTTTGCGGGTTGTCCTCGAGCCCGTACGGCGGGGCGGCGAGAGCGCCGGCGTCACCGGAAACGACTCGGCGCGGTCCCAGCAATCCGAGGTGCAGCCACACGCTGGCCGATCCGGGACCGCCGTTGAACGCGAACGTCACCGGGCGGTTCGGATCGTCCGAATCGGCCACGTAGGAGGTGAGGAAGATCTCCGCCTTGGGCTTGTGGCCGGTGAACTTGCCGTCCTTGTAGACCTCTTCGCGCAGGACGATCCGGCCAGCGGTGACCGTGTAGTGCAACTCCGCCCCGTCGACCTCGATCGAATGGCGGGTGGTCACCAGGTCGTCGGACGGTTCGGCGGGTGCGGTGCTCTCCTTGGCGGTTTCTTCCGCGGTGCTCTCGGTCTCGGCTGCCATGAGCCCACACTACGTGCTTCCGGAGCGCTCATCCGCCACTTCGCCGGGACGATCGCGATCCGACGACCGCCCCGGTTTCCTGGCTAACTCCGCTCTTCCCGGCGCGCGGTCATCAGCAGCGGCGTCCGGACCCCGCTCAGGGCGGCCACGTCGCCGAGAACGCCCATCAGCCACCCGATCGCATCGCAGGACCACTCGATCAACCTGCCGTGCAGCACGACGCTGTGCTCGGGCGGGCCGTTCCAGGCGGAATCCTCCAGCGGTACGGGGCGATCGACGTCCTCGGTGACCTCGTGCGAGTCGAGGAGGAAGACCTCCTGCTCGAGCCGACCGAAGCGGTCGACGATGTCCGGTGCCGCAGCGCGCAGCACCGGGTCCTGCCCGCTGTTGAGGCTGAAGCGGACGGGCGTGGGCGCACCCGTGCTGCCGGTGAACCAGCCCTTCGAGAGCATCCCCGGCACGCGGGCGCAGGCCGTGCGCGGCGCGGACGCGAGGCCCTGCACCGGAACCAGGACGTGCACCGCGTGCAGGTCCAGCACGCCCAGGTGCGCGGTGACGCGTTCGGCGCAGTGCAGGAGCGGCTGCACCGGCAGGGGGCGGTCGGCGGGGACCGCGCTGGCCTCCACCTGGAACCAGGAGAGCAGTTGCGGTTCGGCCGAGGCGTGCGGCCCGACCCAGCCGGCGTCGTTCATGCCCCACAGGCCGGGAGCGAGGTGCTGGCGATCCACCGGACCGCCCACGATCGACCTGTCGTCGAGCCAGCCCATGGCCTGCGAGTAGTCGTGGAAGAGCTGGTAGGCGTCGTGCTCGTCGTGGTCGAGGGCGCTCCTCCCGCGCGGCGCGACACCGCCGTGCAGCGCGGCGAACAGGGTGCCCGCGGTCGGTGGAACTTCCGGACTCCGGCCCGGCTGCTCCGCCGCTTCAGAACCCTTCTCGTTCGGCACGCTGCCAGTGTGCCCGCCCGGCCGGCGCGCCGCCTGCGAATTCGACAACGACCGCGGGCCCCGCGCACTCGGCGGTCGGGGCACGTCGCCACCGCTCGGGGTCGAGCGGGGAGTCCTTTGTGCTCCGAGCTGCGGACCGGTGCGGTCGGCGGCTTCCAGGAGCAGGGGACGGCCGCGGGTCGCCCTCCTGCTGCTCCGCGGACTACCGTGGCGACTGCTGAGCGCTCCGCGGTTCGGCTCCGGTGGGCCCACCGGAGCCGAACCGGCGAGAACCGCGGAACGGAGGGCCAGCGACCGACCTGCTGGACGCTGCCGCGTCTCCGCCGAGCACGTCCGGGACGAGAGGAAGCGCAGCGAGACCGCCATGCGACGCCCCGACGAAGCCGCCCCCACCGCGAGAACCATCGACGACCTGGACGAGTTGATCCCCGCGTGCCGCGCTTGCCCTCGCCTCGTCGCGTGGCGCGAAGAGGTCGCGCGCACCAAGCGAGCCGCCTTCCGCGACCAGGACTACTGGGGCAGACCGGTCCCGGGCTTCGGCCCGGCGGACGCCCCGCTCGCCATCGTCGGGTTGGCGCCGGCGGCGCACGGCGGCAACCGCACCGGGCGCATGTTCACCGGTGATCCCTCCGGGGACGTCTTGTTCTCCGCGCTCCACGAGGTGGGCCTCTCCTCCCGACCGCACTCGACCGGTCGGGACGACGGCACGCGGCTCATCGGGGTCCGGATCACCGCACCGGTGCGGTGCGCCCCGCCCGCGAACAAACCCACCCCGGCCGAACGGGACGAGTGCGCGCCGTGGCTGGTCCGCGAGGTGCAGCTGCTGCGCCCGACGCTCCGAGCGGTCGTCGTGCTCGGCGGCTTCGGCTGGTCCGCGCTGCTGCCCGTGCTCGACGTCGCCGGCTGGCGGATCCCACGTCCGCGCCCCGCGTTCGGGCACGGTGCGCGCGTGGAACTGCCGGCGAAGGGCGCAGGGGAGCCCCTGGTGCTGTTCGGCAGCTACCACGTGAGCCAGCGGAACGTGCAGACGAAGCTGCTGACGCCGGAGATGCTGCGCGATGTGCTGCTCCAGGCGAAGACCGCTGCCGGGCTCGGGTGACGGCGTTCGAGCGGCGGTCGCCGCGCGGCCCCGGTCTCCCGCGAACCCGGGGCGTCAGCCGGCGGCAGCGGGACGCTGTGCTTGATCGATTCGGTGAAAAGCGTTGGGGCGCGGGGGATTCCGCTGCTCCCGACGGTCCAAAGAGGCCACCGGAGGCGTGTGAGATAAGGCACCGGCGGGCCGGCGCAAGATTCGGTATGGTGGCGAACACCAGCCAATGATGCCTAAGTGGCGTCTTCGTGACGCCGAGATGACTGCCCGCTTGCGGCATGCGGAGCGCAGTCGATCGTGCACACCGCGTGGGAGTGATCAGAACCACCCGCGACTGGCGTCACATTAAGGGGGGTCGGCGCGGTGCTCGGGGAGTCCGTGGTGGGACCATGGCCGCATGGCTGGTAAATCCGATCCCACGCGGATTCTCATTCTCGGCGGCGGGTACGTCGGCATGTACACGGCTCTCCAGCTCCAAAAGAAGCTGGGACGCCGTGAGGCCTCCGTAACGGTCGTCGATCCTCAGCCGCACATGACCTACCAGCCCTTCCTTCCGGAAGCGGCAGCGGGCTCGGTCGAACCCCGCCACGTGGTAGCGCCACTGCGACGAGTGTTGAAGCGGTGCCGGGTGGTCACCGCTGCCGTCACCGAGATCAAGCACAGCGAAAAGCGTGTCACCGTCGAGAACCCGCAGACTGGTACCGACACCCTTTCCTACGACGTCCTGGTCGTTGCGCTCGGATCCGTTTCCCGGTTGCTGCCGATCCCGGGTCTGGCCGAGCAAGGCATCGGTCTCAAGACCGTCGGTGAAGCTGCCTACCTGCGCAACCACGTGTTGGCCAAGATGGACGCCGCTGCCAACACCGACGACGAAGAACTGCGCAAGCGCCTGCTGACCTTCACCTTCGTCGGGGGCGGTTTCGCGGGGGTCGAAGCGCTGGCCGAGCTGGAGGACATGGCCCGCTACGCCACCCGCTACTACCCGAACGTCAAGCCCAGCGACATGCGGTGGGTGCTGGTCGAGGCCGCTGGCCGGGTGATGCCCGAGGTCAGCGAGAAGATGGGCGTCTACGTGGTGAAGGCCCTCGAAGAGCGGGGCATCCAGGTTTACCTGAACACCTTCTTGAAGTCGATCGAGAACGGCCACGCCGTTCTGTCCGACGGCACCGAGTTCGACACCGACACCCTGGTGTGGAACGCCGGTGTGAAGGCCAACCCGGTGCTGAAGAACAGCGACCTGCCCCTGGACGAGCGGGGTCGGGTCAAGGCCACCGCGCACCTGCAGGTCGAAGGCCTGCCCGACGTGTGGGCCGCTGGTGACTGCGCTGCCGTGCCGGACCTCTCCAAGACCGACGAGAACCCCACGGCCACCTGCGCGCCGTCCGCTCAGCACGCGGTTCGCCAGGCCAACCAGCTGGCCAAGAACATCATCGCCACGCTGCGCGGCAAGAAGACCAAGCAGTACTACCACAAGTACGCGGGCTCGGTCGCCGGCATGGGCCTCTACAAGGGCGTCGCGGACGTCTACGGGTTCAAGGCCAAGGGCTTCATCGCCTGGTTCATGCACCGCAGCTACCACGTGAGCCGGATGCCCACCTTCAACCGCAAGCTCCGGATCATCGTGGACTGGACGCTGGCCTTCTTCTTCCGCCGCGAGACGGTCTCGATGGGGCAGATCCAGCACCCGCGTGACGCTTTCGAGCGTGCTGCGGCCAGCTGACCGGGCTGTGCAGGGCAGCAAGTGGAACAGATGAGCCGCGTGCTTGTTACAGCACGCGGCCTCTCGTATCCACGACAGCGTGGTTGCTCGCCTTGTAGGCGGTTACTTTTCACGTCCAGTGACAGATAATCTGATCTCTGGTGCTCTTGTTCACCTGAACGAGTAGCTCCGCGGGTGGGTTTGCTTGCTGGTCGGCCGCACTGGCGGTTGGCTGGCAGGTACTTCGGAGCCGGACGAACGAGGCGGTGGTAGCGGCAAGCATTTACCGTCCCCTTGACGCGGGAATCTCGGGTGCACCCGTCGCGTCCCGCCTCCGGTGTCGCGAGACCCTGGAGGTGCGGCGAACCCAGCCAGCCCCCGTAGCCCAATTGGCAGAGGCAGACGACTTAAAATCGTCCGAGTGTCGGTTCGAGTCCGACCGGGGGTACCACGACTTGAGCACCGGCTCTGACCAGCGTTTTCCTTGCGGACGTCGATCTGCTGTTCCCGGTCGGGGCGGCGGTGCCGGAACGGGGCGCCGAGTTGCCGACCTTCGATCTCGTCGAACCCTCCGACCGGGCGCGTCCCATCAGCACCGCCCACCGCCAGCTGCGCCGCGACAGGTGTTGGCCCGACTCGGTGCGATCGGTTCTCCACGCCCAGCACACCTGGGGAGCGACGACCCGGCCGGGGATGTCGTGGTGGGTAAGAGGTGCCTGGCGATCGCGCGGGCGAGGAGGCCCGGACCGGCGTGCTGGTGCTGCGGCGCAGCCGTTGCCGGACCACCGGTGCTGCCAGGACCGGTGATCCCAGCGGTCGGCGACTACTCCTCCTTCTCCTCCCGGTCCTCGCGCTTCGCCGGTTCCGGCTGCGAAGGGGTCTCGGTGGCGTTGCTGTGCAGCTCGCCGTCCTCGACGGGGCTGCCCTCGGCCGGCTCCGAGGGATGGGCACCGCGGTCTTGAACAGCCATAGTTCCACTCCTTTGCGCAGCGGCTCCCCCCGGTGATGCCCACCGCCGAGGCCGGGTGAAACCACAGCGGAACCGCCTCGCCGCCGCGGAACGAGCAGCAGCACGCCGCCCTGGGAGTGTGAGTTCTCCGGTGGGGGCTTCCGTTGCGCTCTGATCACCACCACAATCCCCGGCCATGGCCTACGAGCGCTCAGATCCCCGACCCGGACCGCCGCGGCCGGGAGGCCAAGGCCCCGGCCCGCAGCCGGCGCCACCGAACCAGCCGCCGCAGGGGCCGCCACCAGGAGCTCCGCCGCAGCACCAGATGCCGCCGGCAGGGGCGCGCCCAGCCCAACCGGGCCAGCCCGCGCCGGGGCAAGCACCCCAGCCGCCCGGCCCCGCCCAGCAGCCGGGCCCGGGACCGCAGCCCGGCCGCCCACCCGGGCCGCCACCGGGACAAGGCCCCGAAGCACCGACGCAGCACCTCCCCCAAGCGCCGCCACCCGGACGAGCTCCGCAGACGCCCCCACCGGGGCAGGTTCCGCAAGCACCGCCGCCGGGCGCCGCGCCACGTCCACCGGCCCAGCCGCCGCAGCCCGCACCCACCAAGGTGCAGCCGGTGGTGCAGCCGGAACCTCCTGAACCCGACTACTACGACGCGGACCCCGAGCCCTACGACGCGGACCCCTACGACGAACCCGAGCCGTACCGGGAGCGCTACCGGGAGCCGCGGCCCCGTCGCGAACCGCGTCGGGACAGCTACGACTTCGACGACGACTACGACGACTTCGACGACGACTACGCGGAGCGGGCGCCTCGGCGGGAGCGCCGCGAGCGGGCTGACAGGTACACCTCGTCGCGGCCCCGGTTCCGCGGGCCGGGGCTGCCCAGCGCCGACACCCTGGGGCGGGTCTTCCAGATCGCCACCGGCCTGATCGCACTGGTGTTCGTGCTGCACATCGTGTTCGTGGTGACCGGCGCCAACCAGGACAACGACTTCGTGTCGTTCGTCTACGGCACCTCGAAGTTCTTCGTCTTCGGGCTCGGTGACGTGTTCACGCCGAACGACGCCACGATCGGGGTGGTGCTCAACTACAGCCTCGCCGCGCTGGTCTACGTGGCGCTCGGTCGCATCGTCGCCCGCGGGTTGCGACGCTGAAGCAGGACCGGGTTGGAGCGGGCTGCGGCACCGCTCCAACCCGGGGCGTACCGGGGGTGGTAGCCGACCGGGGGATGGACGAATGGCACCCTGGTATAGCTGGGCCCGCATTCTTCGCGGGCGTCAGCAGTGCACGCGCCCCGGTACGGCCAAGAGCCGGGCGATGACCAGGAGTGGCTGAGTGGCTGACTTTTTCTCCTTCATCCTCTACCCGGTGTCGGCGATCTTGTGGTTCTGGCACAAGGTGTTCGGCGCCGTGCTCGGACCGGACAACGGGTTCGCCTGGGCACTGTCGGTGTTCTTCCTGGTGTTCTCCCTGCGGGTGGTCCTGCTCAAACCCGCGCTCAGCCAGCTGCGGGCGGGCCGCAAGATGCAGAAGTTCGCCCCGCAGATCCAGAAGCTGCGGGAGAAGTACAAGAACGACCGCCAGCGCATGGCGCAGGAGATGCAGCGGCTGCAGTCCGAACACGGGGTGAACCCCCTCGGCGGCTGCTTGCCCGCGCTGCTGCAGATCCCGGTGTTCTTGAGCCTGTTCCACGTGCTGCGGAACTTCCGCCCGGGCGCGGAGAGCAACTACATCTTCGACCGGCAGGGCGTCGAGTCCTTCATCGCGGCGGACTTGTTCGGCGCCAAGCTGTCGAACTGGATCACCCAGCCGGCCCAGGAACTGGCCCTGTTCGGCACCGACCGCACGCACATGATGCTGGTCGGCGTGCCGCTGATGGTGGTCGCCTCGGTGGCCACGTACTTCACCATGCGGATGTCGGTGAAGCGGCAGACCGAGGCCGCCATGGCCAACCCGCAGAGCGCCATGCTGGGCAAGGCCATGATGTACATCGCGCCGATCGGTGCGATCATCTCCGGCTGGTTCCTGCCGATCGCGGTGCTGCTGTACTGGCTGGCCAACAACGTGTGGACGCTCGGCCAGCAGCACCTGCTGATCAAGAAGGTGGACCGGGAGGAAGAGCGCGAGCGGCAGCAGGCGATCGAAGCCAAGAAGTCCGCGCCCCGTCCCCGGCCCGGGCAGAAGCCGGTGCGTCCGGAGCGCAAGGCGCAGCAGAACAGCTCCGGGCAGGAGGCGACCAAGCAGGCCGAGCAGCCGGCCAACAACAAGAACAACAACGGCAAGAACCGTCCCCAGGCCAACCGCTCGAAGAAGCGGCCGGGCAAGCAAGCCGCCTCGGCCAAGAAGGGCAGGAAACGCCGCTAGGGGGCGCCGACGGCGAACGGCTCGCGGGCTTCCAGCACCGCGAGCCGTTTTTCGTCACACCGGTTCGGCGATCACGATCCGGTTGTCGGTGTAGCCCAGGTCGCCGCCCACGTAACGGCCGCCGCAGGTCACCAGCACCAAGCGGTGCCGGCCGCCCTGGCTGAACAGCTCCGGTGCCCGGGCCGGCAGTTCCTCCTTGCTGAGGGTGAGCACCTCGGTCACGCGGTACCGCCACGCGGTGCCCTCCCGCCCGGTGACGGTGATCAACTGCCCGGGCCGGGTCCGCCACAGCTCGGCGAACGGGCCGGTCCGACCGCCCCAGTTCACGTGCCCGGCCAGCACCGCCGCCCCGGCGGGCGCGTCCAGGCCAGCACCCCACCAGGTCGCTTCACCGATGTCGTCCGGCACCGGGAGGGTGCCGGACCGGTCGATCTCCCGGCGCACCAGCTCCGCGGTGCCGCCCTCCGGGAGGCGGACGGTGCCCGGTGGCTGGCCGGCCGGGCGGTGCACCGGCTGGGCTGGAGGAGGTTCCGCCGATTGCGGCGGCTCGGCCGGAGCGGTGCCGACCGGAGGGGGAGGGGCGGAGTAGACCGGCGGTGGCCCTGCGGTGTTGCGCAGGACCACCGCGGCCGCTCCGGCCAGCAGCACCGCGAGCAGGGCCGTCCCCAGCCAAAGCGCTGCGCGCCTCATCGGTTCCCGGCTCGCACCCGTCGACGGACCAGCAGTCCGGCGGTGCTGGCCGCGGCCAGGCCGCCGGCCGCCAGCAACCACACCGGCAAGCCCGGTCGCCAGCCGAGGTCCACGGTTTCACCGGGGCCGCTGCCGGCCGGGATGTGGATCGGCACGCTCGGCGAGTTCGGCTGGTTGGTGAGGCTGAGGGAGAGCGTCTGCCCCGGTTCCACCCGCCCGATCACCGACGTCGGGTCCTCCTCGTCGAACGCCTCCTCGTAGCCGGGGGCCGGGGACACTTCGGTGATCAGCACTTCCTGCGGGGTGCGCAGGTCCGGAACGGTGGCGCTGCCGTCCTCACCGGTGGTCACCACCAGCGGTTGGCCGTCCTCGCCGGTCAGCGGGGTGCCGTCCTGCCGCACGGCGGGCGAACCGTCGGGGGCGCTGATGCGCAGTTCGACACCGGCGATGCGGGCCTGGCTCTGGGCGTCCAGCTTGGTCACCCGCACCGCTCCGGGGGCGGTGACCGCGGTGGTCTCCGCCTTCACGGTCAGCTCCTGCTCGCCGCCGGTGGAGACGACGCGCTGGGTGGTGTCCGGCTGGTTGACGGCCTGCTGCACGTACGGTCGGTCCGCGGGTGCGGAGAGCACGCCGGTGATGCGGGGGGAGGGGCCGGTGGGGGTCACCCGGAGGGTCAGCGGGCTGCCGTCGTCCGGGGTGATCACCTCCTGGTTCTCGGGCAGGCCCTCGATGGTGGCGTCGGTGGCGGTGAGCTTGACCGGGACCCCGCCGATGCCCTGGCCGTCGGCGCGCTGCACGCGCAGCGCCCACTCACCCGGTTCGCCGATGACCTGCTCTTCGGCGGGGGCGGTCAGCTCGGCCTGCCACGGTCCTCGGTTGCGCTCCGCGTCGGCCAGCAGCCGCTGCACCGCCTCCTGCGCGGCCGGCGGGAGCTTGCTCAGGTGCGCGTCGGCGTCGTAGGCGATGCGGGTGAAGTCGTTGGCCGGGTCCAGGTCCTGCGGGGTGCGCGGCGCGGCGGTCCACGAGTGCAGCAGGTGCGCCAGCGCGGCGGCTTCGTCGGGGGAGCGGGTGTCGCCGTAGCGCAGCAGCAAGTAGGAGATGTTGGCGGCGATGTCGTCCGGGAGCGGGGTGCCCCACTTCGTCCGCAGTTCGTCGCCCGGCCGGTACTCCTCGCCGCTGTCGGGAGCGGTCAGGGCGAACTGCACGCACCAGACCTGCTTCCCGCCCACGATGTAGGAGCCCAGCCAGTCCCGGGCCCGGTCCCGCCCCCCGTAGGGCTGGCCGGGGCGGGTTTCGTGGCCGACGCCTTCCTGCGGCTCGGCGAGCGCGGCCGCCGGGTTGGCCAGCAGGCTGCCTCCGGTGAGCGCGGCGGTGGCCAGCACTGCCGTGAGCCATTTGCCGAATCTGCGCATGCGAGTCTCCGGTGCGTTGGACGAGTGGAGTTGATCACGAGCTCGCAAGCCATGACTTGCCTTCGTGGGCACCCGCGAGGGGATATTTCCGATCACGGAACGTGTTCACAAGCCGGCAAGCGGTGGATCTGTCCGGTTACCAAGAGCGATTTCCAGATGCCGGATAGTTCGGGATTGCGCAGGTCGGGTGGGGAAGTGCGCGGTCGGGTCCGCTGTTCGGTCACGGTCCGCACCCGCCCCGGCGGGTTGGCGGGTGCTGGTGTGATGGCGATCGCGGTTTTGGAACCGATGTCTGCTGGTTGTTTATCTTCCCGGGCAAGTAGATTGCTGGTGAGTAAAGTTGTTTTTTACCAAAGCAGGAACTGAGCGGGCGCTCCGTTCGTTATTCCTGTCGACGGCGCAAGCACGCCCAGGAGGATGAGTTGCGCACTACGAGCAACCCTGCGTTCAGAAACCTGCCGACCACCGGCGGGTACGCGAACTTCAACTACGGCCAACCCGGGCAGCAGTACGGTGCCCCGTGGGGCCAGGCGCCGGCTGCCCCGCCGCAGGCCGCGCGCCCGATGACCATCGACGACGTGGTCACCAAGACCGCCATCACACTCGCCATCGCGGTGGCCACGGGCGCGGCTGCGTACCTGTTCGGTCCGGTCGCCGCCGGGTTGGCCCTGCCCGCGGTGCTGATCGCCTTCGTGCTGTCGCTGGTCATCATCTTCAAGAAGAAGGTCAGCCCGGCGCTGGTCATCGCCTACTCCGCGCTGGAAGGCGTGGCCCTGGGGGCGATCAGCTGGGCGATCGCGGCTGCCACCGGCGTGGGGGCCGGACTGGTCATGCAGGCCATCGCAGGCACCATCGGCGTGTTCGCCGGCATGCTGGTGGTCTACAAGACCGGCGCGGTCCGGGTCACCCCGAAGCTGACGAAGTGGATCATCGGCGCGGTGGCCGGTGTCGCCGTGCTCATGCTGGTCAACCTGATCGCCAGCTTCTTCGTCCCGGGCGGCCTGGGGCTGCGCGAAGGCGGGGCGCTGGGCATCGGCTTCAGCCTGCTGTGCATCGGCGTCGCCGCGTTCAGCTTCCTGCTCGACTTCGACGCGGCCGACCACGCGATCCGCAGCGGGGTGGACGCCAAGTTCGCCTGGTACATCGCCTTCGGTCTGATGACCACCCTGGTGTGGCTGTACCTGGAGTTCCTGCGGCTGTTCTCCTACTTCGCGCAGAGCGAGTAGCAGATCCGGACGTGAAAGAACCGGGGCCGGTGTTCGACCGGCCCCGGTTCTTTCGCATGCCCGCTGGTCGGCTCAGCTGAGCCGCTCGATGACCATCGCCATGCCCTGGCCACCGCCGACGCACATCGTTTCCAAGCCGAACTGCTTGTCGTGCCACTGCAGCGAGTTGATCAGGGTGGTGGTGATCCGGGCGCCGGTCATGCCGAACGGGTGACCCACGGCGATGGCGCCGCCGTTGACGTTCAGCTTCTCCAGCGGGATCCCCAGGTCCTTGTACGACGGGATGACCTGGGCGGCGAACGCCTCGTTGATCTCCACCAGGTCGATGTCGTCGATGGTCATGCCCGCGCGCTTGAGCGCCTGGCGGGAGGCCTCGACCGGGCCCAGGCCCATGATCTCCGGGGACAGGGCGGAGACGCCGGTGGAGACGATCCGGGCCAGCGGGGTGATGCCGAGCTCCTTGGCCTTGGTGTCGCTCATGATCACCAGGGCGGCCGCGCCGTCGTTGAGCGGGCAGCAGTTGCCGGCGGTCACCCGCCCGTCCGGCCGGAACACCGGCTTGAGCTGGGAGACCCCTTCCTTGGTGACCCCGGGCCGCGGGCCGTCGTCGGCGTCGACGACCTTGCCGGAGGGAGTGGTCACCGGGGTGATCTCCCGGGCCCAGAAGCCGTCGGCGATGGCCTTCTCGGCGAGGTTCTGCGACCGGACCCCGAACTCGTCCATCTCGTCGCGGGTGACGCCCTTGAGCCGGGCGAGGTTCTCCGCGGTCTGCCCCATCGGGATGTAGATGTCGGGCAGCTGGTCGAACTCGCGCGGGTCGGTCCAGCTGTCAGCGCCCTCTTCCGCGGTCTTGGCGGTGCGCGCCTCGGCCTCGGCGAACAGCGGGTTGTGGGTGTCCTCCAGGGAGTCGGAGTTGCCCTTGTAGAACCGGGACACCATCTCCACGCCGGCGCTGATGAACACGTCGCCTTCGCCGGCCTTGATGGCGTGCATGGCCATCCGGGTGGTCTGCAAGCTCGACGAGCAGTACCGGGTGATGGTGGTGCCCGGCAGGTGGTCGTAGCCGAGCAGGACGGCGACCACCCGGGCCATGTTGAAGCCCTGCTCACCACCGGGCAGACCGCAGCCCAGCATCAGGTCGTCGATCTCGGTCGGGTCCAGCTGCGGGACCTTGTCCAGCGCGGCCCGGACGATCTGGGCGGTCAGGTCGTCCGGGCGGAAATCGACCAGCGAGCCCTTCTTCGCCCGGCCGATGGGCGAGCGCGCGGCGGCTACGATGACTGCTTCGGGCATGGGGAACTCCTTCGTTCGCCGGGACGGCCGGTGAGCAGGAGGAGAACATGCCCCGCCGGCCGCCGAAATCAGGCTTACTGGTCGGTCACTCTAGAGCTGCCGGTTCCATCTTGGCCGTGACAGCGGTCACCGGACAATCCGCTGACCGACCATTCAGTACGGGAATCCCGAGGTCACCGCGTGCCGCGCTGGAACAGCTGCCGGTTGAGCAGCGCCACCAGGCGTGAGGTAGGTCTCCTGGCCTCCGCTGCTTGCGAGCGGACCGGCGCCTTCGGCAGCGGGCCGCCCTGCCAAGCGCCCAGCGCAGAGCACAGCACCGGCAGCAACAGCCGGGTCGCCGCCTCGTAGCCGGCCGCCGACGGGTGGAACCGGTCCGGGCTGAAGAAGTCCTTCGTCCGGGCCAGGAACTCCGGGGACAGCAGATCGGCGAGTGGCACCGGGTGCCCACCGGCCTGCTCCACCGCTTTCCGCTGGGCCCGCCCCAGGGCGAGGCTCCAGTGCCGCGCGATGGACCGCAGCGGCTGCGGGATCGGCCGAATGGCCCCCAGGTCCGGGCAGGTGCCCACCACGACGGCGACGTCCTCGGCGACCAGGCGGCGGACCGCGTCACCCAGCAGTGCCGCGCTCTTGGCCACCGGGGACTTCGAAGTGACGTCGTTGGCGCCCACGATGATCAGCGCGATGTGCGGTGGCCGCTGCAGCACCGCGTCCACCTGCGCGCCCAGCTCCTTGCTGGTGGCGCCCACCACTGCGTACGTGGTCAGGGATACCGGTCGGTCGAGTTCGGTGGCCAGTCCCCGAGCGAGCCGGACGCCGGGTAATTCGTCGGGGAAGTCGACCCCGAGCCCGGCGGCGGACGAGTCGCCGAGCATGGCGAACTCCAACGGCTCGGCATCGGCTGGCAGCTCCGCGCGCGGCACCGGACCGGTGCCGTCCGGCAGGTGGATGCCGTCCGCGCGCAGGGGCTCCACCGTGGGCGTGCCGATCACGCGCCGCGCGTAGTGCGACTGGCCGGTGAGCAGCCCGTACGCTGCTCCGGAAAGCCCACCGGCCGTACCCGCTGCCAGCAGTGCGAGCCGGAATGCCTTAGCTGCGATCAAACTGGCCCTCCTCGTTGAAACCGCAGAAAGCCGCAAAAACGGGCTGTTCTATGAACGGCTCAGAAGAGACAAAGCCGGCCCCTGTCCAATGATGATGCCAGGGAACTGGTGTTCCCCAGAACGTATGTCGTCTGGAGGACTGCGTCAGTTAGCCGGTGTGCAGGAGATTAGGCTCAAGAGCACGGAAACGGCGAGCTGCTTGTGAGGACTGCCGTGGATTATGTCGAGCACATCACCGACCTGGTCGGCAACACACCGCTGGTGCGCTTGAACGCCGTGGCCGATTCACCGACCCCGGTGCTGGCCAAGGTGGAGTACCTCAACCCGGGTGGCAGTGTGAAGGACCGCATCGCGCTGCGCATGGTCGAGGCCGCCGAAGCGTCCGGCGAGTTGCGCCCCGGCGGGACCATCGTCGAACCGACCTCCGGGAACACCGGGGTGGGGTTGGCGATGATCGCCCAGCGCAAGGGCTACCGGTGCGTCTTCGTGTGCCCGGACAAGGTCAGCCAGGACAAGCGGGACGTCCTCAAGGCGTACGGCGCGGAAGTCGTGGTGTGCCCGACCGCGGTGCCTCCCGACCACCCGGACTCCTACTACCGGGTCTCCGACCGCCTGGTGCAGGAGATCGACGGGGCGTGGAAGCCGGACCAGTACGCCAACCTGAACAACCCCGAGTCGCACTACCGGGTCACCGGTCCGGAGATCTGGCGGCAGACCGAGGGGCGCATCACCCACTTCGTGGCCGGCATCGGCACCGGAGGAACCATCTCGGGGATCGGCCGTTACCTGAAGGAGGTCTCCGACGGGCGGGTGCGGATCATCGGGGCGGACCCGGAGGGTTCGGTGTACTCCGGTGGCAAGGGACGCCCCTACCTGGTCGAAGGCGTCGGGGAGGACTTCTGGCCGACCACTTACGACAAGGACATCTGCGACGAGATCATCGCGATCTCCGACGCGGACTCCTTCCACCTCACCCGGCGGCTGGCCAGGGAGGAAGCCCTGCTGGTCGGTGGTTCCAGCGGGATGGCGGTCGCGGCCGCGCTGCGGGTCGCGGAGCGGACCGGGCCGGACGACGTGATCGTGGTGCTGCTGCCCGACGGCGGGCGCGGCTACCTGACCAAGGTGTTCAACGACGCCTGGATGGCCTCCTACGGCTTCCTGTCGCCGGACCACAGCGGGGGATCGGTCGGGGACGTGCTGCGCCGCAAGGACGGCACCCTGCCCGAACTGGTCCACGTGCACCCGAACGAGACCGTCGCCGAAGCGGTGACGATCCTGCGGGAGTTCGGGGTCTCCCAGATGCCGGTGGTCAACGCCGAGCCGCCGATCATGGCGGCCGAAGTGGTGGGTGCGGTCAACGAGCGCGATCTGCTGGACGCGCTATTCGCCGGTCGCGCGAACCTGGCCGACCGCATCGAGGACCACATGTCCCCGCCGCTGCCCACCATCGGAGCGGGGGAGGAGATCAGCGCCGCCATGAGCGCTCTGACCAATGCGGACGGCGCACTGGTCCTGGTGGACGGCAAGCCCGCGGGGGTGGTCACCCGGCAAGATGTGCTCGGCTTCATCGCTGGACGTTGACTAGTTGTTACGCAACGGCACTACGCTGCTGCTCGATCAGATAGCGTGTGCACACGCATGCCCGCGATTCGCTTTACCCAAGGGGGTTAGGAAACCCGATGAGCTCTCCTCAGTCGCCGGACGGCGGCCAGCAGGAACAGCCACAGGCGGCCGAGAACCAGCAGGACAACGCCAACGCTCAGGCCGACCAGAACACCCAGGCCGAGCAGAACGCTCAGGCCGACCAGGGCAACCAGGCTGACCAGAGCGACCAGGCCGGGGGCGACCAGACCGGCTCCGAGGCTACCCAGGTTGTCCGGCCGGCGCAGCTCCAGCAGTCCGCAGAGGACTCCAACGCCACCCAAGTGGTCAAGCCGCTGTCGCAGCAGCCGCAGCCGATGTACCAGCAGCCCGGGTTGGCCAACCAGGGCGGTGGCGAAGCGACCACGGTGGTTCCGCCGCTGTCGCAGCAGCCGCAGCCGATGTACCAGCAGCCCGGCACCCAGTCCCAGCCGGGCGGGTTCCCGGCGCAGCCGCCGAACACCCCCAGCGGTGGATTCCCGGCCCCGCCGCAGGGCCAGCCGGCCCCGGGTTACGGCCAGCCCGGCTACGGCCAGCAGGGCGCCGAGCAGGGCAACAAGGTCCTGGCCATGATTGCCGCGATCGCCGGTATCGTCACCGGTCTGCTGGGCATCTTCTTCGGCTTCTTGGGCATAGCCGGGTTGGCTGCGCTGTCGAGCATGAGCTCCGCGGCTCAGGTCATCACCGCCATCGGCCGTCTCGCTGGCGGTGTCATCTTGCTGCTGCGCAAGCCGATCGGTCCTATGGTGCTCGGCATTGCGGCAGCGCTCACCGTGTTGCTCGAGCTGATCATCATCTTCAGATACCCGCTGAGCGCTACCGTCTGGTTCGACCTCATCTTCGGCATTGCGCTCGCGGTGCTGGCGTTCCTGCCGGCCACGCGGCAGTGGGCCGCTGCCTCCCCAGCACCCGCCGGTGGTGGCTTCGCCCAGCCGCAGCCCGGTTTCCCCCAGCCCGGGCAGCAGGCCCCGCAGCCGGGTGGCTTCGCCCAGCCTCCGCCGCACCACTTCGGTGCGGACCGGGACTTCCCTGGAGGCGGCCACCTGCACGGTGAGCCCGAAGCGG
>NZ_AYJW01000062.1 GCF_000497205.1 Saccharopolyspora rectivirgula DSM 43747
TGGCGAATCTTCAACTTGATTCGCTCCAAGCGCTCGCCCCACTTCGATCGCTTCTCTTCAGGGATGCCAATACGTTTTTCTTGTTCATCACCCCAGCTCGCGGCAGCAACAAGATCCGACCACTCAATCCGAAGAGGCGTGCGGTCTTGACGTACCGCCACATCATGGCCTCCATCGTTGGTCGCAGCGGGAAACCATTCCGGGATCGTCACGCTGGTCTCTCGTGGTGCCTGGTTGAAATACCTTCCTGGAGTGGCGATCGTGATTGAACTGGTCGCATCCCTCGGAGGATGTGTCAGGATTTTTTCGTATTCATCGAACCGATCCGGCAGTGCTGAGGGCACACGGCGCTGCGCCGTACCCAGCGCAAGGTCAACTTCGTAGCCGCGAACGTGTTCCGGAAAACGCTGATAATTGCGCAGAGCTTCGTGCCAGTCATACTGATCTTTAAACCACAGCACTAAATGCCGGGCGGCACCTAGCATGGTGGCATGGTCCACTAAGAGTGATTGCTGGCTAGTGAGTAGGAATGGGTATCCGCTGAGCAATGCCCATGCGTCCTTTGCTGGATGGTTGGGGGCCACCCGTTCGGCCAGGTGCAGCACGAGCTCAACTTCAAGGAGGCGAAACGCGCTCCGTTGCGCCCCATCTGGCCAGTCGCGCAGTAACTCTTTGGCGAGTTCGGCCTTCCACCAGCGGCTATCTCTCACGCTTTACCCTTTCGAAAAGCTTTGAGTACACGGCTGACGTAAGTCTTCTCGGTCACGGCTTCGATACGGGACTGCTGCTTCAGCCACGCACAGTGATTGCGCAATGCTCGGATATACTCCGGCCGTCCCTTGGTTTGCTCCTCAGCGATCACTATGAAGCCACGTTCAGCCCAATTTGGAAGGATGAACGGTCGCTTCATCAGCCGGTGGGCAAGCCGCACTGGATTCGACCAAGACTTCACATCGGCTGCCCACGGCACCTGCACCGGAAAGACATCGCACACATCAAAATCCGGCCACAGAAGGACGTCCAACCCTGCGTGCTCGAGTTTCTTGGCGATTCGCAGCTCAGAGCGGCCCGGGCCGGACACAGACATGCGCAGTTCCCTGTTCAGCCACAGAACACCCTCGGCTGCAGGTAGTCGTTCTTTCACGCTGGTCGGATCAGGGCAATCCCATTCGTGACACCGTTGAATCCCTTGACTGTCGAGTGTCCACAAATGACCGCATCCGCCGCACACGACCGCTTCGCCTGAGATCAGTGCCTCTGCTGGAGCTGGACGATAGGCTGTACGAAGGTACTCTGAGAGTGGCGAGTACTCTGGCTTAGCTATCGTCAGGGCTAGTTCTCGCTCTGACATTGCTGGTCGATCCACTAGCAGTCGGCGAAAACGCACGTAAGTATCCCGGTCGTCTCTAGCCTTGCATCCGTCAAATACGCCATGAATTACTAACCGCTCGCGAATTTCTCCTTCAACATCATTGCTGAGCACTGCCCATTCCAAGCAAGCTTTGCTTGGTCGACCATCGATCAGCAGCACCTCATCACCACTCATGCCTTCCACGTGAGGACGAAACGGCCACTGTGCGAATGGGCGGTGGGCCCAAGAGGTCAGCTCCATCACACTTCGTGGGGCTTCTGCGCCTACTGTGCTGGCCATTGCGCCCAAACGATCCAGGCCACGTTGTAAAGAGACCGGGTAGGGCACGGGGAAAGCTTTCCGGCTCTCTAGCTCTTGAGAGAGCTCCACGAATCCACTGGCTAGCATTCCGAGAACCACCACGTCCCATTCCGATGGCCAAGGGGGGGTTTCGGAAGATTCTTTTCCTGTCTTCGTCGGAGCTTGTCTCGTCACGAGGGCGCAACCTAGAGGTGGCCCCTGACAACAAAAGTCGGGCACGCGCTTATGTCACACTAAATAACTAAATTTTTCACCTATAAGGGTTATTTGGAGTGGAGGCTAATGCACTCGGTGCTCGGAGTTTTCAATCTGCCGGCGATGACGCTAGATAGGTAAAAGGAGTGGCGACGTGGAAGCCGATGCTTGCCCCAGATGGCAGCAGGTGAAGCCTGTGTTGGTGGAGCGGCTGCCCAAGGCTTTTGCTGCTTGGCAGGTCACGAGATGCTACGTGTGGTACTGGCTGAGTACTTGCTCCTGTGCATGCTTGCTGGTCCATGAGTTGCGGTGAGCACGAAGCAGGGCTGGCGTACCAGTTACTACCGATCGGCGCGGAATCTTGACCGATGCTGTGAGGTTGTGTCAGACGAGTCGCCGCCTGGCTCTCCAGCAGCACATACCCACAGCGAGCTAACAGAAATCCGGTTTTCGCAACGTCGTGCTCGAGGTTCGAGGCCAGTCAGGTAGCTAATTCACTGCCAGGCGCCCAGAAGTTCGAAGCAGTAGTCGCTCGACGCAAGTGGGTTCCGGTCGTATTCGAGCTGTCTTATGCGAGTTCCCCGAATACTTCGTCCACATTGGTGGGATGTGTTCGAGGGATGTCCGCTCCTGTGTTCGGAAAGCGGAAGCACATCAACGGAATTCGGCTAATCGTGCAGCGCCCCGCGGGGAGACATACGCTCACGGTGGGAGCAGCGGCTGCTGGGGGAGATGCAGCTGATGAGCACAACGAGCGGCCCGCCCGGCGGCAGTTGCCGAGCGCTCGGCTGCCACAGCGGGTCCGCGCACGACGGGTTCGGGCGGCCAGAACGAGTCGCGGGCGCTGCTCCGGAAACAGGGTTGCGCACAGGGGGGATTCCATGTTCTTCCATCGGCAGGAGCTGCAGTTCAAGGCTGTACCGGACGAACCGGATGCCGTCTTCGCCCGCAAACTGCAGGAAGTGCTCGGCGGGCAGTACGGCGAGATCACGGTGGCGATGCAGTACCTGTTCCAGGGCTGGAACATCCACATCCCGGGCAAGTACCGCGATCTGCTGTTCGGCATCGGCGCTGAAGAATTCGGGCACGTCGAGATGCTGGCCACCATGATCGCCCAGCTGTTGGAGAAGGCACCGGTGGGCATCACCGACGAGGCGGTGCAGTCCGATCCGGCCGTGGCCGCGGTCATCGGCGGTACCGACCTGCAGCACGCGATCGTGGCCGGTGCGGGCGCTCGCCCGGTCGACAGCATGGGCAATCCCTGGCAAGGCAGCTACATCACCGCCAGCGGGAACCTGCTCGCGGACTTCACCTCCAACGCCAACGCGGAAATGCAGGGACGCGTCCAGGTCGCCCGGCTCTACCACATGACCGACGACAAAGGCGTCCGCGATCTGCTGTCGTTCCTGCTCGCCCGGGACACCATGCACCAGAACCAGTGGTTGGCCGCCGCGGCCGAGCTCCGGGAACAGGGGGTCGAGGAACTCCCGACGCCGAGCAACTTCCCGCTGAGCAACGAGCACCGGGAAGTCTCGTACCAGTACCTGAACTTCAGCGACGGCCAACACGCCTCGGAAGGCAGCTGGGCGTCCGGCCCGACTCCGGACGGGCACGGGGAGTTCAGCTACCACGAGGGGCCGACGACGACCGCGCCCATGCCGCCGCCCACGCACCCGGACGCCCGGTTCTACGGCACCACAGAACTGCCCAACCCGATGGAGAAAGCGGCCGGAACCGCTCAGGACAAGATGAAGAAGGAATAGCCGCCCAGCACCGCACGCGGCCGGGCCCGGCGTCCCGCGCGGCAGCCGGGCCCGGCCGGGCAGCGTTGCCGAAAGCGGTGGGCGTCCTGCGCGCTTCAGACTGTTGTCACGCCTGCAGCACGATGCGTCCGGCCACGCCTCCTCGGGACAGGCGGTCGAGACTGGCGGCCACCGATTCCGCGGTCAGCGGTTCCCGGATGATCGGAATGGTCGGGATCAGGTCCTGCTTCGCCAGGGAGACCAGTTGGCGCAGCTCGTCTGGGGAGCCCACGAAGCTGCCCTGCACGGTCAGCATCTTCAGCGCGTTCAGCACGGTCGCCATGGTCAATTCACCGCCGAACAGCCCGACCTGCACCAGCTTCCCCGCCTTGCGCAGGGCGGAGTAGGAAGCTGCCGCCGTGCCGCTGTTGTTCACGAAGTCGATGACCGCCGCTACCGGTTCGCCGCACGCCTCCACTAGGCGCCCGCTGAAGTCGCCGCCGTCGCTGCGAACGATCTCCGAAGCACCGATCCTCCCGGCGACGCGCAAGTTCTCCTCGCTGAGATCGACGGCGCAGATCGCCTCGTGGCCCAGCGCGCGCAGCGTGGCCACGGCGGTGAGCCCGACGCCTCCCGCGCCGACCACCGCCACCGGCTCCTCCGGTAACAGCGGCAGAACCTTGTTGACCGCGCTGTAAGCGGTCAACCCGGAGCACGCCAGGGTGGCTGCCCAGGCCGGATCGAGCCCCTCGATGTCGATCAGGTACTTCTCGTCGGGCACCAGGATGTGATCTGCGTAGCCGCCGTGCGCGGCCACCCCCAAGTTCCGTCCCGCGGCGCAGTGGTTGTCCTGGCCGTTCTCGCACTGCCGGCACTCGCCGCAGCCGATCCACGGGTATACCAGCCGCGTTTGTCCGGGGGAGGAGGTGGTGACGTCCGGGCCGACCTGTTCGACCACGCCCACCACCTCGTGCCCCATGACCAGCGGGTAGCTGATGCCCCGGTCGACCAGCCGGAGCTCGCCCCGGCTGCCGAGGTCGTAGTAGCCCTGCCGGAGGTGGGTGTCGGTGTGGCACACGCCGGAGTGGATCACCCGCAACAACACCTGGCTGCCCTCCGGGACCGGTGTTGGCACTTCGATGTCGACGATCGAGGTGCTTCCCTCTACCACGGCGAACGCACGCATAGCTCTTCCTCGTCTCGCTGCACAAGCTGACCGGCTCGGTGATGGCGACGATGCTGCCAAGCAGCCCTGGTCGTGCTGTGTTCCAGATCGGAACAGTCGTCACGGGCTCGACCGGCGCAGGCTGTCGGAGGTCGGGAAACCGCGGAACGCCGCGGCCGGAATCTCTCACGTCGCGAACGAGGACCGAGCAGTGGGCAGCAGCTACAAGACCACCAATCCAGTGACCGGTGAACTGGTGCGCGAATACCAGGTCATCTCCGACGCCGAGGTCGAGGAAGCGATCTCCGCAGCGTTCGACGCGTACGGGCGCTGGCGTGCCACGAAGCTCGTCAAGCGGATCGAACTGCTGGCCCGGATCGCCGAGCTCTACCGCGAGCGGCAGGACGAATTGGCCGCGACCATCACGCTGGAAATGGGTAAGCCCATCACTCAGGCCAGAGCTGAAGTCCAGCTGGTGGCGTCGATCTACGACTACTACGCGGACAACGGTGAGCGCTTCTTGGCCGACGAGCGGCTGGAGATTGCCGGCGCCGGCGAGGCGTTCGTGAGCACCGAGCCGATCGGGCCGCTGCTCGGCATCATGCCGTGGAACTTCCCGTACTACCAGGTGGCCCGCTTCGCCGCTCCGAACTTGTTGTTGGGCAATACGATCCTGCTCAAGCACGCGCGCAACTGTCCGCAGGCCGCGCTCGCCATGGAGGAGATCGCGAGACAGGCGGGCTTGCCTGACGGGACGTACCGGAACCTGTTCATCACCAGCGGGCAGGTGGCGAACATCCTGGCGGACGATCGGGTTCGCGGGGTGTCGCTGACCGGTTCCGAGCGAGCGGGCTCTGCCGTCGCCGAGGTCGCCGGCCGGCACCTCAAGAAGTACGTGCTGGAACTGGGCGGTTCCGATCCGTTCGTGGTGTTGGACGGCGTCGATCTCGACCATACTGTTCGCGCGGCCGTCAACGGGCGAATGTACAACGGCGGTCAGGCGTGCACCGCGTCAAAGCGGATCATTGTCGTCGGCGACACCTACGAGGCGTTCCTCGAAGCGTTCGTCCCCGCGATGGCGGCGGTGCGACCCGGTGATCCGACCGACCCCGAGACCACGTTCGGGCCGCTGTGCTCGCAGTCCGCTGTGGACGAAATCGCCGAGCTCGTCGACGATGCGGTGCGCAGCGGGGCGGTGCTGCGCACCGGGGGCAAGCGACTGGACGGGCCGGGCGCGTTCTACGAACCAACCGTGCTCACCGGGGTCACCCCGAGCATGAGGGCCTATCGGGAAGAACTGTTCGGTCCCGTCGCTGTGGTGCACCGGGTGGACTCCGTGGAAGAGGCCATCACGCTGGCGAACGACTCGCCCTACGGACTGGGGGCTTCCGTGTTCGGCGCGGACATCGCCCAAGCCAGGGCTGTGGCCGAGCAGCTCGAAACCGGAATGGTGTGGCTCAACGGCATCAGCCGAAGCGCTCCTGATCTGCCCTTCGGCGGGGTGAAGCGGTCCGGTGTGGGGCGCGAACTGGCCAGGTTCGGTGTCGAGGAGTTCGCCAACAAGAAGCTGATCCGCATTCCGTGACGGGAGCTCGTCGCGCGCTCAGTGGTTCCGCGCGCGGCGAGCACCACCGCTTTCAGATGTCGATGCGGTAGTGCCGGATCTTCCGGTAGAGCGTCGTCCGACCGATGCCCAACGCCTGAGCGGCCTGGCTGCGGTTGCCCCCGCAACGCCGAAGCGCTTCGACGATCGTGTCGCGCTCCGCGCTTTCCATCAGGCTCATCCGCCGTCCCGGGCGCGCGTGCATCCGGTCCGGCAGGTCGGCTGGGAGGACCACCCGGCCCGCTTTGCGCTGCGAGAGCTGATTGACCAACTGCCGCAGCTCGGCCAGGTTGCCGGGCCACGACCAGTTCAGCAGCAGCTGCAGCGCTTCGGACGAGAACGTGGTGCTCCGGCAGGCACCGGGGACTTCCGCCAGCATCCGCTTCACCAGCGCCGGGATCTCCTGGGGCATTTCCGGCAGCGCCGGCAGCCGCACTGCGGTCGCCAGTCTCGCCACCAGTGCGTGCACGTGGTCGGCCGCGCCGTTCAGGTCCACCGTCAGCACCAGCGGCGGAGCGGTTGCCCCGCCACTCGGTGTCGGACGGGTCTGCTCTGCCAGTGCCGTGATCTGGCGCGCGTCGGCGGTTGTCGTCTGGTCGACGTGGCGGAGGACAAGACCGCGGCCGGTCTTCGCGGCTGAACGCGCGGATTGGAACCAGTGCTGGTCGTTCCCCAGCCGCACTGTGGAGAAGTCGATCACCAACGGGTCGGAGACCTCGAAGCAGGTTCGCAGGAAGGTCAGCGCGGTGTGCAGCTTGCCAGTTCCCGGACCGCCGTCGAGGGCCAGGGCCTCGCGGTGCTGGGCGACTTCCTCGAGCTGCCTGGTGATCTGCGCTAGCGGGTGCAGCGGTTCCCGGGCGCCCTCCCGAGGCCTGACCATCACGCGCCGGCGAGGCGCAGCATCCACCTCCGCTTCACGGCAGGCCAACCGGACGCAGTACGCCGGCCAGGTGCCACCGCTGTCGTCTATCCGCTCGACGTGAGCCGGGTACCAGCCTTTCTCCAGCGGCACGCTCATTCGCCGCCGCCCGGTGGCGCCGTGTTCGCGCACGTGGCGCCACAGCAAGGCGTGGGTGGTCGCGCTCAGGTACGGCAGACCGGCGGTGTTGGCGAACGCTGTCCGCTCGTTGAGCACGATCACGGGGACGCCGGAGTTCTGGTCAGCCAGCAGGTACGAGTTGATGAGCGCTCGTTCTCTGGTCCTCATGCGCTCGGTCAGGTTGCTCTCGATCTGCTTGCCGATGTCGTTGGTCACCGCGCACATCAGCGGTGTTGCGTCCTTGGCGGGCGAAGCCAGGGAGAAGGGGCCGACGAGCTTGCGGGTGAACGGTTGGAAGATCGGTGTGCCCGCGCACGTGAGTTGCTCGAGGGCTTCGTTGTAGTGCTCGCATCCCCGCACTACGACGGGGCGGCGTTCTTCGACGACCGTGCCCAGCGCGTTGGTTCCGACCGCGGATTCGGAGAAGTAGAAACCCTCCGCGGCGTAGGCGTTGTCCAACATGGCCCGCTGCCTGGGTTCGGTGGCCTTGCGCAGCACGATGTGCCCTGTCGCATCGGTGAGGAACATGGCCACGGGCATGTCGCCGAGCTGCTCGGCGATCCGGTTGATCACTGGTGCTGCGGCGTCGAGAAGTCGAGTCGAGGGATCGAAGTCTTCGCGGTAAGGGGGCTCCGTCCGTTGTATCGGCACCGACTCGCTGACGCACCGGCGCCAGCTGCGCTCGATCACGCCGGGGACTCCGGGAAGCGTGGCGGGCAGTGCGAGTAGGCCCGCGTCCGTCAGGCGTTGTTTGGCCTGCCGCAGTGACTCGGGATCGGGCACCGAATCAGCGGTCCAATCGATGAGCTGGCTGGTCATGGCGTGCTACCTCCCCGCCACGGGCGCGGTCACCATTGATCGCAATGCGTGGGCATACGGTTGCTCTCCGCCTTCGCAACAGCGCTTCCCGGAATTGTGCCGAACAGCTAAGGGAAAGTGAACTACCGGATCAATTCCTGCTTGAGACGAAAAACGTATTAGTCGCTTCCGTCTGCGGATTGTGTTCCGTTCCGGAACACCAGCTGTTCCAAATCGGTACATCCGTCACCCGCAGCTGCGGCCGAAAGTGAGTGGCACCTCACAGGACCGCGTTCGATCGGATCCCAACCACCGGCGCGCCTCTGGCTCCGCACGGCCACTTCATGGAGTCGCAATGGAGATCTCTTTGCAAAAGGCGGAATCAGCGTCCACCGCGAGAGCGGACGCGCTCCGGAACCTGTACCAGGACTGGTCCGAGATCATGGCCAGCACACCGGGGCTGACGACTCGGCTTCTGCGCAGCCTCTTCGACGAGTGGCACCAGCCGACCGTCGAACCGGAGGACGTCACCTACGCGGAAGAGGTGATCGGCGGGGGGCCCGGCATCTGGGCGCTGCCGATCGGGGCGGACCGGGCGAAAGTCCTGATCTTCACCCATGGTGGTGGTTTCGCCGTGGGCTCTGCGGCCAGCCACCGCAAGCTCGCCGGGCACGTCGCCAAGGCGCTCGGCGTCACCGCGTTCGTCCTCGACTACCGGCGCGCTCCCGAACACCCCCATCCCGCGCAGATCGAGGACGGGGTTGCGGTGTTCACCGCGCTGCTCGACCGGGGCATCCAACCCGCCGACATCACGACCATCGGGGACTCTGCGGGAGGCAACCTCGCGATCGCGATTCCGCTCGCCTTGCGCGAGCAGGGCGAACCTCTGCCCGGGAGCGTCATCGCTTTCTCGCCCTGGCTGGACATGGAGAACAAGGGGGAAACCCTGATCGCCAACGACGCCACCGATGCGCTCATCACTCAGGGGCTGCTCGAGGGCATGATAGCTGGTGTTCTGGGCGATTCGGTGTCTCCCACGAACCCGCTGGCCAATCCTCTCCACGCGGACTTCACCGGTTTTCCGAGGCTCTACGTCAATGCCGGATCCGAAGAGTCTCTTTTGGACAATGCTACCCGAGTTGCCGAGCGGGCGAGGAAATCAGGTGTAGACGTAACTCTGTCCGTTGTGAACGGAATGCAGCACGTGTTCCCGTTCCTGGCAGGTAGGGATTCGAAAGCCGACGACGAAATCCAAGCCATCGCCCGGTGGTACCGCGGTTGACCCATCCGTTGCGCAGACCGTGAAATGAAGGAGTTTCCCGTGACCAGCAAGCACAACACCGACTTCGACGCCATCGTCGTGGGAATGGGCTTCGGCGGCATCTACATGATGCACAAGTTGCGCAACGAGATGGGGTTGACGGTGCGCGGATTCGACAAAGCCGGTGGGGTCGGCGGAACGTGGTACTGGAACCGTTACCCCGGTGCGCTGTCGGACACCGAGAGCTTCGTCTACCGCTACTCGTTCGACGAAGAACTGCTCCAGGAGTGGAACTGGAAGACGAAATACCTGAAGCAGCCGGAAATCTTGGCCTACCTGGAGCACGTCGTCGAGCGCTACGACCTCTCCCGCGACATCCAGCTGAATACCGCCGTGGAGGCCGCGCACTACGACGAGCTGACGGGAACCTGGCACATCCCCACGGACGTGGGCGAGCGTTTCACCTGCCGCTACCTCGTCACCGCGCTCGGACTGCTGTCCAAGACCAACTTTCCCGACATCAAGGGGAGAGACACCTTCGAAGGCGAGCTCGTGCACACCGGTGCCTGGCCGGAGGGGCTCGAACTCGCGGGCAAGCGGGTCGGAATCATCGGCACCGGCTCTACCGGTCAGCAGGTCATCACCGCCGTGGCGCCCGAGGTCGAGCACCTGGTGGTCTTCCAGCGCACGCCGCAGTACGCGGTGCCGGTCGGTGACGGACCGGTGAGCGAAGAGGAAGTCGCCCGCGTCAAGGCCAATTACGACAAGATCTGGCACGACGTGAAGAACTCGATGGTCGCGTTCGGTTTCGAGGAGAGCACCACGCCGGCCATGAGCGTGTCGGAAGAAGAACGCCAGCGGGTGTTCCAGTGGGCCTGGGACACCGGTGGCGGATTCCGGTTCATGTTCGGCACCTTCTCCGACATCGCGACCGATCCGGAGGCCAACGAGGCAGCGGCGACCTTCATCCGGTCGAAGATCGCGGAGATCGTCGAGGACCCGGAGACGGCGCGGAAATTGACCCCCACCGAGCCCTACGCGCGGCGACCGCTGTGCTCCAAGGGGTACTACGAGACCTTCAACCGTGACAACGTCAGCCTCGTCGACATCAAGGAGAACCCGATAGCCGAGATCACGCCGAAGGGCGTGCGCACCGAGGACGGTGTCGAGCACGAACTGGACGTGCTGATCTTCGCCACGGGGTTCGAAGCGGTGGATGGCAATTACCTGAAGATGGATCTCCGCGGCCGCGGCGGCACGCGGATCCAGGACCACTGGTCGAACGGTCCGACGAGCTACCTGGGCGTCACCACCGCGAAATTCCCGAACATGTTCATGATCCTGGGGCCGCACGGGCCGTTCACCAACCTGCCGCCGAGCATCGAAACCCAAGTCGAGTTCATCGCAGAGTTGATCTCCGACGCTGGCAATCGCGACTCGGTGGCCGTCGAGGCCACGGAGGACGCCGAGAACCGGTGGGCACAGCACTGCAAGGAGATCGCGGACGCCACGGTGTTCTCGAAAGCCGCGTCGTGGATCTTCGGGGCCAACACTCCCGGCAGGAGCAAAACCGTGCTGTTCTACATGGCCGGTCTTCGGGCGTACCGGGAAGAGCTCGCCAAGGAGAAGAACAGCGGCTACTCCGGCTTCACGTTCAGCTCACCGTCGCTGGTCAGTGCCTGAGCTTCCTGCTCCGAGAGCGCTGAACGGGCTTGTGGAAGTGCGCCGCAAGCCCGTTTCCCGGTGCCGGACTGCGCTGTCCTGAATCCCCGGCGGGGAAGCTCCGTCCCGGTGTGAACAGAGGCGAACGCGTTCCGCCGCACCTCCTCGTGCGAACTCCTGCAGTGCCGCCGGGTCAATCATGGTCGATTTCCGGGTAGGGCCTGCGGAGGAGGTCGTCACCGGAAGCCCCTGGCGTCGAAGGTTCGAGCAGCCCGAGATCCCAGCTGACGCGGTGCGCGGTGGTGGGGATCTCGGGCGAGGAGGTGCTGCAGTGGCGGAGTTGGTGGCTGGCCGGGTGCTGTTCCGCTTGCGAGAGTGGGGAGTCGAGCACGTCTTCGCCTACGGCGGAGACGGTATCGACGATTTGCTGGATCAACGGTTTGCTGGCCGCCTGGGATGCCGGAAAACGCGCTGGACCGGGCGATGCGCACCGCGCAAGCGCACAGGACTGTGACGGCGGTGGTCATGCCCAGCGACGCGCAGGCCTCGCCGTGCATGCCGCCGAAGCACGAGTTCAAGGTGGTGCCCTTCAGCGTTGGCACGTCCGAGCCCGCGGTGGTGCCGGACGAGGCGAGCCCGCACCGGGCAGCGGAAGTGCTCAACGCGGGCGTAGCGAAGGCCTTGCTCAGCGAGGACGTGCCGCCCGACGACCTCCCGTTCGCCACCGGGCCGCTGGGCTGCTGGGGACCAAGCCGTCCTACCAGCTGATGCGCGACTGCGACACGCTGTTGCGATCGGGTCGAGCTTCCCCTACAGCTAATTCCTCCCTGAATTCAGGCAGGCCCGCGGGGTGCAGATCGATGTCGACCCCAACCGCATCGGGATGCGCTACCCCTTCGAGGTCAACTTGCTCGGTGATGCCGAGTCGACCTTGCGCGCCCTGCTGCCGCTGCTGCACCGCGGGCAGGACTGCACCTGGCGGGAAGACGTGGAGCGCAACGTGCGCGACTGGTGGGCGGTCCTGCAGCGCCGGGCCCACGTTACCGCCGACCCGGTCAACCCGGAACTGGTGTTCCACGAGCTCTCCCCGCAGCTCCCCGACAACGCGATCCTGACCTCCGATTCCGGTTCGGTGGCCAACTGGTACGCCCGGAACTTGAAGATCCGCAGCGGCATGCGGGTCTCCCTGTCGGGAACGCTGGCGATGATGGGGCTTGGGATGCCCTACGCGACGGGAGCGAAGTTCGCACACCCCGGCCGCCCGGTGATCGCGCTCGTCGGCGACGGAGCCATGCAGATGAACGGCATCAACGAGCTGATCACCCTGGCGCAGCACTGGAGGGAGCAGAGCGATCCGCGGGGCGTCGTCGCGGTGCTCAACAACGGTGACCTGAACCAGGTCACCTGGGAGATGCGGGCGATGAGCGGTGCGCCGCAGTTCATCCCGTCGCAGCGCATCCCGCAGGTCGACCACGCGGCCATGGCGGGGCAGCTGGGGCTGCGGGCGGAGTGGAGCGACGATCCCGCCCAGGTGGGCGACGCCTGGCGGAGAGCCCTCGCGACCGAGCGGCCGCGCGTGCTGGAGTTCATCGCCGATCCGGCGGTGCCGCCGATCCCGCCGCGAGCGGACCTCGACCAGCTGGAGAAGGTGGCAAATTCCCTGCCCAAGGGGATTCGAAGGCCTGGTCGGTGGTCAGCGAAGGAGTACCTGCTGAAGGGCAGGGGAAGCGTTTGATCCCCCACGGGCGTCGATGCGCGGATCACTCCGCTCAGAGCCACGTCTCCACGGCCAGCAGGTCGCGCATCGACACGATCCCGGTGATCGCGGTGCCTTCCCTGACCGGGAGGTGGCGGATCCCGGCGTCGAGCATTCGGCGCGCCACGCTCCGCGTGTCCTCGTCCGGCGCCGCGGTCTCGACCTGCCGGGAGCAGAACTGCACCGCTGTGGTGGTGCGCAGGTCCGCCTGCTCGGCCACCGCCCGGACGACGTCCCGCTCGGACAGGATGCCGACGACCTGGTCCCCGTCGAGCACCGCCAACGCCCCGACCCGAGCGGAGTTCATCTTCGCCGCCGCGGCTTCCAGCGAATTGGTGGCGGCGCAGGACAACATGCCGGGGTGGAAGACTTCCGCAACTCTCATGACTCCTCCGAACCTGCTGAGCACCCGCGCCACCCACTGGTCCAGCGCGGTGCTGGAGCGGGAGCAGCGCAACGATCCGCCGGGATACGCGGTGACGCCGCGCTCCCTCCACGGTGGCCAATCGAGGGCCGCCGCGCACGGCAAGCCGAGCGGGTGGGATGACGTCCGCCGCGCGCGGGAACCCGGTGGTGGAGCGCTGCCCCGAGCGCTCGGTACCCGTTGCGCCGCCGGGACGACCGCAGCACGCGTGCTTCGCACCGGGGGGTGGACATGAGCGGTTCGACATCCGGTTCCCGCCGCGTCGGCGAGCTGGCCAGCACGCCGGTCACCGCGGCAGCAGCAGACGTGGACGCGCTCTCCGCCCTGCACCGGATGTACCGGCGCGGGGTGCGCCACCTCGCCGTGCTCGCCGGTGGAGAGGTGACCGGGGTGGTCAGCGCCGCGGAACTGGTGCGCGGGGTCGCCGATTGGCACGAGCAGCTCGACGTCCCCGTGGGGGAGTTGTGCTCGGCACCGGTGCTGCGGGTGGGGGCCGACGAGCCCGCGGAAACCGCGGCGCGGCGCGCCCTGGCCACCCGCTCCGCCGCCGTGCTGGTGGTGCGCGGCGAGGAGGTCTGCGGGCTGCTCAGCACCACCGACCTGCTCCACGACCTGGCCGGATAGCCCGCGTCCGGTGCGCTGCGCGGAAGATCGAGCAGCGCCTACTGGACCAGCGGTTTCCTGCGATTTCCCGTCGACCGGTCCACCATGGGTGCGTCATGGCGGGCAGGGGGACAGGATGCAGGCGCTGACCAGCAGCGGTGCCGTGGTGGTCGGGTTCGACCGCTCGGAGCGTTCCCGCCGCGCGGTCCGGTGGGCCGCGGCGGAAGCCGCCAGCCAGCACCGGCCGCTGCTGCTGGTGCACGTGTTGAACTGGCCTGCCGACCACCACCCCAAGGCGCTGTTGCCGGGGGAGGAAACCCTGCTCGGCCCGCTCCAGCGGATGCTGCAGCGGGAGCTCGACGAGCTGACCGCGGACTGCCGGTCCGAGGTGGACCTGGAGGTGCGCAGCGCCCTTCCCCTCGGGGACCCTGCCGAAGTGCTGGGGCGGTTGGCGCTGGACGCCGCGGAACTCGTGCTGGGCGGCCCGCTGCTCGGCAGGGAGAGCGGGGTCCTCGGCTCCACCGCCGCTGATCTGCTCGCCCGCCGGGGTGGTGCTCCGCTCGTGGTGGTCAGGCAGAAGGCGGACCGGCGGATCTCCGGTTCGGCCCCGGTGGTGGTCGGCATCGACGGATCCCAAGCGAGCCCACCGGTCATCGGTTTCGCGTTCGACTTCGCCTCCCGGCACCGGTGCCCGGTGCGGGCCGTGCACACCTGGAGCGATCTGCCGCGGGAGTTGCTGGACCGGATGCGGAACTGGGAGCTGTCGGGCGACGAGCTCATGAACGACGCCCGCGCGGTGCTGGACAGCTCCCTGGCCGGGTGGGTCCAGCGCTATCCCGACGTGGAGGTGCACTGCGTGGTCACCCCCGAGAAGCCCGCGCAAACCCTGCTCGAGGCGTCCGGTGACGCGCGTTTGCTCGTCGTGGGCAGCCACGGCCGCGGCCGGGTGCACCGCACCTTCCTCGGTTCGGTCAGCCATGCCGCGGTGACCAGGGCGCCGTGCCCGGTGGCCGTGGTCCGGACCAGTTGAAGTCGGCGGCTCCGCAGCCGGGCAGCGGTGGAGGGGAGAGGCGTGGCGACCGGGAGGAGAGGTGGTGCCGACGCTGGCCGCCGCGGGCGGAGTGCGGGCGTGGGCCGTGGCTGCTCGCCGCGGCCGTGCTCGGGACGGCTTCCCCGGGGTGCTTGGCCGTGCAGGTCAGCATCGCCGCGCAGGTGGGTGGTGTTCCCGTTCCTCTCCGGCCGCCGCGCCCCGCGAGGAGCACCCGGCGGCGGAACGCAGGATCCCCGCTGAGGGGACACCGGCGGAGAGATCTCGATTTGCCGGGGTGGGGACGAGAACGGGCTGCAGTAGACTCCGCGTGATCGTGAAGCGGTCGGCCGGTGCCAGCAGGCTCCGCGCCGACCGGGCCGCAAGGCCGTGGACCTCGAAGGGGAACCCGTGCTCCCACCGCGCATCTGGCGTGCGCTGCTCGCGTTCGTCACCATCCTCGCCCTGACCGGCTGCAGCGGTCCCGAAAGCGCTTCGAGCGCCGGGACCCTCGACGCGCGGGAGGAGTTCAGCCGGCTCGAACGCGATTTCGACGCCCGCCTGGGGGTGTACGCGGTGGACACGGCCACCGGCCGGGAGGTCGCCTACCGGGCCGACGAGCGGTTCGCCCACGCCTCCACCTTCAAGGCGTTGGCCGCGGGCGAGCTGCTGCGGCGGAACTCCCTCGAGGAGTTGGACAGAACGATCACCTACAGCCGCGACGACCTGGTGACCTACTCCCCGATCACCGAGAAGCACGTCGACAGCGGTATGCCGCTGCGCGAAGTGATCGCCGCCGCGATCCGCCACAGCGACAACACCGCCGGGAACCTCCTGCTCCGCGAGCTCGGTGGACCGGACGGGTTCACCGCCGCGCTGCGCCGCATCGGTGACACGACCACCCGAGCGGACCGGTTCGAGACCGACCTCAACGAGACCGCGCCCGGCGATCCCAGGGACACCAGCACCCCGCGGGCGCTAGCGACGAGCCTCCGGGCCTACGCGGTCGACGACGTCCTGCCGGCCGACAAGCGCGCGGTCCTCAACGAGATGCTGCGGACCAACACCACCGGTGACGCCCTCATCCGCGCCAGCGCCCCGGCCGGGTGGCAGGTCGGGGACAAGACGGGGGCGGCTTCTCACGGCACCCGCAACGACATCGCTGTCGTCTGGCCGCCGGAGCGGGCGCCCATCGTGCTGGCGGTGCTGTCCGACCGGGAAGCCGAGGACGCCGACTACGAGGACGCCCTCATCGCCCGGGCCGCGGCGGTCGTGTTCGAACTCCTGCGGTGAGCAGGTGCGCCCGGACGCGCCGGACCCCTTCGCGCGTCCGGGCGCGCTTCCCGCTGGCGGTGATGGAATCCGCTGTCCTCTTCGGGACGAAGGGCTCGGTTTTCACCCAGCGAGCGGGGCGGTTCCAGGAGGTTTCCGGAGATCGATGAGGAGGACCGCCGAGATCCGATTGGCGTGTCGGAATTCCCGGCGGAACCGCTGCTGCGCGCTGGTGATCCGGCGGAAATGCGGAAATCTGCTGCTGGTGGGCGAACCGGTCAGCTCTTGCGCAGCAGGGAACGGGCGAAGAATCCGAGGTTGGCCGGACGTTCGGCGAGGCGGCGCATGAAGTAGCCGTACCACTCGTCGCCGTAGGCGACGTAGACCCGCATCCGGTTTCCCTGGTCGGCGATCTGCTGCTGCAGCTGCGGGCGGATCCCGTACAGCATTTGGTATTCGAAGTCGTCCGGGCCGCGACCGGCTTGCCTGGCCAGTTCCCCGGCGATCCGCAGCAGCCGCGGATCGTGCGTCGCCACCATGGGGTAGCCGGATCCTTCCATCAGGATCTTCAAGCAGCGCACATAGGACTTGTCCACTTCGGACTTCGAGGGGAAGGCCACCGAAGCCGGTTCGCGATAGGCGCCCTTGCACAACCGGACCCGGGCGCCTTCCGCGGCCAACTGCCGGCAGTCCTGCTCGGTGCGCCGCAAGTACGCCTGCAGCACCGCGCCGACCCAGGGGAAGTCCACCCGGAGCTGGCGCAAGATGCTCAGCGTGGAATCGGTGGTGGTGTGGTCTTCCATGTCGAGGGTGACCGTGGTGCCGGCGCTGGCCGCGGCTTCGCAGATCGTCCGGGCGTTCTCCAGGGCGACCTTCTCCCCGTCAGCGGGCAGGCTCTGCCCCACCGCCGACAACTTCACCGACACCTCAGCCCGTTCGGCGAGCCCCTGGTCGGCGAGCACGCCGAGCAGCTGCTGGTACGCCCGCACCGTTCGGCGAGCCTGCGCGGCGTCGGTGACGTCCTCCCCGAGGTGGTCCAGCGTGGCGCAGATGCCCCGCTCGGCCAGCGAGCGGACGGTGCGCACCGCGTCCAGCGCGGTGGTTCCCGCGATGAACCGGTTCACCACCGGTTTGGTCACCGGTGTCGCTTCCACGAATCGGCGGATGCCGCGGGACTTGGCGGCAGCGAGCAAGGCGCTGCGGAGCATACGACTTCTCCTTGTGGGGATACCGACTTCGGCAGCTGGTGCGGCGGTGGCCGCTGGAGAGGACCGGCACCGGGGGTGCCGCGCGGGCACCCCCGGTCACCGAGCTCAGCCCATGTGCGGATAGGTGTGATCGGTGGGGGCGTCGAAGGTTTCCTTGATCGCCCGCGGACTCGTCCACCGCTGGAGGTTGAACAAGGAACCGGCCTTGTCGTTGGTGCCGGAAGCCCGGCTTCCGCCGAACGGCTGGCGGGACACGATCGAGCCGGTCGGTTTGTCGTTGACGTAGAAGTTGCCGGCCGCGTGCCGCAGCTTGCGGTGCGCCAGGTCGATGGCCTTGCGGTCGGTGGCGAACACCGCCCCGGTCAAGCCGTACGGGCTGGTGGAGTCGACCAGGTCCAGGACCTCGGAGTACTGGGCGTCGTCGTAGACGTGAACGGCGATGATCGGACCGAAGTACTCGGTGGTGAACGCTTCGTCCTTCGGGTCGGTGCCCACCAGCACCGTGGGTTCGACGAAGTAGCCGACCGAGTCGTCGCAGCCACCGCCCACCAGGACCTCCAGCGACGGGGTCGCGGCCGCCCGTTCCAGGGCCGCCTTGTGCTTGGCGAACGCCCGCGCGTCGATCACCGCGCCGCCGAAGTAGGAGAAGTCGGTGACGTCCCCGAACTTGATGGTGCGGGTCAGGTCCGCGAGCTGGTCGCGCAAGCCGCCTTCCCACAGCGAACGCGGCACGTAGGCGCGGGACGCGGCCGAGCACTTCTGGCCCTGGTACTCGAAAGCGCCCCGGACCATGGCGGTGGCCAGCTTCGCCGCGTCCGCCGACGGGTGCGCGACGATGAAGTCCTTGCCGCCGGTCTCCCCGACGATCCGCGGATAGCTGCGGTAGTTGTCCAGGTTCTCGGCGATGGTGCGCCACAGCTTCTTGAACGTGGCGGTCGACCCGGTGAAGTGCAGACCGGCGAAGTCCGGGTCGGTCAGCGCGACTTCGCTGACGGCCTGGCCGTCACCGGTGACCAGGTTGATGACCCCGGGCGGAAGTCCGGCCTCTTCCAGCAGCCGCATGGTGAAGTGGGCGGCGAACTGCTGGGAAGGAGTCGGTTTCCACACCACGGTGTTGCCCATCAGCGCGGGGGCGGTGGGCAGGTTGCCGGCGATGGCGGTGAAGTTGAACGGCGTGATGGCGGTGACGAAACCGTCCAACGGGCGGTAGTCCATCCGGTTCCACTCGCCGGGGACCGAGCGCGGCTGCTCGGCCATGATCCGGCGGGCGAAGTGCACATTGAACCGCAGGAAGTCGATGAACTCGCAAGCCGCGTCGATTTCGGCCTGCTGCACCGACTTGGACTGCCCGAGGATGGTGGCCGCGTTGATGGTGTCCCGCCACGGGCCGGCCAGCAGGTCCGCGGCGCGCAGCAGCACGGCGGCCCGCTCGTCGAACGGGGTGGCGGCCCAGTCGGCGGCCGCGTCCTTGGCCGCCTGCACGGCGTCGGCGACGTCCTCGTTGGTGGCTTGTGCGGCAGTACCCAGGACGTGCTGGTGGTCGTGCGGCTGGACGACGTCGAACCGTTCGCCGCCGGCCATGCGCTGCTCGCCGCCGATGGTCTGGGTGAGCTCGATCGGCTCCGCCTCGAGTTCGGCGATCCGCTTCTGCAACGATTCCCGCTCCGGGGTTCCGGGAGCGTAGGACTTCACCGGTTCGTTGTACGGAACCGGTACTTCGGTGATCCCGTCCATGGAGTTCTGCCTCCTTCAGGGAGAAACGTGGAGAGGACGTGCTGCAGGACCCACTGAGCTGTTAGTTGGGAGGTTAGGAGTTCGATCGGCCACAGGGCTTGTTCAATCGGATACCGTTGAGGCCGTTGGACTGTTCAGGAGCACAACCCGGAATTGGTGTGGACGACATCGAAGTCGGCAGGGCCGGTGTGCCATTGCGGCAGCTCCTCATCGCTGTCGGGGATCCTCTGGTGGACGTGCTGGCCGCTCCGCGCGGCTTCGACGTCAAGGTCCGGGACGTGGTCATTGTCGATCCGGAAGAGGAATTCGGCAGCGCGCGCGACGGGGACTTCGTCCTGGTGATCGGTGCGCGCGGCCGGGCCGCGGTGCGATTGGTCCGCAGCGCTGCCCGGGACGGGGCGACCGCCGCGGCGGTGAAGGTCAATTCGGACGGTGACGCCCGCGCGTTGCGGGACGCCGCCATGGACTGCGGGATCGCGCTGCTCGGGGTGCGCCCGGAAGTCCGTTGGGAGCAGCTGGAGTCCTTCGCGCGCGCCGCGATCGACAACGTCCGGTTCACCCAAGGAGCCGACACCGGGGAAGTGCTGGGGGACCTGTTCTCCCTCGCGCAGACGGTGGCGGCGATGACCGGTGGCATCGTCAGCATCGAGGACACCGCCAGCCGGGTGCTGGCCTATTCGCGTTCGGACGACGAGGTGGACGAACTGCGCCGGCTCTCCATTCTGGGGCGCCAAGGGCCGGAGCAGTACCTGGCGATGTTGCGCGACTGGGGGGTGTACCGCCGACTGCGGGCCGGGGAAGAACCGGTGTGGGTGGAAGAGCGTCCCGAACTGGGGATCAGGCGCCGGGTGGCCATCGGCATCCACGCCGGACGCCAGCCGTTGGGCGCGATATGGGTGCAGGAGGGCAAGCAACCGCTGGCCGAACAAGCGGAACGGGCGCTGGTGGGGGCTGCCCGGGTGGCCGCTCTGCACCTGATCCGGCAGCGCACCGAGGCCGGGGCCGGCCCCAGGTTCCGGGAGAACCTGCTCTCCGGGCTGCTGGATGGTCGGATAGACGCCGATTCGGTCGCCGGCAACATAGGCGCCGATCCGGAGAAGCCCGCGGTGGTGGTCGCGCTCAACCTGCGCTCACCCGAGGAACCGGCTGACCAGACCGAGCTGGAGCTGCGGCGCGAGGAGATGAAGAGCCTGGTCTCGGTGCACGCCTCGGCCTACCGCAGGAGCGCCTTGGTGACCGTGCTGGGCTCGCGCATCTACGTGCTGCTGCCCGAGCTGGTCATGCGTTCGGCGGTCGTGGCGGCGAGGGGGCTCACCCGGGACATAGTCGCCGCCGCGCGGAACCACCTGCGGGTGCGGGTGCAGGCGGGGATCGGTTCCGTGGTGCCGAGCCTGGAGGAGGTCCCCGATTCCCGCCGGGAGGCCGACCGGATCCTGGACGCGATGAGCCACGACCTGGACGTCGACGTGGCGACCATCGCGGACGTCCGGGCCAAGGTGGTGCTCAGCGAACTGGTGACCTTCCTGCAGGGCAACGAGCGGTTGCAGGACAGCCGGCTGGCCGTCCTCTTCGAGCACGACGCCCAGCACAGCACCGAACTGGCCCGCTCCCTGCTGTCCTACCTGGAGGCGTTCGGGGACGTCCGGGTGGCCAGCGATCGGCTGCACATCCACCCGAACACGTTGCGCTACCGGGTTCGCCGCTGCGGTGAACTGACCGGTATCGATTTCCAGGAACCGGCCGAGCGGCTCAACGCGCACCTGCAGCTGCTGCTGGCCCGCAGGCTGCGCCGGTTGTCCTCCCGGTGAGCCGCGGGTTCAGAGCTTGCGCAGCCGAACCCGGTTGATCGAGTGGTCGACGTCCTTGCGCAGGACCAGGGTCGCGCGAGGACGGGTGGGCAGGATGTTCTCCACCAAGTTGGGTTCGTTGATGGTCTTCCACAGGTGCTGCGCCTCGGCGATCGCGTCCTCGTCGGACAGCTGTGCAAAGTGGTGGAAGTGCGAGTTCGGGTTGGTGAAGGCCGTGTTGCGCAGCGTCAGGAACCGGTTGATGTACCACTGCTCGATGTGCTCGGTGTGGGCGTCCACGTAGATGGAGAAGTCGAACAGGTCCGACACCGTCAAGGACGGGCCGGGCTGGAGCACGTTGAGCCCTTCGATGATCAGGATGTCGGGTTGCCGGACGATCTGGTACTCGCCCGGCACGATGTCGTAGGCGACGTGCGAGTACACCGGGGCGGCCACTTCCGGCACGCCGGACTTGACCTCGGTGACGAACCGCAGCAGCGCCCGGCGGTCGTAGCTCTCCGGGAACCCCTTGCGGTGCATCAGCCCGCGGCGCACCAGTTCCGCCTTCGGGTACAGGAAGCCGTCGGTGGTGACCAGGTCGACGCGGGGGTGGTTGGGCCACCGGGCGAGCAGCGTGTGCAGGATGCGCGCGGTGGTGGACTTGCCGACCGCCACGCTGCCGGCGATGCCGATGATGAAGGGGACGTGGCGGGGTGCTTTCTCCCCGAGGAAGGTGCGGGTGCTCTGGTGGAGCTGCTGCCGAGCCGCCACCTGGAGGTTGATCAGCCGGGAGAGCGGCAGGTAGACGTCGGCGACTTCGGCGAGGTCGATTTGTTCGCCGAGCCCGCGCAGTTTGGAGAGCTCTTCCTCGGTCAGCGGGAGCGGCATCGAGTTGCGCAATTCGCGCCACTGCTCGCGGTGCAACTCGACGTACGGGCTCAATTCGCGAACGCGCGCCACAAGCTACCCCTCGGCGTTGAGGCCACTGGTCCCCTGGAGATCGTTGACGGACATGTGAACCCTAGGGCGTTTTCGGGTTACAGCGCTGTGACGCATTGCACCCTGAGACGCATGGAACATGCTTGATCGTTAATTGGTTCCACAATCCGATTGATCAATTCCGCATGTCGGCAACGCCGAGGGGTAGCTGTGGATCAGTCCGAGTTGGTCCGCTCGTGCAGTTTGGAGTGCCGGTAGCTGTAGGCGAAGTAGACGACCAAACCGATGAGGAACCACAGGGCGAAGCGCAGCCAGGTGTGCGGCGACAGGAAGGTCACCAGCCACAGCGAGAACACGATGCCGATCAGCGGGACCACGGGCATGCCCGGGCACTTGAAGTTGCGCGGCAGCTCCGGCCGGCGGTAGCGGAGCACGATGATCGCGGCGCAGACCACGACGAACGCCAGCAGGATGCCGATGTTGGTCAGCTCAGCGGCTTCCCCGATGGGCAGCAGCCCGGCCAGCACGGCGGAGGCGATCCCGATCAGCCAGGTGAAGCGGGTCGGCACCTTGCGCACCGGGTGGGTCTTGCTGAACCAGGCCGGCAGCAGCCCGTCGCGGCTCATCGCGAAGCCGACCCGGGTGACGCCCAGCATGAACGTGAACATCACGGTGAGGATGCCCAGGATCGCGCCCACGGAGATGATCGCGCCGACGAACGGCAGGCCGACTTCGGCGAACGCGCTGGCGAACGCGCTCTCGGTGTGGATGTTCTGGTACGGGATCATGCCGGTGAGCACCAAGCACGCCAGCGTGTAGAGCACCATGGCGATGACCAGCGAGAGGATGATCGCCTTCGGCATGTGCTTCTGCGCGTCGGTGGACTCCTCGGCCGCGGTGCTCATGGCGTCGTAGCCGAACACGGCGAAGAAGACGGTCGCCGCACCGGTGAACGCCCCGCCGAATCCGTACGGCAGGAACGGGCTGTAGTTGTCGGTGTTGATGAAGAAGACGCCGACCCCGACCACCAGCAGCACCACGGCGACCTTGAGGTAGACCAGGAAGCTCTCGAAGCGGGCCGCGCTCTTCATCCCCTGGTTGAGCACGAACGCGATCAGCAGGCAGAGCAGGACGGCGATCAGGTTGATCTTGTAGCTGCCCGGTGGGGCGGCGCCCTGCTCGGTGCCCGGAGCGCCCATCATCCACAGTGGCAGGTCGATGCCGAGGAAGCCCAACAGCTCGTTGAAGTAGCCGGAGATGCTGATGGCCACCACCGCGACGATCGCGGTGTACTCCAGCAGCAGGTCCCAGCCGATGAACCACCCGACGAGCTCGCCGAGCACCGCGTAGCCGTACGTGTAGGCGGACCCGGCCTTGGGGATCATGCCGGCGAACTCCGCGTAGGAGAACGCGGCGGCCGCGCTGGCGATCCCGGCGATGAGGAACGAGAGGACCACACCGGGGCCGGCCTTCTCGTTGGCCACGGCACCGTCCAGGACGCGGTCGAGGCCGCTGCGGAGCTCGGCGGTCGAGTGGCGGTGAAACTGCTGTCCGACCGCATCGGGCACAAAACCGATG
>NZ_AYJW01000063.1 GCF_000497205.1 Saccharopolyspora rectivirgula DSM 43747
AGAGCGTCGGCGAGGGCGCCGGTGGCGCCGTCGAAAGCGTCGGCGAGGGCGCCGGTGGCGCCGTGGAGGACGTCGGCCGGGGCGCGGGCGGCGCGGTCGAGGACGTCGGCCGGGGCGCGGGCGAAGCCGTCGAGGACACCGGTGAAGCTGTCGAAGGCGTCGGTCGCGGCGCCGGTGCGGCGGTCGAAGGCGTCGGCCGCGGTGCCGGGGAAGCCGTCGAGGACGTCGGCGAGGAGACCAGCAGGACGGTTCGCGACACCGGCGCGGCGGGCGCGGAAACCGTCCGCGGCACCGCCGAACAGGTCACGGGCGACTCGGACTCCCCCCGCCGGGAGAACGGCGAACCCAACGGTCGGGCGGGAAAAGAAGCGCCGAGCAGGAGCAGCGCGGAGCGAAGAAGCCGGCGGGTTCCGGCCAAACGACCTGGGCCGAGGCGTTCGGAATAGCCGAGTGCGCGCAACCGGACATCAGCTTCGAGAGCACGGTCAACGCCGATGAGCTGCGCTTCGACGAGGCTCCCCGCACCAGCGTGGAGTTCACCGGGCAGGCCGCGGACGACTCGATCTCGCACAGCGTCCGCAAGAACCTGCCCGACCCGGTGCAGCCCGGCGTGACCTACCGGGATGTCCGGGTGGACTACGAGATCCTCGCCCGGTTGCGGCCGGAGCGGGACGACGAGGCCGGTCCTTAGCGCGCCGGGGCGGGTTCTTCGGCTTCTTCGGGTTCCTCTTCTTCCGCGTAGTCCTCGTCCTCGTACTCGCCCTCGTCGTACTCCTCGCCGGTGTCCTCTTCGGCGGCTTCCTGCTCTTCCCGGATCGCTTCCTCGTGGGTTTTGACCACTTCGCCGTTGCGGATCTCGCCGCGCCAGCCCTCCACCTGGTCGGGTTCCAGCACGGTTTGGGTGAGCACGTGCCGCACGAAGTGCCGGATGTCGGCCCGGGCGCGGCGGCCCTGCGCCCGCCACAGGTTCGCGGTCTTCTCCAGGAACCCCTGCGGGTGGTATTCGAGGACGGCGATGATCCGGGTCATGTTGGGGGCCAGCGCGTGGAAGGTGACCGCCCCGTTGACGTAGCCGAGGTTGCCTTCGGACACCCAGACGATCCGGTCGTCGGGGATCTGCTCCAGGATGGTGGCCTTCCAGGTGCGGTGCGAGAAGAAGATCCGGGCGGTCCAGTTGACCTTCTCGTCGGACTCCTGCTCGACCTTCTCGACCTTGCGCATGAAGTTCGGGAAGTCCTCGAACTGGGTCCACTGGTCGTAGGCCAGCCGGATCGGCACCCCGACGTCGATCTTCTCCAGGATGTTGGTGACCCGCGCGGTGGTCGCGCCCCCGCTGGAGCCTCCGCCGCCCACCGCTTGGCCGGCTTTTTCCGCCATGTCCTTGGCCCCCGAGGCGGCTCCTTTGAGCCCGGAGGTGGCGGCCTGCACCGGTTTGGCGACTTTCGCCGCGGTTTGCCCCGCGGACAGCAGGCTGCCGAGCGGGTTCCCGCCACCGCCGCCTTCGGTGAGGCTGCGGGTGAAGTCCTCCACGCGCTTGCCGGCCGAGCCGACCGCTCGCTCGGCGAAGGCGAACAGGAGGTCTTGCGCGCTGTCCCGCAGCCGGTCCAGCGGCAGTTCGTTGAGCAGATTGCCGGCCTGCTGCCCGCTTCCCTGCTTGCTTGCGGACTCGCTCATCACTGCTCCCTGCGGGGACGTGGTCTGGATTTGCCGGACGGGCGGGCTGGTTTGGCCGGGGTTCTCGGCACCCGCCGGGCGGAGCTCTCCGCCGACCGGGTGCGCCGCTGGCCGGAGCGCTCGCGTGCTGCGCTGCCGCGCTGGTTGCGCGGGCGGGGCACCTCGGCCGGGGCTTCCCGCTCCTGCTCGGCGCCGGTGTCCTGCTCCGGCTCGGCGCTGGTCTCCGGCTCGGTTTCCGCTTCAGCGCTGGGCTCTTGTGCGGTCTCGGTGTCCTGTTCCGGTTCGGGTTCCGCGCGCTGCTCCTGCTGCTCGCTCTCCTCTTCGGCGCGCTCCCGGGGCTCGGTGGATTCGCCGCTCTCTTCGGAGGATTCCCCGGTTTCCCCGGACTGCTGGCCGGTGCCGCGCACGTTGGCCGCCATCGCTTCGATCCGGTCGCTGATGGATTCGACCTGGTTGGCGACCGAGGCGGTGGCCACGGCTTTGCCGGCGTCGACCAGTTGGCCGCGGAGCTGTTGGAGCGCGCTCTGCAGCTCCGGGGAGGACTCCAGGTAGTGCACGGATTGCCGCAGCAGTTCCTTGGGGTCGGTGGCGATCCGCCGCCCGGCGAGCAGGCCGGCTATGGTGATCGCCAGTTTCATCTTGCGCGTGCGTCCGAGGGCGTATCCCGCTGCTACGGCGAGGAACACCTTAGAGCCCATTGCCATCGCAGGCCTCCCTCAGGCCTCGACCAACCCGTCACCAGGCGTTGCCCCTTGGATTGCCCGCCGGCAGCCGGGCCAAGCAGGAAACCGCAAGTGAACTCGGATGAATGACGTTCCGCGGACGCCCGCTACCCTGCGCAACACCTTCCTCGGAACGGGCGCAGCAGCCCCGGGCTGGGGAGGAGTTCGCCGGTGGCTGGTGGTGACGAGCGGGTTCCGTTGACCCCGTGTCCGGAGTCCTGCCGGCTGGGCGGCAACGGGTGGGCGGAGCTGGGCTCGACCGTCGATCTCCGCGGCGTCAGGGCGGGTGCTCCACGAGCAAGGACTGCGGTTCAGGGCGTCGTCGCGAGCGGCGGTTCGCTCGCGGGCCTGCAGCGATCGGTCGGCGGGTTCGTGCGGCCGGCGGGTCAGGGCCGGGTCGGCGCGGCGGGCGGTGGGCTCACGTGTTCGGCGTCTTGAGCCTGGTTCGCCGTGGTCATATCCGCACTGCGCCGAAACCGGCGCTGGTGCCCACGCCCAGACCCCACGACCACAGGGCTTGCAGGGTTTTGGGGTCGCCGGAGAGCAGGACGTCGACTTCGGCGCCGACTTTCGAGCCGCGGCCGACGGCGAAGGAGCGCTTGGGGCCGCCCCGTTCCACCGACACCAGTTCGACTTCCGGGTCGAGACCGAGGGTTTCGGCTTTGCGCCGCAGGTTTTTCACCAGGTAGACGTCCCACCCGGGTTCTCGGGCAGCAGCCACTTCTGCGATCGCGTCCGTTGTCCTCGTTCGTCCCGGTTCGCCGGTCCTTTGACCACCACGGGGGTCACGGTGCGCAGCAGCGCTGAGCCGTCGGAGAAGAGCAGGGGAACCGGCACCGTGCACAACTTCCCCCGCGCCGCAACCAACCGCACCTTGAAAACATCAACACACCCCACCACCAGCACCTTTGCCCTCGGGTCACCATCGCCCCTACCAGGGTCACCGAATTCCGGAGCACGCACGGCCAATCCAGCCGCTGCTGTTCCAGCGAAACCTTCCAGCTGGCCGAATTCCGCTGCACCACGCCGAAATCCCGATCGTCTCTGCGTCGAACCGCGGCAATCAGCGGAATGCACGCCTGCACTCAGGCCACTGTGGACAATTAGCGCGCGGTGTTCGCGGCACGAGAAGAGGACGAGCGAGCCGACCATCCACAGAGGACTGAACAGCGCGCCTCGATCGCCACGGGCGAAGCACCGAAGACGCTCGCTCGAGCACGAGCGGGAACGACAACCGCTCCACCCCGAAAAGCCCCAGAACGATCAGCCCGCGGAGAACCCCTCCGCGGAAGCGCAGCACGAGACCAACCGGCCCCGGTGCACCCAAAAGCAAAAGCCCCAACCAACGTGATCATCGGTTGGGGCTCTCTCCCGGTGCGCGATGCTGGGATTGAACCAGCGACCTCTACCGTGTCAAGGTAGCGCTCTCCCACTGAGCTAATCGCGCCCACCGCGGTCCATCTCGCCGCGTTCGCCTACAAGGATACCGAAGGCTTGATCGGCTCCGAACACCCCCCACCACTTCCGGCCCCCCCCCGAGCACCGCACCCCGCCGCGGGCGCACCTGCGCGATCACCGGAAACCGAGACAGCAGCTCACCGGCCACCCGCGGTGACCACGACCCGCCGAACAGCGGTCAGCTCCTCCCGACCCGCAGGCGCGTGCTGATCGCGATCCGGTTGAAGGAGTTGACCACGACGATCGACCACAGCAGATGGCCCAGCTCCTCCTCGCTGACCTGCTCGGCCGCCGCGTCGCACACCTCGCCCAGCACGTGCCCGCCGTGCCAAGGTGACCGCCTCGATCAACGCCAGGGCAGCCCGCTCGGTGAAGAACAACGCCAGGGCAGCCCGCTCGGTGAAGAACGAGGTGTCGCGCCACGCGGTCAACGCGCACAGGCACTGCCCGCTCTCCCCCTCCGCCCGAGCCTCCTCGATGTGCTCGTCCGCGCAAGAAGCGCAGCCGTTGCCCCGCGACACCCGCACCTCGACCAGCCGCCACAACCCCCTCCCCCACGGCGTCCTCGAGCTGGCGCAATTCCTCGGCGCCACCCCCGGCAGCGACCCGCGCGAAGCAGCCGAGAGCACGCCCTCCCCACCCGAAGCGCCGCCCAGCGCGCCACCGCCCCGATCAGCACACCCCGGGGGGGGACCGCGCTGACCGACCGCGGGAACGCACCCGCGCCGCACCCGGAAACGGGAACGCGCAGCCCGCCGGCCGAGCAGCGACCGCGCAGCCGCGCGGACCTCCGGGCAAGCCCGGCGAGCCCCCCGGTCAACACCGATCGCCCGGCAGCCCCTCCAGCACGAGGAGCAGCCGATCAGAAGGCCGGGGGCAAGCGACTTTCCCGCGCAGCGACCACGAACCACCGGGAGCGCGACGACGACCGCGCCCCCGGTGGTGCCCGAAGACGAAGACGCCGCCCCCGGGAACGGGAGCGGCGTCGAAAGGCTGCGAGAAGGACCGGATCAGCGCTCGGCCATCTTCTTCTGCAGGTTCTCGTCCAGCGCGGCGAGGAATTCCTCGGTGGTCAGCCACTGCTGGTCCTTGCCGACGAGCAGCGCCAGGTCCTTGGTCATCTTGCCGCTCTCGACGGTCTCGATGACGACCTTCTCCAGGGTCTCGGCGAAGCCCACGACCTCCGGGGTGGAGTCGAGCTTGCCGCGCTGCTGCAAGCCGCGGGTCCAGGCGAAGATCGAGGCGATCGGGTTGGTGGAGGTCGGCTTGCCCTGCTGGTGCTGCCGGTAGTGGCGGGTCACCGTGCCGTGGGCGGCCTCGGCCTCGACCGTGCCGTCCTCGGTCATCAGCACGGAGGTCATCAGGCCCAGCGAGCCGAAGCCCTGGGCGACGGTGTCGGACTGCACGTCACCGTCGTAGTTCTTGCAGGCCCAGACGTAGCCGCCCTCCCACTTCAGGGCGCTGGCGACCATGTCGTCGATCAGCCGGTGCTCGTAGGTCAGGCCCTTGGCCTCGAACTCGGCCTTGAACTCGTTGTCGTAGATCTCCTGGAACACGTCCTTGAACATGCCGTCGTAGGCCTTCAGGATCGTGTTCTTCGTGGACATGTAGACCGGGTAGCCGCGCTGCAGGCCGTAGCGGAAGGAAGCGCGGGCGAACTCCTCGATGGAGCGCCGGTAGTTGTACATGCCCATGGCGACGCCGCCCTCGGCCGGGAACTTGGCGACCTCCATCTCCACCGGCTCGCCGCCGTCCTCCGGGGGGTAGGTGATGGTCACCGTGCCCGGGCCCGGGATCTTGAAGTCGGTGGCCTTGTACTGGTCACCGTGGGCGTGACGGCCGATGACGATCGGCTTGGTCCAGCCCGGCACGTACCGCGGGATGTTGGAGATGACGATCGGCTCCCGGAAGATGACGCCGCCCAGGATGTTGCGGATCGTGCCGTTCGGGCTGCGCCACATCTTCTTCAGCCCGAACTCCTCGACACGCGCCTCGTCCGGGGTGATGGTGGCGCACTTGACGCCGACGCCGTGCTTGGCGATCGCGTGGGCGGCGTCGATGGTGACCTGGTCGTCGGTGGCGTCCCGGTTCTGGATGCCCAGGTCGTAGTAGTCGAGGTTGATGTCCAGGTACGGGTGGATCAACTTGTCCTTGATGAAGGACCAGATGATCCGGGTCATCTCGTCGCCGTCGAGTTCGGCTACGGTGCCCTGGACCTTGATCTTGCTCATGTGGCGGGGTGCTCCTCTCGCGAGATGCTAGCGGTACAAGCGTACTGCTATAGCGGTACAAGCGTACTGCTATTCCGGATCGATTGTGCCGACCCCCTCCGACGAACACCAGCCCATCCCGGCACGGGATGCGTCACTGTCCCGTCACCCAGCGGCCTTAGGCTGCCCCTCGGAGACACGATCACGGAGGGGGCGGCGTGGCAACCGGACCGACGCACGCGATGAGCGGCTTGGCCGCGTGGGCAGCGGTGACCGCACTGGCCGACACGCACGCGATAGGGCAGTTGACCCCGAAAACCTGGATCGTGGGCGCGACCCTCGCCTCGGGAGCCGCCCTGCTGCCCGACATCGACCACCCCAAATCGACGGTGGCCTCCACCTTCGGCGGCATCTCCCGCGGCGCCTCCTCGGCGATCAGCAAGTTCAGCGGTTTCGTCTACCGGGTTACCCGCACCTCCCGGGACAGCAACCGCAGCGGAACCCACCGTGGTTTCACTCACACCCTGGTGTTCGCCGTGCTGGCCGGGCTGATCACCACCGCCATCGTGCAGCAGAGCGAGGGCACCGCGCTCGGCATCCTGATGTTCGTCTTCGCCGGTCTGGCGGTCCGCGGAATCATGCACAACTGGTGCCCCAAGCAGGACGCCATCCTGATCTCCGTCGCCTCGCTGCTGCTGACCTGCGCCTGCTGGGCGTGGGCCGGGGACCAGCCCACCGACGCCGCCGCCTTCGGGGTGGCGGTCATGATCGGCTGCACCGCCCACTACATCGGGGACGCCATCACCGAACAGGGCTGCCCCATGCTGTGGCCGCTCCCGCTCGGCGGGAAGACCTGGTACCCGGTCTCGCCGCCGAAGAAGTTCCGGATCAAGACCGGCGGCCGGGTGGAGATGGCCATCGTCGGACCGACCCTCACCGCGGTCGCCGCGGTGCTGAGCACCGTGGTGCTGTACCGGGTGGGGGCCGCGCCCTGGCTGGCCCAGCTGGACCTCCCGCCGGAAGTCATGCGCTGGATCGCACCTTCGTGAAAATCCCAAAACGCCCGCGCGCCGCCCAACCGGGCGCTAGGGTCTCAGGCCGAAGATCGACTCGAGACCTGGAGGAACGCATGCGCGCCCGAGTGCGGCTTGTGGCAGCTGTCCTGGCACTCCCCCTGCTGACCGGTCTGACCGCCTGCGGCAGCGCGGGGAGCGAGGCCCCCGCCACCGAGACCACCGCGCAGGAAACCACCGACGAGTTCCAGGAGGCGGTGGACGACCTGAACGCGGCAACGGCCTGCTTCGACGCGGTCAGCACCGCCACCGGGTTCGCGCCGAGCTTCGAAAACCCGGAACAGGCCAAGCGGGAAGCCGAGACCAAGATCCAGGAGCTCGACGACCTGATCGCCAAGACCTCGGACCCCGACACCAAGAGCGCCCTGGAAGAGGTCCGCGCCTCGGTGGAGCAGGTCGCCTCCGGCGAGATCACCGCGGAGAACGAACTGGAGTGGCTGGGAGAGCACATGAACAAGGTCGAGAAGGTCTCCGACGCCTGCCTCGAAGAGCAGTAGCCCTTCCGGGCCCCACCAGGCGTTCCACCGATGCGCATCCCCGGCGATCCGCTTACGCTGGGGATGCGGAGGTGATGGTGATGAAGGCTGCTGTTGGGGACCAGCTGCACATGCACAGCAATCAGGTCGACATGACCGACCGCATCGGTGAGATCGTCGAAGTGCGCGGCCCGGACGGCGAACCGCCCTACCTGGTCCGGTTCGCAGACGGTCATGAGCGCCTCGTCTTCCCCGGAAGCGACAGCGTTGTGGTACCGCCGCAGTCCCGCCGGGGAGACTGAAGCCGCCCACGGCCCTCTCCCTCCGCCGTACGACCGGGAGGCCACCCCAAGGCCTCCCTTTTTCTGTGGCCGCGGCGCTACGCTACGGCCACGATCGCTGACCGTTCGCCATTCCGCCGCCTGCACTTCTTAAGGTGGTCGGCGCGAAGGGGCGTCGGCAAGGAGGCGGTGAAGTGTTGCGAGAAGACCAGCTTTCCGAAGCACCAGCCGGCCTGTCCGCGGCCTTCGGGCTCGAAGTGGAGTTCTCCACACCGCTGCCGCCCGGAGAAATCCTCACCGAGCAGACCGCGCTGGTGGAGAACCCGGCACCGCTGTGCTGGGTCAGCGCCGAGCCTCCCTCCGCGCCGCTGGTCGCCGCCCTCCGGGCGGACCACCGGCGCACCGGGATGTGGCCGCTGCTGCTGTGCGACAACGACGAGGTCTACGGCGAGCGCTGCACCGTCGGCGTGATCCCGCCGGAACCGCTGGAGCACATCGACCGCTGGCAGCCGGCCGACGTCATGAGCCGCATCTGGAACGGCCTGGTGGAAGCCGACGACGACCTCGGCCCCGCCTACGACCTGGAGATCCTGGACCCCTTCGACTACACCTGCCCCGAGCTGGCGCCACCGGGGAGCCTGCTGGCCGACCCCGACGTGCTGGCCAACCAGCAGGTGCCGCGCTTCATCGACGAGCAGACCCGCCTGGCCCTGGTGCCGGTGCAGCGCGGGGCCGACGTGCTGACCGTGCTCGGCTGGTCCGGGGCCACCAACCACGTGTCCCGCAACGCGGGGCTGTCGGCGCTGCTGCGCAGCTGGGAAGACCGGTTCGGGGTGCGGGTGCTGCGGCTCGGACCGGACCGGCTGGACCTGAGCGTGGCCGCGCCTCCCATGGACCCCGACCACGCCACGGCGGTGGCCGCCGAGCACTGGACCTTCTGCCCGGACCGGATCGCGCAGAAACCCGGCAGCATCGCCGGCTACGCCCAGGAGATCAGGGGCCGGCGCACCTGGTCGTTCTGGTGGGAGTGACCCGGCTCAGCCGAACGGGCCGCCGGTGATGGTCACCGCCACCGCCACGATCGCCGCGCCCAAACCACCGTAGAGGGCCACGTCCACCGGGCGGCTGCGGAGTTTGAGCAACCCGCACCGCTCCGGCGGCACGACCACCCGCAGCACCGCCGCCACCAGCAGCGCGATCCCCATCAGCACCGTGCCTTCCCGCCAGTGCCCCAGGGAGATCCGCAGGAAACCGAGCAGTACCACCAGCAGCACCCCGCCGAACGCCAGGTGCTGCTGGACGTGCGGATTGCTCATCCACCGATCGCTCATGGGGTCCTTCCGTGCGCCCCGGGCGCGGTCAGCCGGCAGCGCTGCGCTCCGCCGCTTCCACCACGTTGGTCAACAGCATGGCCCGGGTCATCGGGCCGACACCACCCGGGTTCGGCGACAGGTAGCCCGCCACCTCCGCCACGTCCGGGTGCACGTCGCCCTGCAGACCGGCCTCGGTGCGGGTCACCCCGACGTCCAGCACCGCGGCGCCCGGCTTGACCATGTCCGGCGTGATCAGGTGCGGGCTGCCGGCCGCGGCCACCACGATGTCCGCCCGCTTCACCTCGGCGGCCAGGTCCCGGGTCCCGGTGTGGCACAGGGTGACCGTCGCGTTCTCGCTGCGCCGGGTCAGCAGCAGACCGATGGAGCGGCCCACCGTGATCCCCCGACCGACGACCGCGACCTGCGCGCCGTTCAACGGCACCTCGTAGCGGCGCAGCAGCTCCACGATGCCCCGCGGGGTGCACGGCAGCGGCGCCGGCTCGCCCAGCACCAGCTTCCCGAGGCTGATCGGGTGCAGCCCGTCGGCGTCCTTCTCCGGGGCGATGCGCTCCAGCAGCGGACCGGCGTCCAAGTGCTTGGGCAGCGGCAGCTGCACGATGTAGCCGGTGCAGGCCGGGTCGGCGTTCAGCTCGTCCAGCACGGCCTCCACGTCGGCCTGGGTGGCGTCCGCCGGCAGTTCCTTGCGGATCGAGTTGATGCCGACCTTCGCGCAGTCGTTGTGCTTGCCGCGCACGTAGGAGTGCGACGCCGGATCATCACCCACCAACACGGTCGCCAGTCCTGGTGTTCTGCCCTGCTCGGAGAGCCGGGCGACCCGTTGCCGCAACTCTTCGTAAATGGCGTCTTTCGTGGCCTTGCCGTCCAGAATCGTCGCACTCACGGCTGTTTATCGTGGCAGACGCGGCACGGCCCGTCCCGCCCGGTCCGGCATGGAGGCGACGGCCGCGGCGAGCAAGGTGATGAGCACACCCGCCACGGTGGACACCGAGATCCCGGTCCCGGCCGCCGGCAGGAGCAGGTCCAGCAGCAGGGCGCCGATCAACTGCCCCGAGATCATGCCCAGGCTCAACAGCAGCACCCCGGTGTAGCGCACCAGGCCCACCGAGCCGCCGATGACGAAGATGCCCAGCAGCCCGCCGGTGTACAGCCAGGGCTGCGGCGTCAGCTCCGGGAAACCGCGCAGCAGCACCTCGATCGAGAAAGCGATCGCGAGCGCGGTGAACCCGACGGCGAAGTTCACCGCGCCCGCGGTGAGCGTGGAACCGGCCGCCTGCTGCACCCGGCCGTTGACCGCCGCCTGCCACCCGACCCCGGCGCCGGCCAGCAGCGGCAGCAGCACCATCCAGCTGACGTGCGCGCTGCTCAACTTCGCCGACACCGCGACGACCACCGCCACCAGGGTGAGCGCCGCGCCGATCAACCGGTTGGCCGTCACCCGCTGCGATCCTGCCGGGCCCAGCCCGAACCGGTCGACCAGGAGGCTGCTGGTGATCTGCCCGGCGACCACCGCGATGGTGAACAGGGCGACGCCGAGCTCCGCGGCCGCCATCCCCTGGGAGAACACCAGGTAACCGCCGCACACCCCGCCGAGGCACTGCCACGGGCGCAGCCCTCCCCCCTCCTGCAGGGCGGCGGCCAGCCGGCGCACGCCGCGGCGGCCCTGGGGCAGCAGGGCGGTGCCGACCAGCAGCACCACGAGCCCACCCGCGAAGGAGATCGTCCCGGCGGCTATTCCGTCGTCCAATTCGGCGCCGAGCGCCCCGTTGATCCGAGCCTGGAGCGCCAGGAACACCCCGACCACCGTGGCGCCGACCATGCCGAGGACCCGGGCGCGGACCCGCGGACGCGATTGCACTGAAGACACAGTCACGTAACTACAGTGTTCTTCGGTTCATCCAGCAAGCGTGATCCCGTAATTCTTGGGGCGTGTGGCGAGCACGGTTCAGCGGCGAGCACGCGGGAGCAGCACCGAACGACGTGCAGTTGTGTTCTTCATCACTCGACCGGACCGCTCGCCCCGGTTAGCGTTCCGCGCTCCGCCGACTCGCACCCCTCCGGCAACCGTCGTGCTCACCCCGCCGACAAATCCCACCTGGTGGTGTGATGTTCTTCCAGACCCGGTGACGGCAGGCTTGCCCGGCGGGATCGTGCCTGGCGGAGCAGGCAGCGGAGGCAGGTGGGCGGCCCGGTGGAGCGGCGCTGGATCCCGCCATGCCAAAGCACGAGCTGCTGCCCGCTTCGAGTAGCGTCTCGGGCGGGGTGAGGTCGGTGTGCCTGGTTGAGAGGGGGAGGATGTCACCCATGTCGCGTCCGACAGCGATCAGTCCGGAAGAGCAGGAGCAGATAGCCCGGCAGATCGGGATCCTGCTATTACAGAACGCCCCTGAGGACTGGCAGGAGATCACGGTGGAGTACCGCGCCACCGGTGAGTACCGCGATCTGTTGGGTGAGATCACCTCGCAGGACGGTGCCAGCCGGGCTTGGGACCCGCCCAACGAGCTGCAGAGCATTTTCGAGCGTCTCCGCGAAGGAATGTACCGGCCGGACGTGGGCACTTGGCTGAGTGCCCTGTACGTGGTCGAACGTCCGTCGAGCTACCGGATCGACATCAACTTCGATTCCGAGCCGCGGTGGCAGCGCCCGCTGCCGCCGGCCGCCTACCTGGATGAGCTCCAGCGGTACCCGCGGACCGAAGAGAACATCCCGGACTGGATGCGGGCGATCATCGACGGAGCGACCCAGCGCAACGAGCAGCCCGCCGGCGACGCCCCCGCCCCGGGGCCCGGTGCCCAACCGGAACCCGGCTACGCCCCGGCCGCGGCGGAACCGGCCCCCACCCAGCCGACCACCGACGAACCAGGACCCACCGCACCGCCCGCCGCGGCGCCCGACCCGGTGAGCACCGCGGAAACCGCGTCCCCCGCCGAACCCGCCGCGGAAACCGACCTGCCGGCCGCCGACGCGCAACCGGCGGCGCCCGAGGAACCGGTGGGCGAAGCGCCGACCGCCGAGCCCGCCGCCGACAGCGGCGTCCCGGCCACCCCGCCGGCCCCGGAGGAGTTCCGCAAGGTCGAGGTCTTCGACGGGACCGACGCGGAAGGCCGCCCCGTGGTCGGCAACCGCCCGCCGGTGCCGATGGAGGAGATCGGCGCGCTGCGCAACTACCTGGAGAACGCGCCCATCGTGTTCACCGGCCCGACCAACCTGCCCGACCAGCTCGACTCGAGCCGCCCGGCCTCGGTGCCCGACACCTGGCACACCGACGGCTCCTGGCTGTGGCCGGGCGCCGTGGGCTACTACCTGTCGCAGTACGGGGTGCCGCCGGAGCCGGAGTTCCTGGACCACCTGCGCGCCCGCCGGTTCGAGCTCCCCGAGGTGAGCGAACAGGCCCGGCAGGCCGCCCAGATCGCCGCGACCACCACCACCGAGCAGCCGGCCGAGACCGACGAGCAGCCGACCGGTGCCGCTGAGCAGCCGGTGGCGGAGCCGGTCGCCGAGACCGCCATCGGCGCCGCGCCGCAGGACGCCCCGGAAGAGGCACCGGCCCCGCAGCAGCCGGAAGAGCCGACGGCGGAGACCGCGGAGCCCGAGCCGCAGGCCACCGACGTCGCCGCGGCCGAGCCGGAACCGCAGCCCGCGGACATCGCCGAGCTGGAACCGGAAGTGCCGGCCTCGGCCGAGCCCGAGCTCCCCGACACCCCGGAGGTGCCGCGGGAAGAGCGGGAAGAGCACGAACCGGTCGACACCGAGAGCGCCGCGGCAGGAGAACCGGTGGAGGCGGCGGAGGAACCGCAGCCCGCGGTCGAGGACTCCGCCCAGGCCGAGGAGGTGCTCGACGTGCTGCGCGCCCGGCTCGCCGAACACCAGGTGGCCGAGGACAGCTACCGGATCGGCAGCCGCGACGAGGACGCGCTTTCGCTGGTGGCCGACGGCGCGGAGTGGGTGGTCGCGCGCGCCGGGGAGCCGGAGGTGCGGTTCGCCCGGGCCGAGCAGGCCGCTGCTTACCTGCTGGGCAGCCTGCTGCTGAACAAGCCCGCGGCCGCGCAGCCGGCGGTCGAGGAACCGGAGGAGACCTCCGCAGCGGTGGCGGAACAGCCGGAGTCCGTCGAACCGGCCGCCGCGAACGAGCCGGCAGAACCCGCCGAGCCGGCCGAGCCGGAGGAGCGGTCGGAGCCGGCCGCGACCGAAGCGGCCCAGGGGCCGGCCGAACCGCAAGCACCGGCCGAGCCGAAGCCGAGCGGGAACCCGCTGTTCACCGCGCACCAGGAGCCGACCGACGCGCCGAGCGCACCGCCGGAGCCGCCGCTGCCGCCGGAACCGCCGGCCGCCCCGGCCGCCGCGGAAGAACCCGCCGGTTTCCAGGGCGGTTTCCAGCAGCAGCAGCAGCCGGAGCGCCCGGCGCCCGCGGGTCCGCCTTCCCCGCCGATGGGCCAGCCGGCCGCCCCGCGTCCCGGTGGTCCTGCCGGGGGCGCCGCGACTCCACCTCCGCTGCCGAAGCGGCAGCCGCGCACCCCGGAGGGCGCACCCGTGCCCCCGCCGGGGGCTCCGCAGCCCGGACCGGGCGGTGCCGACCGCAGACCTGGGCCGGGAGTCGGGCCGGGCGTCCCGCCCCGCCCGCAGGGCCCGGTCCCGCCGGTTCCGCCTCGCCCGCAGGGGGCGCCGCAGGGGCCGGTGCAGCCGCCCAAGCAGATCCAGCCGCTCAACGGCGAACCACCGCTGACCCTGTACCGGGACCGGCGGCACATCATGCTGCAGCCGGGCACCGAGGTGGACCGGTTCGGCGAGCCGAACGGCAACGTGGTGTACGCGGCCCGCACCCCGTACAGCCACCGCTCGCTGCCGCCGCAGTGGGCCAACCGGCCCTACTTCGCCTACCGGGTGCAGCGGCCGATGCAGGCGCTGCGGGGCACCGCGGTGCCGTGGTTCGACCAGCCGGGTGGCGGTACCGCTTACGTGCTGCCGGCGTCGATCAGCGAGCTGCTCGCGGACGGCTCGCTGGTGGAGCTGCCGGCGAACGAAGCGCCGCGGCCGACGATGGAGTGAGCTGACCGGACGGTGAGGAGTGGCTCGTTCGCCTCGGCGGACGAGCCACTTCCGCTTTCACGGCACCACGACGACCGGGCGCACCGCCTCCACCACCAGGGTCGCCGGAACAGTGCCCAGCAGACCGCCGCGTCGGCGGGACCTGCCGACGACGATCAGGTCAGCCCGGTACTGCTCGGCCACCTGCTCCAGGCCGACGGCCGGATCACCGCGGTGGTGGACGAAGTCCCAGTCGATCGCTTCCCCTTCCAAGTGGTTGACGACTTCCTGCTTCAACTCCTCGACCAGGCTCTCGGCCGCCTCGCTGGCCACCGCCACGCCCATCGGCGACCAGTAGGCCACGCCGCCCACTGATTCGACGTAGACGATCACCAGTCGGGCCCGTTCCCGCCTGGCCAGCCCCGCCGCCCAGGCGACCGCGTGGAAGCTGGCCGGGCTGCCGTCCAGCCCGACGACGATGCCACCCAGCCCGTCTTTGCCGATCTCGAAGTTCCGTCCGGTGTTGTCACCTTCGGCCACGCCAGGATGGTAGCCACCCCCCGATCATTCGGTCGGGTGAGCGAGACTCGGGGACGTGAACGGCAACAGCAGCTCTCCGACGGCCGAAGAACAGCGCGCGCTGGACGCCGTCGACATCGACGGCGTCCTGGCCGACCTGGCGGAACTGGTGGCGATCCCCAGCGTCGGCGGAACCGAGGCCGAGCAGCAGGCGCAGCACTGGTGCGCCGACAAACTGGCCTCCCTCGGCTACCAGGTGGACCACTGGCGCTACGAGGTGCCGGACCTGGCCGCGCACCCGGACTTCCCCGGGCAGGAGGTGGAGCGGGACACCGGCTACGGCTGCGTCGGCGTGTCCAGCACCGCCGGAACCCCCGCCCTGGTCTTCTACGGGCACACCGACGTGGTGCCGCCCGGTGACCTGGAGCTGTGGCCGAACCGGGACCCCTACGCCCTGCGGGTGGTCGACGGGGTCGCGCACGGCCGCGGCACGTGCGACATGAAAGGCGGGGTGGCGGCGATCTTCGGGGCCCTGCGCGCCCTGCGCACCGCCGGGATCGAGCTGCGCAAACCCCTGGGGGTGCACGCGGTCAGCGGCGAGGAGGACGGCGGCTGCGGCACGTTCGCGACCCTGCAGCGCGGCCACCGGGCCGAGGCGTGCGTGCTGGCCGAACCCAGCTCGGGCTCCGTGGTGGTGGCCAACGGGGGGTCGCTCACCTTCCGCCTGGAGGTCCCGGGCCGGCCGACCCACGGCGCCACCCGCTCCCGCGGCGTGAACGCCGTGGAGAAGCTGGCGGGCCTGCTGCCGGTGCTGCGGGACTTGGAGGCCCGCCGCAACGCCGACCCGGACCCGCTGCTGGCCCACCTGGAGGTCGCCTACCCGCTCTCGATCGGGGTGGTGCGCGCCGGTGACTGGGCCAGCACGGTGCCGGACCTGGCGGTCGCCGAAGGCCGGTACGGGGTGCGGCTCGGCGAGTCGCTCGAGGACGCCAAGGCCGAGTTCGAGAACGCGGTGGCGGAGGCGTGCGCCGGGGACCCGTGGCTGGCGGAGAACCCGGTGCGGGTGAGCTGGCCGGGCGGCCAGTTCGCGTCCGGGCGGCTGCCCGAGAACCACCCGCTGCTGCCGGAACTGCAGGAGGCGGTGGCCGCCACCGGTGCGGAACCGCCGAAGCCGCTCGGCGGCCCGTACGGCACGGATCTGCGGCTGTACGCGGCGGCCGGGGTGCCGGCGCTGCAGTACGGGCCGGGGGAGATCGAGTACGCCCACTCCCACCAGGAGCACGTCGCGGTGGCGGAGCTGGAGCGGGTTGCGAAGGCCTACGTGCTGCTGGCGATCCGGCGGTGCGGCCTGGCCTGAGCCTCAGTGGGCGGTGACGGTCACCGACCGGCTGCCCAGCGCGGGGTGGGCTGCGGTGAGCCTGATCCGCCCCGGCCGGTCGCGCCGGGTCCGCAGCCACACCGCGCCGATCCCGCCGTTGTGCCCCAGGTCCAGCGGGTTGTCCCCGACCAGGGTCGCCGGGCCCGACACCCGCCAGTGCACCCTGCCACCGGCGAAACCGCGCCGCGCGCCGTAGCGGTCCACCACGGCCACCACTGCCCTGGTCGCGTCCGCGCCGTCGGCCTCCAGGTCCTGGTCGTCGGTGAACAGTTGCAACTCGTCCTGCCGCGGGTCGGCGGAGAACCGCCGGGAAGCCACGAGCTGCTGCCCGACCCACCCGTCGATGCGCAGGTCCCCGGACGCCGCGGGCAGCGACACCAGGAACGGCGGGTGGCGCAGGTGCGGGAAGCGGTCGCGGTCGAGCCGCGGCGGCGGCACCGCGACCCCGTTGACGCGCACCTCCAGGCGGTCGCAATTGGACCAGATCACCGCGTCGGCCATGGGGCCGGTGTCGGGTCCCCAGTAGAACGCCGGGACGATCACCGGCCGGTTCGCCGGATCGGTTTGGGACTGGTAGAAACCGGCCCCCAGCTTGGGTTCCCGGAAGAAGTCGCACACCCCGGCCCACTTGATGCTGTCCTCGGCGTTGCCGTAGCCGGACGGGTAGTCGAACGCGCACCAGCCGAGCAACCCCATGTACTGCGGGGTGGACATGGCCTTGTCGTGGACCGCGGCGTGCAGCACGCCCTGGTCCGCCTGCACCCGCACCGGGCTGGTGCGGCGGAACGCCTTCGCCCCGGTCAGCACGCCCACGGCTTCGCTCACCATGTAGGGCAGGTCGGTGCGCGGCTCCCGCAGGGTGGGCAGTTGCCCGGGAGGGGGCACCAGGTAGTCGTTGAAGGCGAAGACGTCCTGCACCAGCGGGGTGGTGGCGAACGGGTCGCGGAACGGGGTGGGGACGACCGGTCCTTGGGCGACCACCGAGCTGTTGACCGCGCCGGTGGTGGCCCTGGTGCCGTCGAGTTCGTTGGCGATCGCCCGGGTCTTCGAGTAGAGGGCGACGTCGTCTTCGGTTTCGTTGAGCCGGGTTCCCCAGGCGATGATGCTGGGGTGGTTGCGGTCCCGCAGCACCATGCCGGAGACGTCGCGCAGCACCCGGTCCCGCCAGGTCTGGTCGCCGATGTAGTCCCAGCCGGGGGCTTCTTCCCACACCAGCAGGCCCAGTTCGTCGCACGCGTCCAGGAAGGCCTCCGACTGCGGGTAGTGCGAGCAGCGCACCATCGCGCAGTTCAGCTCCTCCTTCAGGATCTGCGCGTCCCGCCGGTGCACCCGGTCGGGCATCGCCGCCCCGACGTAGGGGTACCACTCGTGCCGGTTGAGCCCGAACAGCTGGACGCGTCGACCGTTCAAGTAGAAACCGTCCACTTCGAACCGGAGGTCGCGGAAGCCGATGCGGACCCGGCTCTGCCCGCCGGGGGTGTTGACCAGCACCTCGTAGAGCTTCGGCGAGTCCAGGTCCCACAGCTGGACTTCCGGCAGGTCCTGCAGGGTGATGGTGAAGGGCGCGAGCTCGTCGCCGGCGGTGCGCACCCGGGTGGCCCCCTCGGCCAGGACTTGCGCGCCGTCGACGAGTTGGGCGCTGACGTCGAAGGTTCCGGCGAGGTGGCCGGAGTCGAGCTTCCCGGTGACGGTCACGCGCGGGTCGGGTCCGCCGACGTTCTCGGGCTTGGCGTGCAGTTCGGTGCAGAAGACCTGCGGGAGCCGGCGGAATTCGACGCCGCGGACCAGCCCGCCGGGCTGGTAGAAGTCGATCGACCAGGGCTTCTGCGGTTCGGGGCGGTCGGGTGGCACGTCGAGGCCCCACCTGGAGTCCACCACCACGGCCACCACGTTGTCGGGTCTGGTGAGCCGGTCGGTGAGCTCGCATTCGAACGGCAGGTAGCCGCCGACCCGTCCGCCGACGCGCTGGCCGTTGACGAAGACTTCGGCAGCGGAGAGCACCCCGTCGAAGTGCACGACCTCCCGTTGCCCGCGGGGCAGTTCGGGGCGGTGGCAGCGGTACACCCACACCCGGTCCCAGTCCCGCGGGTGCCAGCGCCACCAGGAGAGCTCCGGGGCGCAGTGCGGCAGTTCCACCGGGGTCAGGGAGCTTTCGTCGAAGTCCAGTTCGGTGCTGCCGGCCTGGTAGGGGCCGAACAGCCAACCGTCCTCCCGGGCCGGTTCCGGCGGGGCGGAGCAGCCGACGTGGGCGGACGCGACCAGCAGGCCTGCACCCAGCAGGAATTCCCGGCGTGTCGGGCGAGCGACCACACGTGGGGCTTCCACCCTTGTCACGCTAACCAGCATTCGGCTTCGGCGCGGGTCGGCGGACGCTCCGGTGCAGCGTGACGAGCAGCGGATCGAACACCGGTGCGCCGCAACGGGTCTCGCGCGGCGCACCGGGCAGTCCGGTGCGGACCGGCCCACCCGCGCCGAGCAGCCACGTGCATGCGGTGTCGCCGCGCTGCCTCGGCACACCCCGAAACCAAGGCAGCACGACGGCGAATTCGTCCGCGCTGGCGGCGCCCGTCCCGCGGCAAGCGCTCCTCCAACGGCCCGCACACCCCGCGGCACCCCGTCAACCACGGCGCGCCGGGCCGCTGGAGACCAGCGCGAACACCGCCGTCTCCCCGCACCGGGACCACCACCGGCCGGCCCCGAACCCGGACGGCAGCACACCCCCGCTGCGGAAGCGACAGCGGTGGAGCCAGTCCTGCGCCTGCACCCACGCAGGCTGACTCCGGCGAAATGGCAACCCCCGACAGCTGCCACTTCGAAAATCGAACTTAAGTTCGAACAACATCAAGTAAACCTTGATCTGTGATCCCAGTCAAGATCTACTACCCGAATTGGTGAACGTCCGGGGTGGCGCGAAACTTCCCGCTCACCAGGAGATCCCGCGTTCGGCCCACCCGGCCCGCAGATGCGAAAGCGGCGCGGGACACCGCCCGCGCCGCCGCAACGCGGAACCTCAGTGCGCGAAGTGGCGAGTTCCGGTGAAGTACATCGGCACCCCGGCCTCCTCGCAGGCCCGGACGGTCTCCTCGTCCCGCACCGAACCGCCCGGCTGCACGATCGCCCGGACACCGGCCTCCAACAGCACCTTCGGGCCGTCCGCGAACGGGAAGAAGGCGTCCGAAGCCGCCACCGACCCCTTGACCCGGTCCCCAGCGCGGGAGACCGCCAACCGGGCCGAGTCCACCCGGTTCACCTGGCCCATCCCGACACCGACCGTGGCGCCGTCGTTGGCCAGCAGGATCGCGTTGGACTTGACCGCCCGGCACGCCCGCCACGCGAACACCAGGTCCGCGAGGGTCTGCTCGTCCACCGGGGACCCCGTCGCCAGCGTCCAGTTGGCCGGGTCGTCGCCCTCCGCGTCGATCGCGTCCATGCCCTGCACCAGCAGGCCACCGGAGATCGCGCGCATCTCGACGCGCTTCCGCTCCGGCGGCTGCGCGGTCAGGATGCGGATGTTCTTCTTGCGGCTGAGGACGTCCACCGCGCCCTCGGCGTACCCGGGGGCCACCACGACCTCGGTGAAGACCTCGGCGATCTGCTCGGCCATCTGCACCGAGACCTCGCGGTTCGACGCGATCACCCCGCCGAACGCGCTCACCGGGTCGCAGGCGTGGGCCTTGCGGTGCGCCTCGGCGATGTCCTCGGCCACCGCGATGCCGCACGGGTTGGCGTGCTTGATGATCGCCACGCACGGCTGCTCGTGGTCGTGGGCAGCGCGCCAAGCCGCGTCCGCGTCCACGTAGTTGTTGTAGGACATCTCCTTGCCGTGCAGCTGGGCCGCCGCGGCCAGCCCGGTCGCCTCACCGCCCGAGACGTAGAGCGCCGCCGGCTGGTGCGGGTTCTCCCCGTAGCGCAGCGCCGAACGCCGCTCCCAGGTCTGCCCGAGCCAGCCCGGGAAGACCGAGTCGTCCTCCACCGGGACCTTGCTCATCCACGAGGCGACCGCCACGTCGTAGGACGCGGTGTGCCGGAACGCCTCGGCCGCCAGCTCGGTGCGCTCCTGCAGGGTGAAGCCCCCGGCCCGGATCTGCTCCAGCACCCACTCGTAGCGGCTGGGGTCCACCACCACGGCCACGTTGGCGTGGTTCTTCGCCGCCGCCCGGACCATCGCCGGACCGCCGATGTCGATCTGCTCGATCACCTCGGCGGGGCTGGCGCCGGAAGCCACCGTCTGCACGAACGGGTACAGGTTGACCACCAGCAGGTCGAACGGAGCGATGTCCAGTTCGCGCAGCTGGGCCTCGTGCTCGGGGCGGCGCAGGTCGGCGAGCAGGCCCGCGTGCACGCGCGGGTGCAGGGTCTTGACCCGGCCGTCGAGCGACTCCGGGAACCCGGTGAGTTCCTCCACCGGAGTCACCGGGACTCCCGCGGCGGAGATGGCGCGGGCCGTGCCACCGGTGGAAACGATCTCCACCCCTGCTGCGTGCAACCCGGTGGCCAGGTCCAACAGGCCCGACTTGTCGGACACGCCGATCAGCGCACGGCGGACCGGCCGCCGCTGTTCTGAATTCGCGGTCACGGGATACTCACCTTCCGTCCCTGCACGGTCCAGCCGTGCAGCGCCAGCTGTTCCAGGGTGTCGACCAGCAGCCGCCGCTCGACCTCCTTGATCCGCTCGTGGAGCGATGCCTCGTCGTCCTCCGGCCGCACCTCGACCGCCTGCTGGGCCAGGATCGGCCCGGTGTCCACCCCGGCGTCCACGACGAACAGCGTGCACCCGGTGACCCGGACCCCGTGCTCCAGCGCGTCCCGGACCCCGTGCATGCCGGGGAACGACGGCAGCAGAGCCGGATGGCTGTTGAGGTACCGGCCGCTGAACCGGTCGAGGAAACTGGCGCCCACCAGCTTCATGAACCCGGCCGAAACCACCAGGTCCGGTTGGTGCTCGGCGCAGGCCTCGGTCAGCGCGCGATCCCAATCCTCCCGGCTGGGGTAGTCCCGGAGCCGGCAGGTGAAGGTCGGCACGCCAGCCCGCTCGGCGCGGGCGAGTCCTTCGATCCCGGTCCGGTCCGCACCGACCGCCACCACCTGAACCGGGTAATCCGGCCTGGTCGTCGCGTCGAGCAGGGCTTGCAGCAGCGTTCCGGAACCGGAGACCAGCACGACCACTCTCGCCGGGTTCGACGTGGTGTACCGGTTCGGCTGGGGGCTTGCGGATTCACTCGGCGCACTCGGGTTCAGCGTTCGCTCCTGACATGCCACGGCACGTTCTTCGCCAGCAGCGTATGCCCCGACCGGCGCAGCGCCACCGTCAGGGGCCGGGTGAGTGGTCTAGCCCTCACCGTCCACTCGACTGCTCCTCCCGTCGGAATCGGCCAGCACGTCGCGCAGCGCCGACTCGATGTCGGCCACCGCCGCCGGGTCGAGCTCGGGAGGAGGCGGCTTCGCCTCCCGGGTGCGCTCGGCCGCCCCGGCGCCCTCCAGCACCCACAGCGCCCCCAACGCCGGCAGCCCGGTCCAGCACAGCGTGACCAGCGCGAGCGGCAGCGCGGGCGCGGAGACCGGGGTGTGCGGTCCGCGCCCCAGCTCCCCGCCGGCCAGCGCGGCGAGCACGAGCATCACCAGCGCGACGAGCACCGCGGCGCAGCCCAAGCACAGCAACCGGTCCGCCCCGGTGCGCTGGCCGCGCCGGCACGCCACCCCGGTCAGCACCCCGGTGGCCACGGGGAGCAGCACGACCAGCCACAGGCCCGGGGTGTGGGCGGACGGCAGCGCGGCGAGCAGCGGGAACCCCACGTCCGGCGGTCGGGCGTCGGACACCAGCTGCACGCTCACCGGCCCCGCCGCGTACCCCGGCCCGGCGATGAACGACCAGCTCAGCACCAACGCGTTCGGCAAGTAGAGCAGGCACAGCACGGCCAACCCGAACGCGTCCCCCGCAGTGCCGGCAGCGGCGAAACCCGCCACCGACCGCGGCGCCGCCGCGCACCACCCGGCCAGCAGCGCGATCCCGCCGGCGGCCACCACGCCCGCCAACGCCACCCCGGTCACCCGGAGCACGGCGCGCAGCCGCGCGTCCAGCCGGGAACCCGCCCAGCCGCAAGCCACCCCGATCGCGGAAGCGCACCCGGAGGTCAGCCCGCAGCCGAGGACCGCCACCCCGGTGTGCACCGCCACCGGGGGCACGAGCACCTGGGCGAGCAGCCCGCCGCAGCAGGCGTGGGCGAACCCGGCCGCCAGGCTCACCGCACCGGCGTGGACGGTCGCGGGCAGCTTCCGAGCGGCTTTCGCGCTGCACGCCGCGACCGACCAGCCGAGCGCCAAGGTCGGCAGCATCGGCAGCGCGCTCAACGGGTCCTGGCCGATGCTCAACGGCACCCGGTGCGCGGCCAGCCACACCAGCGGGGCGGCGGCGAGGACCTGTCCCGGAGCCGCGTCCACTCCGGACGCGGTGAGCAGGACCAGCGCGATCAGGAGGGCGGCCGCCAGCAGACTGCTCAGCAGCGTCGCGAGGACGACCCCGGCCAGCACCCAGCCCGCGGGGCGCGGGGGATTCCGCCTGCGCACCAGCGACGTCCGGTTGAACACGGGCACGCCGCCGAATGTCGCACCGGAGATCGTCCGATCAGCTCAGAACACGCCACAGACTCCACGATCAGGCGAGGCGCGCCGCCTTCCGCCGGTCGCGGAGCGGAGCGCGATCACTGGTTGCGGTTGGGGTGCGGCATCTGGCGAGTCCCCTGCGGACCGGACTCGGGGGTCGGCGGGTTCTCCGGCCGCTGCTCCTCCCGGGGTGCCCGGCTTGAGCGGCATGGGCTCCAGACCGCGGAGGTTGGCGCAGATCGGCCACCCGGTCTCG
>NZ_AYJW01000064.1 GCF_000497205.1 Saccharopolyspora rectivirgula DSM 43747
GCTGCGTCAGGCTTTCGCCCATTGCGCAAGATTCCCCACTGCTGCCTCCCGTAGGAGTCTGGGCCGTGTCTCAGTCCCAGTGTGGCCGATCACCCTCTCAGGCCGGCTACCCGTCGTCGCCTTGGTAGGCCGTTACCCCACCAACTAGCTGATAGGCCGCAAGCCCCTCCTCGACCGGAACCCCACCTCGCGGCGGAGAACCTTTCTGCCAATCGGGATGCCCCGACTGGCAAGTATCCGGTATTAGCCCCAGTTTCCCGGGGTTATCCCGGTGTCGAGGGCAGGTTGCTCACGTGTTACTCACCCGTTCGCCGCTCGGATACCTCCCCGAAGGGAGGCTCCTCGCTCGACTTGCATGTGTGAGGCGCGCCGCCAGCGTTCGTCCTGAGCCAGGATCAAACTCTCCATCAAGGACTTTTGAGGGGGCACGAATCACATCACATGTGTGCGCCGATCATCTCGTCGCAACACATTCGCGAACGAACAAGCACGCTGTTGAGTTCTCAAGGTGCAATGCCTTCGCCGTTGGCACTACCGAGAACCACAGGGCCTGAACACTCGGAAAACGACAGGCTTCCTCGTGGAATCCACGGTAGCGACCGCCTGGCGCTGCATCGAATGTTCTTTACTTTTTGAAGCTTCCCGTCCGATCGGGGGCGGTCTCTTGATCTCGCCCTCTCGCGTCGGACAGCTCCTATGTTGGCATGGCGATCTAGGACCCGCAAGAGGGGTCCACAGTGATGCCCGTCACATTGTGGACCACTTCCTCTTCCGGTGTCCATAGGCCAACCGGGCGTCTTGCCCCCAGGGTGCTCTGAGCTGCGGTTTTCTGTAAAGCCAGTTCCCCTCAACGGACTACCGCCCGCCTCGAGACCGGCCGCGTCCCGGGGGTCGCCGGCCCGGAACGCGGACCGCACCTGCTCATTCCCGCTCGTCCTGCAGCAAGCCGGCGTCGATCTGCTCGACCGAGCTGCACCCGGCCAGCGCCATGGTCAAGTCGAACTCGGCCATCAAGTACCGCAGCACCTCGGCCACCCCGGTCGCACCAGCGAGCGCGAGCCCGTACACGTACGGACGTCCCACCATGACCGCGGTGGCTCCCAGTGCGATCGCTTTGACCACATCAGCACCACTGCGCACCCCGCTGTCGAACAGCACCGGCACGGCTCCGCCGACCGCCTGGGCGACCCGAGGCAGCGCTGCCAGGGAAGCCACCGCACCATCGACCTGCCGCCCACCGTGGTTGGACACCACGATTCCGTCGACTCCGCAGTCCACGGCCTTGCGCGCGTCATCGGGGTGCTGAATGCCCTTGAGCACGATCGGCAAGTCCGTGAGCTCCCGGAGGAACCCCAGGTCCTGCCAGGTCAACGCCGGATTGGCGAACACGTCGAGAAAGGTCTCCACGGCGGCGAGCGGTCCCAGGCCGCGGAGGTTGCTCAGGAACGGACCGGGGTAGCGGCGGCTGAGCCCCAGCAGGGTTCGGACCATTCCTGGAGTCGGTGCCCGACGAGCCGTCGCGCTCCGCGGCCGTCCTGCTCGCCTGCGCACCAGGTCCTGGAAAACCGGATCGCTCGTGTACTGCGCGATCCCCATCCCGCGGATGAACGGCAAGTGGCCGAGATCGAGGTCGCGGGGACGCCAACCGAGCAGATTGGTGTCCAAGGTGACCACGATGGCCTTGCTGCCGATGGCCTCCGCCCGGCGGACGAAGCTCGCCACCAGCTCCCGCTCCCGGCTCCAGTACAGCTGGTACCACGCCGCCGCGGACCCGAGCGACCGCGCGATCCGCTCCATCGGCACCGAAGCCTGCGTGGACATGACCATCGGGAGCCCCACCTGGGCAGCCGCTTCCGCCACCGCCCGGTCCGCCCCGGGGTGGACCATTTCCAGCACACCGATCGGCGCCAGCAGCATTGGGCTCGGCAGTCGTTCGCCGAACAGCTCCACCGAGTTGTCCCGCTCCGAGACGTCGCGGAGCATTCGAGGCACGATCTGCCACCGGCGGAAAGCCTCCTGATTGGCCTGCGCCGTGCGCTGCTGTCCCGCGGAACCGGCCACGTAGGCCCAGGCGGCCTTGCTCATCCGGCGCTGCGCCGCCCGCTGGAGCCGGTCCGGGCTCACCGGGACACGGGGGCGCCTGCCCAGTGCTCCTGCCTGGTAGATGCGGGTTTGCACCGCGCGTCCAACAGCTCCGACGAACTCCGGTGTGGCCAACGTCAATCTCCCAGTGCTCGTGCCCGGGCCGGCGGCACCACGCCTCCCGGCCCCAGTTGATCAACGACCGGACCCGCAGGACGATGCGCGCCGTTTCCAGACCGCTCGGTGCAACGAGCGACCAGCACCGCGCGGCCGGCGCGAGGCGTTTCGACGAGGAAGCGCGGTGAGCCATGCCGAACCATCGGCGCAGGTGGGGCTTGCGCGTCCACCAAGCGCCCTTCCTGGAGGAGGTCGCCCTGCCGGAGCGATCAGCTCCCGCGGTCGAGGGTCCCCCAGGTCTCGTGCTGCCCGATCACCAGCTGGCGGGCTTCCCGCATTGCTCCTTCCGCTATCCAGGCGATCGGTTCATCGCAGGTCACCAGCGGCTCGTTGTCCGGCCCCCGGGCCACTTCGGTGCCCCTCAACAACCACGCGCGCACATCCACTCCCGGCTGGCGGTCCCGCAGGTGCTCGTAGTCGTAGAGGCGTCGGGCCACCCACAACCGCAGGGAGCGGTCCTGCCACCACCGCTCCACCCGGAGCGGGTTCGCCGACAGCCCCGGGAGCTCCACCCCGGTGAGCGCGTCGTGGCTGACCGACCGCATGTCGAACTGCGGTCCCCGCGACCACCGGACGTACAGGTCCCGCCCTCTGCCGTGCTGCTGCACGACCTCGCACAGGTGATCGAGGTCGTGCAGCACCGGCAGGTTCCCCAGGTCTTCCACAGCTGCCGAATACCCGGTCACTTGCTTCCCACCGCGGTCAACAGCCGGTGCGGGCCGAGAAGCGGTGATCGCTCGTCGACGCCCGCGCGGAGCGGAACGGGTGCTCCGCGTTCCACCAGTGGTCAGGACTCCTGTTCGGATTCGGCCGGGGTGAGCACGAAGACCGGGATCTCCCGTTCCGTCTTCTGCTGGTACTCGGCGTAGGGCGGGAAAGCCCGCACTGCCCGGTCCCACCACAGCGCCTTCTCGTCGCCGAAGACCTCTCTGGCCACGTAGTCCTTCTTGGTCGGCCCGTCCTGCAGTTCGACGCGCGGATGCTCGCGGAGGTTGTAGTACCAGGACGGGTGGTTGGGAGCTCCCCCGAGCGATGCCACGGCGGCGTACTCGCCCTCGTGCTCAACGCGCATGATCGGGGTCTTGCGGATCTTCCCGCTCTTGGCCCCCTTCGTCGTCAGGATCACCACCGGCAGCCCGTGCAGCGTGGTCCCCTCGGTACCGCCGGAGCTCTCGTACAGCTCTACTTGCTTGCGGACGAACTCCGTTGCGCTCGGCTCGTACTCCCCGGTCAACGGCATCTCGGCCCCCCGTGTCTCTGGTCACCGCCGGCATGGCACCCACCGGTATAACGCCGGCGGCCGGTTTCAGCCACACAGGACCGAAGCCGCACCGGAACCGGTGCTCACCCCAGGTAGCGCGAGACGAGCTTGCGCGCTGCCCGGAGCACCCGCTCGCCGGGCGGGAGTTTTCCGGGGCGCTCTTCCGCCGCGGGCGGCGGAGTCAGCGGCATCCCTGGGCGAGGTGCGCTCCCGGCGAACTGCATGGCGCGGTAGGGCCAGTTGCGCCGGGTGTTCCACTGGCTGACCACCAGGTGCAGGTCGTCGAGCGTCGAGCCGGGAACGATGTACCCGCCGTACAGTTGGGCGACTCGGCCGTTGCCGTGGTCCTCGTCGTGCCAGGAGCAGCCCTGGAGCACCGTGCCCCGCGCGGCCTCGTACAGGTTGGCCGTGGGGCTGTCCAAGTTCATGACGTCGATCCGGTAGTTGCCGGCGTCGAAGAACGACAGCAACCACCGGTCCTCCACCCGGCGCAGGCACAGTTCCCCGAAGGCACCGGTGAGCGCGATGGTCGGGGGGTTGCCCCAGGCCCACTCGCCGTCCCGGTACCCCCATCCCTGCCACGCCGCCGGCTCGGTCAACCGGTCAGCGGGAACGCGTTGCAGGATCAGCCCTTTGTCCCGCTGGAACCCGGTGGAGAAGGCGTAGACCCAACCGTCGTCCCCCAGTTCCCAGGTCAGCATTTGGAACAACCCGCCCAGGTGGTCACCGGGCCACTGCGCACCGGTGGGCTGCCAGGTCTGGCCGTTGTCGACCGAGCGGTGGATCTCGGTCCAGTGCACGTTCCCGATGCCGTGGCACACCATCACGTGCAAGTACATCTCTTGCCCGATGGTGATGACGTCGGTCGGGATGACGGTGCTCACGTGCCTGCCCTGGATCCGGGCGTTGTGCCGGTAGGGCAGGGCCTGCTCGGCGTACTGCCCCGGTCCTGCCGAACCCGTCCACCGCAGTCCGGTGCGGAAGCCCTCCGGGTCCGCGAACAGCACGACGGGGGACCGCCAGCCCGGGCCACCGACCCCGGCTTTTTCGAACGTGTCCCCGAACACCGCCACCAGCCTCCCGTCCGGGGCGGTGGTCATGACTCCGAGATCGGTGCCACCGATTCCGAACTGGTCGGTCAGCCCGGGACCGGTCAGGTCTTTCACCTTGTGCACCAGCGGGCACCTCTTCCCGTGCTGTTGGCTGCGGTTGCGGGGGCCAGCGGTGCCCCCAGGTCGACCATAGGCGCCGGCTGCCGGTGCTGCGCCGCGCGCGGGCGCCGGCAGGACGGACCGCGATCGCCACCGCGTTCACGGGGTGGTCGTCCGGGCAGGGCTGGGGAAGGACACCCCGGTCATCGTTCGACCGTTTCCGGTTCCACGGCCAGGACGATGTCGAACCGGGTCCTGCTCCACCGCTGGTCCCCGAGATCGCGCCCGTCGGGCGTCGGGGTCCCCGGCGGCTGGTCCGCGAAGTGCTTGATCAGCGAGTTCCGCACGCCGAAGACGGTGTCGCCGATCTGCAGCTGCGGGTCGTCCGCCACGAAGATGTGGGTCACCAGGGTTCGGTACCCCGGCGCGGTGACCATGAAGTGCAGATGTGCCGCCCGCATCGGGGAACGGCCGGTCGTCTCCAACATCCTGCCCACCGGACCGTCGTGCGGGATCGAGTACGGCGTGGGCTTGACCGCCCAGAACCGGTAGTTCCCCTCCTGGTCGCTGTACAGGTGGGCTCGCCCGGCGACCCGACCGTCGCCGTACTGCACGTCGTAGAAGCCGTCCGCGTCGGCTTCCCACACCTCGATCTTCGCCCCGGGCACCGGGTTGCCCCGGGTGTCGGTGACGGTGCCCTCCACCCAGCACGGGATCCCGGGGGCACCGTTGGTGATGTCCCCTCCCAGGGGGATCTCCGGGGAGCCCTCCACGAAGAACGGCCCGAACACGGTGGACTCGGTGGCCTTCCCGACGGCCGGATTGTTCACGGTGATGGTCTGCATCGAGGCCCCGAGCACATCGGAGAGCAGGATGAACTCCTGCCTCTTGTCGTCGGTGACGTGCCCGACCTCGGTGAGGAAGCGGATTGCGGCGTCCCACTCCTGCTCGGTCAGTCGGACGTCGCGGATGAAGGCGTGCAGGTGCCGGACCAGGGACTGCATCACCTGCTTGAGCCGGGGCGATTCGCAGCCGTCGAAGCTCGACACGACGCGGTCCACCAGCTCCTGCTCCCGCGCGGCTTGCTCCAAGGCGTTGTCGGTGCTGTTGGTTTCGCTCATGGGTGCTCCAGTGGTCATCGAGTGGTCAGCACGGCTGGGGCCGGTTCTGCTCCGGTCAGAGCCGCGGTGAGCAGGGCGGTCATGTTCTCCGGGGTGACGTGCACGGGGTTCGACGCCGGTGCTGCCCCGACCGCGCGCTGCACCGCCTCCGGGATGTCGCTTTCGGTCAGCCCGTAGTCGGCCAGCCGGGTCGGCGCGCCCAGGGTGGTGCGCAGCTGGTCGAGCGCTGCCACGGCCGCGTCCGCGGGGTCCTGGCCCGCTTCGACAGGTCTGCCCAGAGCACAGGCCAGCCGGGCGGCCAGGTCCGGAACGGCGGGGGCGTTGAGCGCCAGGACGTGCGGTAGCACGATGGCGTGCGTTTCAGCGTGCGGCAAGGCGAAGGTGCCGCCGAGGAGGTGGCAGATCTTGTGGTGCAGTGCCGAGCCCGCGGAGGCGAAGGCGACCGCAGCCAGGTAGCACCCGCACAGGGCCTGCTCCCTCGCCGGCAAGTCCTCGGGGGCCTCGGCGATCCTGGGCAGCGCTGCCGCGAGCGTCCTGGCTCCTTCCAACGCCAGCGCCTGGTTGATCGGATCTGCTTTGGGCGCCCACAGCGCGTCCACGCAGTGGGCCACGCTGTTCAGGCCCGATGCCACCGACAAGGCAACCGGCAGCGACACCGTCAGCGTCGCGTCGTAGACGACCGCGCCCGGCAGCACCCGATCGTCGGTGCCGGTGGTCTTGGTGCGGTTTTCGGTCATCCCCCACACGTTGGTGGCTTCCGAACCCGCATAGGTGGTGGGGACTGCCACGATGGGCAGGCCGGTGGTCAGGGCGACCGCCTTGGCCAGCCCGATGCCCGATCCCCCGCCCACGCAGACCAGCAGGTCGATGCCGTGCTCGGCAGCAGCGGCCCGGGCCTGTTCCGCGCACTCCACGGGAACGTGCTGGACCACGTCGTCGAACCACAAGGCCACCTCGATGTCCCGGCAGACTCGTTCGGCCAGCTCCCGCTTCGCAGCAGAAGCGATGACCATCACCCGCGAGGCTGCGTGCCGTTGGACTTCCGCGGCCAGGTTCGCGGCGGCTTCCCCGCTGCCGAACAACACCCGCTGGCCCAGCGTGATGTGTTCAAAGGTCATGCTCATGAACTTGTTCCTTCGGTCAGCGCGAACAGCAGCGGCCGGCAGCGCGGGGGCCGTCCGACCGGTGCAGGTGTCCTGGACTCTAGTGATCACGCAGCGCCTCCACCGCGTGAGCCCGGAGGACGGATTTCGCGCCGTTGGGGCGGTTGCCCGTTGAGCAGACCACACCGCTCCGGCGTTCCACTTCATCGACCACTGTGGACAACTCTGGGGGGCGACGGCCGCCCGCTCCCGGGCCGCCAGCAGCACGTGGGCCGGGGCCCCGCGGCAGAGGTGGTGGATTGGTGATTTCGCGGGATGAGCAGTTGTGCTGCTCTTCCCGCTCTTCCACCGCCGCCGCTATGGTGTCAACTAAGTTGACTTCAGCTGTCCGCCCGCAGTCGCCGAGGAGAGATCATGACGCGGAAAGCCCTGACCGCGAACGCGCCGATCGGGGAGTGGCTCGACCACCCGGAGGGCGGGGCGATCATCCGAGAACTGCTCGCGCAAGGCGGTTTCGACGAGCAGGTCCTCGCCCCGCTGCGCCAGCTCCCGCTGCAGCAACTGGTCTCCCTCAGCCAGGGGGCGCTCTCGCAGGACGTGATCGACGACATGGTGACTCGGGCCAATGGCGGCACCGTTCCGAACACCGATGCCGAAGAACCGGCGGGCTGGCAAGAACGGATCGTGCCCGGCAGGTTCGAGGGTCGAACCGTCATCGTGACCGGCGCGGCCTCCGGCATCGGGCGGGCCACGGCCTCCCGCATCGCCCGGGAAGGCGGCCGGGTGATCGCGGTGGACCTGGCCGCCGACCGGCTGGCGGAGTTCGCCGACCAGCACCGCCAGCAGCAAGTGACCACCGTCGCAGCCGACATCACCGAGGCCGCGGACATCGACCGGATCGTCGCAGCAGCCGGAGGGCGCATCGACGGCCTGGCCAACGTGGCGGGCGTCGTCGACGACTTCTCCCCCGTCCACGAAGTCTCCGACGAGATGTGGGAGCGGGTTTTCAAGGTCAACGTCGACGGGACGATGCGGCTCACCCGCGCGGTCCTCCCGGCCATGCTCGAAGCTGGGCGCGGCTCGATCGTCAACATCGCCTCGGAGGCTGCCCTGCGGGGCTCTGCCGCCGGAGTCGCCTACACCGCTTCCAAGCACGCCGTCGTGGGGATCACCCGCAGCGCCGCGTTCATGTACGGGCCGTCGGGGATCCGGGTCAACGCGGTCGCACCGGGTGGCGTGGCCACCGGGATAGGCGCCGGAGGGCAGATGTCGCAGTTCGGGCAGCAGCGCACCGGGCGGTTCCTGGCCCTCATGCCGCCGATCGCCGCTGCAGAGCACCTCGCGGCGTCGATCACCTTCCTGCTCAGCGACGACGCGGTCAACATCTCCGGTGCTGTCCTGCCGTCGGACGGCGGCTGGTCGGTCCAGTAGCGGGGTCAGCTGCCCGGGGTGAGCAGCTGCTGCAGCAGCGCGCCGTAGCGGTCGACCAGTTCTTCCCGGTCGGCGGCCAACCTCTCGTCGCCGACCGCCCACAACCCGTAGAGCAGTCCGCCGACCAGCGTGCCGGCGAGCCGGGCCCGCATGTCCGCGTCCGGGCCGCTCATGCGGGCGCGCAGCGGGGCGACGAAGGTGTTCTCGTGAACGGCTTTGAGCCGGTCGGCGATCTGCGGGTTGCCGCTCCCGCGCAGCAGGGCCAGGTAGATTCCGCGGGTCTTGTCGTCGGCGTCGAGCAGCACTTCGACGAACCGCCTGCCGAGCGACTCCAGCGGCACGTCCAGCAGCGGTTCGTCGTCCATGGTCAGCTGCATCGTGTCGAGGAACAGCAGTTCCTTCGATCCGAAGTGGCGGATCACCAGAGCAGGATCGACCTGCGCCAGGGACGCGATGTCCCGGACCGTGGTGCCGGAGAAGCCGCGCTCGCCGAACAGCTGCGCGGCGGCCGACCGGATGAGCTCCCGAGTGGCTGCTCCGGACTGTCGCCTGCTCATGTGCGTGATGCTAATGCGGATCGGTGCTGCTCCTTCCGCGGACGGGCGACTGCTCCGTCCAGCGGCAGCACCACGGCTCCACCTGCCCGGACCGAAATGGTGGCCATTGAGGACGGTCCTGGAGCCGCGCCCGACCCGGAGGAGCTGCCCGGTCAGCGCAAGCGCTCGATCACCTCGGGTTTGCGGCGCAGGATCCGGCTGATGCCGCCGATGGTGAATTCGGTCAGCAGCTCGATCAGCGCCTGCGGATCGGGGGAGTCGGGACGCCGGGAAACGAGGACCATCGCCTCGGTCATGGCGAAGTAGAGCGCGATGAGCGCGTTGTCAGCGCGCCCCGAGGACACCCCCTCGGCTTGGAAGCGGCGTCGGCTGGCCTCGGCGTAGATGGGGGCCAGGCGCTCGCACAGCCGGCTCAGCGCCGGGTTCCCGGAGCGTTCGGCGACGTGCAGGAGGTCGTACACCTCGGGGTTGTCGGCGACGTAGGCGAACAGCCGCGCGTAGCCCCGTCTGGCCACGGCGGGCAGTTCCTCGTCGACGGGCTCGAGCACCTCTTGGGAGAGCGCGTCGAAGGCGTGGTTCTCGGCTCGGGTCACGGCCGCGACGAACAGCGCCGTCTTGTTGCCGAACAGCTCGTACACCGACTGGCGGGTCACTCCTGCTCGGCGAGCTATCTGCTCTATTCGAGCTGCTTGGAACCCGGCCTCGGCGAATACCTCGGTGGCCGCCCGAAGCACCAGTTCCCGCTGCTGATCGGCGGGCATCTTGCGCGGCCGTCCAGGGCCTTTTCCGCTTCGCGGCGTTGACACGTGATCTCCCTCACGAGCATTATTTCCGACACTCTTGTCGGATATTCGTCCGGCTTCCCTGACCGAAGGAGACAGGATGCTCTTGTCCAGACTCCGCGGGCGGGTGGCAACGCTGTGCCTGACCACCGTGGCAGCCGCCGCACTGGTCGCTTCTCCAGCAGCCGCCGCCGAACCGCCCTCGTTCTACGATCCGCCGACACCACTGCCCCCCGGTGAGAACGGCGACGTCATTCGCCACGAACCAGCGGAGTTCTTCCTCGATCCCCTCAAGACGGTACGAGCTCCCGCCGACGCCCAGCGAATCATGTACCGCAGCACCGACACCCACGGGGAGCCGATGGCGGTGACCGGCACCGTGCTCACGCCGCACGTGCCGTGGAACGGCCCCGGCGAACGGCCGATCGTGGGGTACGCGCCCGGCACCCAAGGCGTGGGCGACGACTGCGCTCCCTCGAAAGCGCTGGCCGCCGGACTGGAGTACGAGGGCCCCTTCATCTCCGGGCTGCTGGCCCGGGGGTACGCCGTGGTCGTCACCGACTACCAGGGGCTGGGCACCCCCGGCGTGCACACCTACGTCAACCGGGTCGCCCAGGGGCACGCGGTGCTCGACGCCATCCGCGCCGCCCAGCAGCTGGACGAGGCCAACCTGCCCGACGACGGACCGGTGGGCATCACCGGGTACTCCCAGGGCGGCGGCGCCGCCGCCTCGGCCGCGGAGCTGCAACCCACCTACGCGCCCGAACTCGACCTCAAAGGCGTCTACGCCGGCGCCCCACCCGCAGACCTCACCGACACCGCCGAGCTGCTCGACGGCAGCTACGGCGTGGGACTGGTCGGCTTCGCCCTGGCCGGAATGCACGCGGCCTACCCCGACCTCAACATCCCCGACGTGCTCAACGAGCGCGGCAAAGCGCTCCTGGAGGACATCTCCGACGACTGCATCATCGACATCTTCAAGTACTCCTTCACGCGCTCCAGCGATCTGACCGTGGACGGCCGGCCGCTCACCGACTACCTGGCCGAGGAACCGTACCGGTCCCGGGTGGACGAGCAGGTGATCGGCCGGATCGACCCCGAGGTGCCCGTCCTGGTGGCCCACAGCCGGTTCGACGACCTGGTGCCGTTCGAGCAAGCGCGGCGCATGGCCGAGTCGTGGTGCGAGCAGGGGGCGACCGTGCGTTTCGCCGCCTACCCGACCCCGACCCACGTGGCCACCGCGATAGCGGCGTACCCGGAGGCCTTCGCCTTCTTGGAGCACCGCTTCGCCGACGTGCCCGCGCCGAGCAACTGCGGCGAGTTCTGAGCGCAGCTCGCTGACGAGCATCGTTGATCCCACCTCGCTGGCCGCTGCCGCAGCACGAGCACCGCAGCCGTGCTGCGGCAGCGGTGCTTTCCAACGAGGACAGCGCACTGGTCCTGCGCAGCGGACTCGCTGGAGTTCACCGAACAGCTCGAAAGCGGTAACCGGGTTTTGGCCAGAACCCCGAGCGGCACCGCCGCCCCGGCGTCGCGCTCTGCTCGATGCCAGAACATCCACCTGGGATGAACCGGTGGACACTGGTCCTGCGCAGACAGTGCTCGCGGCATCCCGGACGATGCCCGCGCAGGACGAGCAGAAAGGAACCACGCAATGCTGGCCGCCCGGCTGAACCCGCGAACCCTGGAGTTCTCCCTCGTCGACCTCCCCGTGCCCGAGCCCGGCCCCGGCGAGGTGCGCATCAAGGTCGAGGCCGCCGGAGTGTGCTTGTCCGACGTGCACCTCATCGAGGGGATCCTGCGCCCGCCCCACCTGGAGCAGGACTCGGTCACCTTGGGGCACGAAGTGGCCGGGACGGTCGACGCGCTGGGACCGGGAGCGGCCGGTTGGTCAGTAGGACAGCGGGTGCTGCTGCAGGCCGGGGAAGAGCGCGGTGGGCGCGTTCACACCCGCGGAGTGGACTACGACGGCGGCTGGGCCGAATACGCCCTGGCCACCGCCTCCACCCTGGTCCCCATCCCCGACGACCTGCCGTTCGAGCAGGCAGCGATCATTCCCGATGCGGTCTCCACCCCGTGGGCTGCGATCACCACCACAGCGCAGGTCCGCCCTGCCGAGGCGGTCGGCGTGTGGGGGATCGGCGGCCTGGGCGCGCACGCCGTCCAACTGCTGCGCCTGATCGGCGCCGCTCCGATCATCGCTTTCGATCCCAGCCCCACCGCCCGGGAACGAGCTCTGCGCTTCGGAGCCGATCTCGCGCTCGACCCCGCCGACCCGCAGCTGTCCGATGTGGTTGGCGAGCACACCGGTGGTCTCGGCTTGGCGGTGGCCTTCGACTTCGCCGGAGCTCCCCCGGTCCGCGAACAGGCCCTCCGGCTGATGTCCCCAGCTGGCCGGCTCGTGCTCGTCGGTCTGACCGACCAACCCCTGACCGTCGCCAACGGAACCACCTTCAGCTACCTGCAGCAGCAGATCCGCGGCCACTACGGGTCGGTTCCGCAGCACGTGCTCGAACTGGTCAAGCTGACCAGGCACGGTCGGATCGACCTCTCCGGTTCGATCAGTGACATCCTTCCGCTCAGCGAAGCCCCCAAGGCGGTCGAACGACTGCAGACCGGCACGACCTCCCCTGTTCGCCTGGTCCTGCGCCCCTGACGGATGCCCAGGGCGCGGTGCGACAGGTGCAGGCCCGGGGAACTCGACCGAACGACCGAGCACCGCTCGACCGGAGGGCCCACGCGGGAAAGCCGCACCGCGGCAGCGCTTCCCACTCCGCAGAGGACGGCTCCCGCCGCTCTTCCCGAGGCAGCATCGACTTCGACGACCGACGCCAGCGCACCAGCTGCGCACTCGATCACTGTGGACAGAGATGATCAGCCACCTGGTCGTGCGCTGTGGTGCTCCCCGCAATTGTCGCGATCGGCAACCGGGTCCGGGACATCCGCCCCGGGCCCGGTTCACAGCAACAGCACGCGGCAACACCTCCGCCGCTGAGCTCACCGAAACCTCAGCTCGGCTGGAACCAGCGCCTGCAATTCGTCCACGAGACCCCCCGAGCCGGGAGCGCACCTGCGACCAGCGAACGCAGAAAACTCCCTCTGATCGAGGACCTCCGATCGGAGAAGCAGATCTTGCTCCTGGCCGGGCAACCGCGACCGCCGCAGTTGGTGCGCCGAACAGCCGAACAGCACTGCTCCAACTCGACCCACCACATCATTGTCTCCAGTAGACAGAGAGAAGATCGTGATCAGGACGGGGATTCCTTCCAGAACGAACCCCGACCGCGTCGATCTCGCGTGATCGCGACAAGTCGTGGTCCGCTCACGCGTGCGGTGGACGACGAGTCGGCAAACGGGTGGTCAGCGTTGTGAGAACGGAAAACCCTTTGTACTTTTCGTCAGGCTAACTGCATGCCACGGCACAGGAGGACGGATGTCCCAGCACGCACGATTCCGGCATCCCGCGTGGTTGATGGGTTCAGCGGCGTTGGCTGCAGCACTCGTTGCCGGGATTGCGGTGCAGCCCTCCCCCGCAACAGCGCAGAGCTCGGCTGGCGAACTGCGAATGTGGGAGCGCGCGCTGCAAGAAGAAGTCGACGCCGGCAGCGCAGCACAACTGAGCGAAGCGATGTCGACCTACCCGGGGCGCGTCGGGACGGAAGGCGCTGAACGCAGGGCCCAGTACTCGGTGGAGAAGCTCACCGAGTGGGGCCTGAACCCGAAGGTCGAGAGCTACCAGGTCTACGCTTCCCGCCCCAGCAACATCTCGGTGACCATGACCGGTCCCCAACACCGGGAGCTGGAGGTGAAGGAGCCGCCGTACCCGTGGCACGAGAACTTCGAGGACGTGGTCGTCGGGTACAACGCCTACTCCCCACCCGGGAACGTCACCGCAGACGTGGTGTACGTCAACTACGGTTTGCCGGACGACTACGCCCGGTTGGCCGAAATGGGCGTGGACGTCCGGGGCAAGATCGTGCTGGCCCGCTACGGGCAGAGCTTCCGCGGTGTGAAGTCGAAAGTGGCCGAAGAGCACGGCGCGGCCGGTGTCATCCTGTACTCCGATCCCGCGGACGACGGATTCACCCGAGGTGAGGTCTACCCCGACGGCCCGTGGCGCAACGCCGACGGCATCCAGCGCGGCAGCGTGCAGTACATCTTCCAGTACCCGGGAGATCCGCTGACCCCCGGTGAGCCCTCCACACCGGGCACCCCGCGGATCGATCCCTCCGAAGCGGACAACCTGCCGGGGGTGCCGACCACGCCGATCTCCTACGGCCAGGCACAGCCCCTGCTGGCAGCGTTGGAAGGCCCACCGGCCCCGCCGGAGTGGCAGGGCGGTTTGGACTTGACCTACCGGGTCGGTCCCGGGCCGACTCGCGTCAACCTCGATCTGGACATCGACTACCGGCAGATCCCGGTCAACGATGTGATCGTGGAGATCCCCGGCTCCAAGCACCCGGAGCAGAAGGTCGTGCTCGGCGCCCACTACGACTCCTGGACCTACGGCACCAAGGACGACGTGGCCGGCTGGACCACGCTGATGGAAACCGCCCGGGCCATGGCCGAACTGCGGCAACGCGGATGGCAGCCGGAGCGGACGATCGTGCTGGCCGGCTGGGACGGCGAGGAGTACGGGCTGCTGGGAGCCACCGAATGGGTCGAGCAGCACCGCGCCGACCTGCTGGACAACGCCTTGGTGTACCTCAACATGGACGGCGCGGGTGGCGGCAAGAACTTCTCCGCCAGCTCAGTTCCCGCGCTCGACGACGTGCTGGCCGACATCGCGAAGGAGATCGAGGACCCCGAGCACGGCACGCTGTACCGCAACTGGCAGCAGGCCTCCGGGGAGCAGACGCCGGTGCCGGAACGGCTGGGCAGCGGCTCGGACTACACGCCGTTCCTGGACCACCTGGGCATCGCGTCGGCCGATTTCGGCACGTCGACGCCGAGCGGTGAGTACCACAGCGCCTACGACGACCTGCACATGATGCGCAACCACCTCGATCCCGGCTACCGGTACCACGAAGTGGCCGCTGCTTTCGCGGGCACTTTCGCGTTGCGCATGGCCGGCTCCGACATCGCCCCCATGGTCTACTCCGACTACGCGACCGCAGTGGAGGGGCACCTGGCGAACCTCGACGCGAAGCAGGCCGATTCGCGAGTCGTCGACCTGGCCCCCGCCTACGAGGCCGCCCGGGAGTGGCGAGCAGCAGCTGCGGAGCTGGAACGAGCGGCCCGGGCAGCTCGGGGAGAACGCGCCGAAGCGATCAACGACGCGCTGATCGCCCAGGAACGCGCGTTGACCCAGCCCGAGGGCCTGCCCGGGCGCAGCTGGTACAAGCACATGGTCTACGCGCCCGGCCTGTACACCGGTTACGCCGTGCAGCCGCTGTCGGCGATCGACGACGCGATTTCCGCCGGTGATGCCGAAACCGCCCGGGAATACCGGGATCTGCTCGTCGATTCGCTGCGCGAGGCCACCGAAGAGGCGCGAGAAGCGCTGTCCTAGCGCCAACCACCGGGTGGCCTGCCCTCCCCACCGGGAGGACGGGCCACCCGGTTCTTCGTCCGGCAACGGCTGGGCTGCTCGCGGCTGCTCCAGGGGCGATCCGGTGCTGCACCGGTGGCCAGCTGCGGTGAGCGGACCGACGGCCCCGACCTGGTGCGAGGTGCGGCATGGGCGAACGCGGTGGTGCAACGCCCACCTTGCTGACCGTTGGGCACGGCCGCGCAGACCGCGCGGAGCTCACCAGCCTGTTCCGCGCCACCGGGCTTGACGCTGTCGTGGACGTCCGCAGCGCACCCGGCAGCCGACGCAATCCGGACGCGCACCGCGAGTCGCTGCGCCACTGGCTACCCGAGGCAGGTATCGCCTACCGGTGGGAACAGCGACTGGGCGGCTGGCGCAGCACCGCCCCCGACTCCCCCGACGTCTTCTGGCGCAACGACTCGTTCCGCGGCTACGCCGGGCACACCCGCACGCCCGAGTTCTTGGCCGCCATGCGAGAGCTGCTCGAGCAAGCCGCCCAGCTCCGCACGGCGGTGATGTGCGCGGAGTCGCTGTGGTGGCACTGCCACCGGAGGATCATCGCCGACGTGGCGGTGCTGATCTGGCACGCCCGGGTGCTGCACCTGGACCACCGGGGTCGGCTCGCCGAGCACCCGGTGACACCGGGGGCTCGCCTCCGGGAGGACGGTCTGGTGTGCTACGACCGCCTGCCCCCGGAGGCGGGCGAGTAGCCGAGCACAGCGGCGGGTAGCCGGAGAGCATGTCCGAGAGAGCGGGGTTGGCCGTGGTGACCGGCGCTTCCAGCGGTATCGGCCGCGAGCTGGCCAAGCAGTTCGCGCACCACGGGTTCGACCTGGTGATCAACGCCGAGGGCACCGGCCTGGAGCAGGTCGCCGAGGAGCTGCGGCGAACCGGTGTCGAGGTCTGGCCGGTGCAGGCGGACTTGAGCCGCTACGACGACGTGGAGCGGCTGCACTCCGAGGTCCGCGCCGCGGGACGCCCGGTCGACGTGGCCGCGCTCAACGCCGGGGTCGGTCAGGGCGGTTCGTTCGCGGCCAGCGACTTGGCCGATGAGCTCGCCGTCATCCAGCTCAACGTCGTCTCGACCGTGCACCTGGCCAAGCTGCTGGTGAACGACATGGTCGCTCGTGGCGCGGGCAAACTGCTGTTCACCTCGTCGATCGCGTCGATGATGCCGGGGCCGTACCAGGCCACCTACAACGCTTCGAAATCCTTCGTGCAGTCCTTCGCCGAAGCCCTCGCCGACGAGCTCCGCGGCACCGGGGTCACCGTGACCTCGTTGGAGCCCGGGCCGACCGCCACGGATTTCTTCCGGCGGGCTCGCATGCTGGACACCCGGCTGGGACAGAGCAGCAAGGACGATCCCGCCTCGGTGGCCGAGCAAGGGGTCGAAGCGCTCATGGCGGGGCGGCGGAAGATCGTCGCCGGTTCGCGGACGACCAAAGCGATGGGGCTGGTCAACTCGGTGCTGCCGGACGGGGTCAAAGCCGCCGCCCACCGCCTGCTGGCCAAGCCGCGGGCCTCGGGGTGAGCGCCGGAACGACCACCGGTCGCGAACGCGGCTCGAACGCTCCAGCCCCGGTGTGGCCAACACGCCCCGGGCGGCTCACATCAGCAGTTCCCGCGGGCTGCGCCGAGGCACCGCGGGGGACGGGGAGCCGTAGCCGACCCGGAGCAGGGCCTGCGGGTTCAGGCTGGCCCCGATCAGGCGTCGCAGCTCTTCCCTGATCTCGGCCACTTCGATGACCTGCGATATCAGTGACGCCGCCAGTCCGCGCGAGGTGGCGGTCAGCCACATGCGCTGCATCGCTTGCCCGGCCTTCAAGTCTTCCGCCCAGCCGGTGCTGTGCGAGCACACCACCACCAGCAGCGGATGGGATTCGAACTCCTCGCCGGGCTCTCGCGAGCTGGCTTGGCCAGCGGAGAAGTCGCGCAACACCCACTGGTCCTGCGGCTCCCGCGGCGGTCCCGCCGCGGAGACCGGAACTCCTTCGGCTTCGTCTTCCTCCCGGCCCATCCACTGGGCTGCCTCGGCGCGGAACCTCCGGTCTGCCATCTGCATCCGGTGCGCGCGGTGCACCATCCCTTCCAGCGGGCCTCGCTCGGAGGGCTCCACCACGTGCAGCCAGCACTGCTCGGCCAGCACCGCCTCGAGCAACGCGTGCCGGTACTCCGGGGGAACCGGTTTGGACCGGAACGGTTTGCGGTTGCTGCGTCGTTCCGTGATGGCCCGGTGGAGCTGCTCGGTTCCTTCATGGGCCCCCGCAGAGCTTCCGCTGCGCACTTCGGCCAGCGCGGTCGGTCCAGCGTGCTCGGGCACCAACGTCACCACCGGGTGCACTCCGGCGTGCTCCAGCGCCAAACGGAGGTTCAGCAGGGCCGCCCCGCAGGCCAACCGCAGTTCGCGCCCCTCGGGATCGGCCACCGGCAAGCGGCGGCTGGGATCCCCGTGCAATTCGATCAGCTGGGGCAGCACGCGGAACCGCCACGGCTGGCTGTTGTGCAGTGACGGCGCCAAACTGGCCAGCCGCAACACTTCTTCGGTTTGCTCCGGCGACAGGCCGAATGCGGCGGGAAACTGGGTCACGGCGACAATCCCCCCGACAACGGGTTGTCCACGGCAGGATTGTCGCAAAGCCGTCTTCTGGTTGCCGGGTTCGACGTCCCGCGCGTGATCTCGGTGGTGGGCGCTGCGCCCGGTGGGCCGGTGAACTCCTCACCCTCCGCGAACATGAGGATTTTTCGGTCGTGTTTCGAACGCCCGCACACCCGGTCAACTGTCGCGATCGCCTCGTTCCGACGCCCCGCTTCGGGTCGAACAGTTGTTCGACTGGCGATGCCCGACGCGAAGAGCGGATCGCTCCGAGCACGGCGGATGCACCCCCTGCTCGCCGAGCAGCGTTGCCCGGAACTGCCGCCCCAACGCCGGCAAGAACAACCCCCGGGGCCAAGGGGAAGCAGCCCGCCATCGACCATGTTGCACTGCGGAACAACAGTTGCGGAAAACCCCGCTGTGGCGCTATTCCTGAACGTTCGAAGGCGTTTTCCGCGATGTGCCAATCATTCTGCGGAAAAGAACTGCCACGCAAGGTGAAGGCGCCGATCCAGATGGACCGAGAACCGCACCAGCTGTGCAGAACCACCCGCGAGAAAGGACTTCTGCAGCGCGCGGTGCGCATCGATGAAACGCAGAAGCCAATTCGGACAGAACCTTTTCCAACGCGGCACAACCGGTCACAGCACGTGATGCACGTGAGGTTCAACACCGCTCATCGCCCAAGAACCAGCGGAAGAACCATTTCTGCAAGTCGTTGAAATCTGCCTGCTGTACTGCAAAAACGCATTCGCAGAAGAACGGGTGTCAGGGGAATCACCGCCACATTCCCCTTTTTCCAGTACAGACCCGGCACTACGGTAACTCAAACGTACCTGCAACATGACAAGAAAATCACTGGGAGTAGTTGTTCATGGGTGCGCCCCACGTCCCTTCCGCTACCCCCGCCGATCCGGCTCCGCGGGAGTCCTGGGGATCAAGGTTCGGCTTCGTCATGGCCACAGCCGGATTCGCGGTGGGACTAGGCGCCATCTGGCGTTTTCCCTACCTGGTGAGCGAAAACGGCGGCGGCGCCTTCGTGCTCGTCTACCTCGCGATCTCCGCACTGGTCGGCATCCCGCTGTTCATCGCGGAAGTCATGCTGGGACGCCACACCCAAAGGGGCCCGATCCTCGGCATGCGACAGCTCACCCGGGCCGGCAGCCCGTTCCGGGCCATCGGCTGGCTCGGGGCACTGGCATCCCTGCTGATCATGTCGTACTACGTGGTCATCCTCGGGATCATGGCGTCCTATTTCGTCATGTCCCTCACCGGCGCTTTCAGCGCCGGCACCACCGCCGAGCAGATCAACGCCACCTACAACGACTTCACCGGAAACCCTCCCGCCATCATCGCCTCCACGGTCGGAATATCAGTCCTAACTGGATTCATCATCAGCCGTGGCCTCAAAGAAGGCATTGAGCGGTCGACGAAGTTCCTCATGCCACTGCTGCTGGTGCTCCTGATCGGCCTCGCCGTCTACTCACTCCTGCAACCCGGTGCCGCGGAAGGCGTGGCCTGGTACCTGACTCCGGACTTCTCGCTCATCACCGGTCGAGCGGTGCTCGACGCCCTGGGCCAAGCTTTCTTCGCCATCGGCATCGGTGTGGCCACCGCTTTTATCTTCGGCAGCTACTTGCACAAGGAGAAGTCCCAGATTCCGGGGGATGCGGTGAGCATCGTGGGGGTCAACACCCTGATCGCCGTTCTCGCCGGCTTCATCATCTTCCCCACCATGCACTCGTACGGCCTGACCGAAGCCTCCGGACCAGGCCTGGTGTTCCAAACCATGCCCAACGTTTTCGCCCGCATCCCGGGTGGTTTCGTCGTGGGACCGGTGTTCTTCTTGCTGGTGCTCATCGCCGGGCTCACCTCCGCCATCGGCTACTCCGAAGGCATCTCCGGGTCGCTGCGAGAGCTCACCGGGTGGAGCCGGCAGCGAGCCAGTTGGGTGACCGTTGCGGCGATCCTCGCGGCCTCCGTGCCGAGCATGCTCTCCTACGGCGGGAACGGTCCTCTCTCCCACGTGGTCATCGGCGGCAAGGACTTGTTCACGTGGGCCGATTTCCTCTCCGGGAACGTCCTCATGCCGCTGGGCGCCCTGTTGATCACGTTGTTCGTGTCGCTGGTCTTCGGTTTCGACCGGTACCGGGAAGAGGCCAATCGAGGAGCCGGGGCCATTCGGGTCCAAGGTTGGTGGAAACCGCTGGTCGTGGTGCTCATCCCGCTTTCCGTCGCCGTCATCATGGTCACCGGGCTGCTCACCTAGAAGCCCTTCCCTCGCCCTCTCGGGACGAGAAGAGCAGCACACCCCGATGTCGATGGGAGTCCGCTGTCGTGAACCGGTGGAGCACCGGCTGTTCTCGACGGCGGGCTCCCTTCTCCGGTTCACCCTCGTTCCGCTTCCGCTCAGCACGGATCGCCGGAATCGCCGCCACCGAACTGCTTCCCCAGCGATCGGAGCAGCGCGCTGCGACCAATGATGCTGAATTCCTCGGCGTTCGGCGCAAATTCCAGCCACAGCGTGTAACCGGGACAACATCGCGTGGTTCCAGGAGCGCGGGCCGCATATATTCGCGGCGCTGAACGACCAACATCGCCGGGCGAACCCGTCCGGTACTGGGGGATGACGGGTGCTTGCTGACAAGGCCAATAAGCGGGCTGCACCTCGTGCGGTCAGCATCCCGGTGGTGTTCGACTACCTGTTGTCGCACTTGGGGTTCTTCTCGGTTCTGCCGGTCCTCCCGCTACTGCTGGACGGACTGCACAACGATGTGGGGCCGTTGTTCATCGGGGCTTCCCTCTTCGCGTTCAACTTCGTGGTCCGAGGCGCGTCCCTGTTCTGCAGTCGCCTGCTGCACCGCAGCCCGATCCGGCGAGCGATGGCCACCGGCCTGCTCATGGCAGCAGCTGGATTCGTCCTGCTGCCTTGGGCTCCGGGTGCGGTCACCAGCGTGCTGTGCCTGTTGGTGGCGGGTACCGGTATCAGCATCAACGGGTTGATGGCCCGCGTCTACGTCGCCCTGTCGATCGACGATCCCGCCGGGCGGAACACCGTTTTCTCGGCGGTGCAGGTGGCGGTCAACGTCGGCGCCGCACTGGGTCCGGTCGTGGCCAATCTCCTGCTCGGAAGGCAGCTGGACGTGCTGTTGATGTGCGGTGTGGCCGTCATGTACGTGCTCGCAGCAGTCGTGGTGGTGCTGGCCCTGCCTCGGGAGTTGCGACCGGGAGACGGTGATGTTCGTCCGCCGCTGCGGCTCGGTTTGCTGCGCGATGTCGTGCTGGATCCGCACGTCCGGCGGGTCTCGGCGATCACCGCGGTGGGCAGTTTCCTGTACGCCCAGTTCTTCTCCGCGATCGTCCTGCACGTCGCCGAGTTGACCGACTCCGCCCCGCTGCGCGCGAGTTTCTTCACGCTCAACGCGGTTCTGGTCGTCGTGGTGCAGATCCCGGTCTCGGCCATCACGTCCCGCAGGCTGGCCGGTGGCGCCTCTCCGGTGGGGTTCCTGCTCGCCGGTGCGCTCGGGTTCGTCGCGGCGTTCATCGTCATGGGGGTGACCGGCGCTGCAGTGGCGGGCGCGTTCGCCGCGGTGGTGATCTTCTCGGTGGCCGAAACCCTCTTCACCCCCATGGTCAACACGGCCTTCAGCGCGATCCCCGGGGATCGACCTGCGGTGGAGCTGTTCAACCTCCGCCAGGTCGCCGCTACCGCCGGGGAGTCGGCCGGGGCGTTCACCGGCGGAACGCTGTTCCTGGTCGCCCTCGGGCTGGGGGCGGTCCCGGCGTACTGGCTGCTGCTGGCGGTGTGCGGTGCGGCGGCGGTGCTGCCCTTCCGGAACCGCACTGGAACGGAGGTTCCCCGGTGAACGAGCGGATCCTGCTGATCGGCTACAACGATGGCGTGCTCACCGCGCTCGATGCGGCAAGCCCCGCCGGCAGCGTCGTCGTGCTCGAGGAGCCCGATCTGTGGGAGGGCAAGAACCTCGCCGCCAAGGCAGCCCGCCACCCGTGCTTGGGTGAGGTGCGGTTCGGGCAGTACCAGCAGGACGAGCAGTTCATGTCGGTGCTTTCCGACCTGCGCGACGTCCGCTGCGTGGCGCCGGGACTGGAGTACGCGGTCCCCGCCGCGGCGCAGTGCGCGGAAGCCTTCGGACTCGCTGGCGCGGGCCGCGAAGCCGCGTCACTGCTGCGCGACAAGCTGGCGCTGCGGGAGGCCACTTCGGCTGCGGGGATGGCCGCGCCGGAGTTCCGCGAGATCACGTCGGCGGCCGACATCGACGAGTTCGCCCGGGGACGCGCCTGCGTGGTCAAGCCGGCGAACCGCCAGGCCAGTCTCGGCGTGGTGCTGCTGGATCCCGGCGGCGACACCGAGCGGGCGTGGCGGGAGTGCTCGCAGGCCGACGAGGGGAACCAGCTCGCTCGCCGGCCGATGTGCTGGCGCTACTTGGTCGAGGAACGCCTCCACGGCCCCGAGTACAGCACCGAGTGCCTGGTCTCCAGAGGAGAGGTCGTCTTCCTCAACGTCACCGCGAAGCACACCGCACCGGGGCCGTGGCCGGTTGAACTCGGTCATGTCGTTCCCGCGGCGGACGACGATCTGGCGACGTGGCGCGCGGTGTGCGCCGAGCTGGTGTCGGCTGTCGGGTTCGACACCGGCATCCTGCACGCCGAATGGGTCCGCACGACGGACGGCCCGGTGCTCATCGAATGCGCCGGTAGACCGCCGGGCGACAAGATCATTGACCTGATCGACTTCGCCTACGGCGTCAACTTGACCGAGTGCTGGCTGGCGCTGCTCGCTGGTGAGGAGGTGAGTCTTCCCACTGCAGCCCAGCGCGGTGCAGCGATCCGCTTCATCACCGCGGCACCGGGCGTCATCGCATCCATCGAAGGCGTCGATGCAGCACAAAACCGTCCTGGAGTGACCAAAGTGGATATCGCTCGTTCCACGGGTGATTCCATCGGCGCACTCCGCTCCTCGTGGGATCGAATCGGATCCGTCATCGCGGTCGGCGACACGCCGCAAGAAGCCGAGCAGTTCGCCAGCGCGGCGAGCGAGCTCATCTCAGTGCGCACCGAGTGATATCTCCTCCACAACGAGGAACCACGAATTCCACCTCCGTCCACACCTGGAGTTGCGCTGTGGGTATTTTGCGCTCCGATGGCTTTCCCGCACTCGTCAGAGCAGTGGTGGAAGAATGCCGAG
>NZ_AYJW01000065.1 GCF_000497205.1 Saccharopolyspora rectivirgula DSM 43747
CCCGCCGGTAGTTGGTGATCACGGTGAGCGGCGCTCGCTCGGGCAGCAGTCGGGCCAGGTAAACCCCGGTGGTGGAGTCGTCGAGCATCAGCGCCTGCCCCGGCTCGATCAGTTCTGCCGCGGCGCGGGCGATCTCCTCCTTCTCCGCGGTGTTCTGCTGCAACCGGTACTCGGACGCGGCTTCGTAGAGCAGCGAGGAGGCCGCTGAGACGTAACCGCGGTTGCGGTGCACCAAGCCTTGCGCTTCCAGGTCGGCCAGGTCCCGGTACACCGTCATCGGACTGGCGCCGACGGCTTCGACGAGGTCGTCGATGCGCATCGTGCCGTTGTCCATGACCAGCTCGGTCATCCGGCGCCGCCGGTCCTGCTGCTTGCCGGACGGCCGGCGGCCAGAGCTCCCGGACATCGCTGTTCCCTTCTTCCCCGAGCCGGAGCAGGTCAGCTGCAGACCGCTGCTATATCGCTCAACACGATAAAAACACCATTCAGCCTTTCTCTCAATGGTGTTTTCACCAGAAGAACCGTGATGCCCGCTACCCCTGTGTCCAGGAACACAAGGCTGGAGATCGCCCGGAATGCCCGTCTTCCACTTCGGGGACGGGTATTGCTACCAGGCGATACAACGCCTTCGGCAACCCAGAGCAATGGGCTTGGTACGAGTGGCGGCAGGCATAGACACGTGCTGCCATGCGGCAGTAGCGTCCCGATTCACTCCATGTCGGACAGTGATCGTCCGCTGTGCCAACGGCGGCATGACGAGGGGAAACCCACCGTGGATCTAGGTGAGATCTTCCTTTGGGAGTTGATGGGGACGGCCGTGCTGACCCTGTTGGGCTGCGGCGTGGTCGCCAACGTGACGTTGCGCGACACCCTCGGGAACAACGGGGGATGGTTATTGGTCAACTTCGGCTGGGGGTTCGCGGTCTTCGCCGGGGCGAGCATCGCCGCGCCCAGCAACGCTCACATCAACCCGGCGGTCACGCTGGGGCTGGCGGTCAACGAGCAAGTGCCGTGGTCGCAGGTGCCGGTCTACATCGCCGCGCAGCTCATCGGCGCGACGCTGGGCGCCGTGCTCTGCTGGCTGGCCTACAAACTGCAGTTCGACGAGCACGATGATCCGGCTGGCACCCGGGGGATCTTCTGCACCGGTCCCACCGTGCCCAACGCCCCGTGGAACCTGGTCACGGAGACCATCGGGACCTTCGTGCTGGTGCTGTGGATCATCCTCAGCCCCCAAGCCGGCGTCGGCGAGACCCCCGGCGTCCCGGACTTCGGCAACGCCGCCCTGGGCTACGCGGCCGTGGCGTTCATCGTGATCGGGATCGGGAATTCGCTCGGCGGTCCTACCGGGTATGCGATCAACCCGGCGCGCGACCTCGGCCCGCGCATCGCGTACGCGGTACTACCGATTCGAGGCAAGAGCTCGGCCGACTGGGGGTACTCCTGGGTTCCAGTGGTCGGTCCGAGCATCGGCGGTGCGCTGGCCGGCGCACTGGCCCTGGTACTGCCCATCAGCTGACGTCAACGCACAAGAAGGGACCGGCAATGACCAACTACATCGCCGCCATCGACCAGGGCACCACTTCCACCCGGTGCATGATCTTCGACCAGGCGGGCCAGATCGTGTCGGTCGACCAGATGGAGCACCGGCAGATCTTCCCGAGAGCCGGGTGGGTCGAGCACGATCCAGTGGAGATCTGGAACAACACCAGGCAAGTCTGCGCCGGTGCACTGGCCAAAGCTGATCTGGTCACCTCGGAGATCGCCGCTTGCGGCATCACCAACCAACGAGAAACCACCGTGGTGTGGGAGAAGTCCACCGGACGCCCGGTTTACAACGCGATCGTCTGGCAGGACACCCGCACCGATTCGATCGTCAGCGAGCTGTCCTCCGGACCGGAAGGGCAGAACCGGTACCAGAGCAAGACCGGTCTCCCGCTGGCAACTTACTTCTCCGGACCGAAAATCCGCTGGATACTGGACAATGTGGACGGTGTTCGGGACCGGGCGGAGAAGGGCGAGCTGCTGTTCGGCAACATGGACACCTGGATCCTGTGGAACTCCACCGGTGGACCGGACGGTGGTCTGCACGTCACGGATCCGACCAACGCATCCCGCACCCTGTTGATGGATCTGGAAAAACTGGAGTGGGATGAGGACATCTGCCGCGAGATGGGTGTTCCCACCGCGATGTTGCCGGAAATCCGGTCCTCTTCGGAGGTCTACGCCAGGTTCCGGGAACGCGGCGTGCTGGGCGGCGTCCCCATCGCCGGCATCCTCGGCGACCAGCAGGCCGCCACTTTCGGACAGGCCTGCCTGTCCCCGGGCGAAGCCAAGAACACCTACGGAACCGGCAACTTCGTCCTGCTCAACACCGGAACCGAACGCGTGCTGAGCAAGAACGGGTTGATCACCACCGTCGGCTACAAGCGAGGTGATCAGGACACGATCTACTGCCTGGAAGGGTCGATCGCCGTCACCGGCTCGCTGGTGCAGTGGCTGCGGGGCAACCTGGGGTTGATCGCCACCGCCCCGGAGATCGAGCAACTGGCCCGAACCGTTGACGACAACGGTGGTGCCTACTTCGTCCCGGCGTTCTCCGGTTTGTTCGCTCCGCACTGGCGGTCCGACGCCCGGGGCGCCATCGTCGGGCTCACCCGCTACGTCAACCGCGGCCACCTGGCCCGCGCGGTGCTGGAAGCAACGGCCTTCCAAACCCGGGAAGTGATCGAGGCGATGAACGCCGACTCCGGTGTTCCGCTGAAGTCGCTCAAAGTCGACGGGGGCATGGTGGCCAACGAACTGCTGATGCAGTTCCAGGCCGACATCCTCGGAGTTCCGGTCATCCGGCCGAAGGTCAGCGAAACCACGGCACTGGGCGCCGCCTACGCCGCCGGTCTGGCCGTCGGATTCTGGAGCAGCGAGCAGGACATCCGGTCCAACTGGGCCAAGGACAAGCAGTGGGATCCGAAGATGCCGGCGGAGCGCCGGGAGAAGGAATACCGGCAGTGGCAGAAAGCGGTCACCAAGACCTTCGACTGGGCATCGTGAAAATCCACACCGGACTGATCTGCTAGAGGTTTTGGCGTCCCGTGCGGAAAATCCAGCGCGGGACGCCGAACCGCCAGCCGGAGCCGCAGTCCTCCCGGCTCCGCAGAAGCTCCTCCGCACCAGGGCGTTCTCGGCCAGGGCTCACTCGGGCGACCGCCCTCCGGGAATCGGTCCGCCGTTCCCGCAGTGCGGACAACTGCGCCAGCACAACCGGGTCTGCCCGATCCATCCGGCTTCTCCGCCTCGGGTGATGTACAGGCAAGGCCGCCCAACAACCCCTTTCCCCCAGCAAACCAGGCACGTGCGGACGGAACCGGGCTTCCAGTGACCGGAACCGTCCCCATCGGAGTGCTCAGGGCTGTCCATAGAAGATCATCTTCTACGATGCGGCCCCGCTGCGTAAGGACTTTCCCAATTCCCTCCCAGCGGAACACCAACATCCGAACAGCAGTTCGCGGGAAGCGCCTCAACAGCGCTGGTTGCACTTGGCGCACACCATGCCACCACCGCCCTGCACCGGGATCGGGGCGTGGGCCCCGCCCGCCGGGCAGTCGTCCACCCGCGGTGCTCCCCCGCGCCAGCGCCGCACCACCGGATCACCGGTCATGGCAGCTCCGACGTCCACGACGCGTGGTGCTCCTGCGCGCACTCCGCCGGCGTCACCGCCTCCACCCACAGGTGCAGCCGCCCCTCCGCGCCGCGGCAGTCGCTGTAGTGGCTGTCGCCGCGTCTGAGCCCGACCAGCGCCGAGTGGCGCTCGTGCAGCACATGACCGTCATCCCCGACAGCTGCCCAGTCGCCGTCCGAGCCGATCAACCAGACCGGTTGCCGGTGCGAGTGGCGACCGGTCATGACAGCTATCCAGTCCGCGGCCTGCTCCGGGGTCGCGAACACCGCCTGCGGAGGTGTGGCGAGGCGCTCCTGCCTGGTGGAGCGGGCGCGGGTCGGGGTCTCGGAGCGTTCGCTGTAGGCATGCCAGTGGATGCCGAGCGACTTCCATCGGGACACGCTGCTGCCTTTCTGCGAGAAGCGAGGCGGTGCGACACCAGCACGCGCCGGCCGTTCAGCAAGACGTCCGCGGAAGAGAACGCGAGCAGCACTGCCACCGGGGGCAGGCGCACTGCACTCCGTTCCAGACCCGGCGTAACGGCCCGGAACGCGGCGCACGCCCCCTCAGCCACCCGTTCGCGGCGCGGAGCAGCACGCTTCGCAGCATGAACCAGATCATCGATCAGATCGGTGCGCGGCGCACCAGCAGAGCACTCCGGTGGTGGACCCCGACCTCGCGATACGGGACCGGGCGGCCGCAGCGAGGCGCCGCCAACACCGCGCGGCCGCGCGCGAACCGGCGCGGGACGCGCCACCGCGGGCAGCGCCCCGCTGAACACCGGGAAACCTCAGCGCACCCCAGCCGAGCAGGCACCAGAACAACGCCCCCCGGGGCGCGTCACCGGGCGCTCAGCTCCCGGGCCGCTCCTGCGGCGGCAACTGGCAGGCAGGAGTGCTGCCCGGGAACCGGTGCCGGTTGGCCGCCACCCACGTGTACAGCCGATCAGCCACCCGGCGAACCCCCGGCGCGCTCAACAAACGCCCCAGCGAGGACCACGGGAACCGGCACTGCTCGAGCAGCCCGGCCACCGCATCAGCACCACCGCGGACCTGCCCCGGACCTGATATCCACAGCACTTCCGCACGCGCCCGTTCCGCAGTGCTGCCCAACGCCGCGACATCGGTCTCCTGCCAGGGCACCACCCGCATCGACACCGGCAGTCGCACCGCCCAGCGCACGCACCGGGTGCAGAACCCGCAGTCCCCGTCGTAGACCAGCACCGGGAACCGGCTGGTCCGCTGCTCGTCCGTCACCAGACCACCATGGCAGACAGCAGCCGGTCGGGCTGGTCAGTCCAGGTCGTCGTGCCGCATCAGCTGGCGGCCCGCTTCGGTCAGCGAACCGGACAGCGACGGGTACACCGAGAAGGTGTTGGCCAAGTTCTCCACGGTGATCTGGTTCTGCACCGCCAGCGCGATCGGCATGATCAGCTCGCTGGCGTTCGGGGCGACCACCACGCCACCCACCACGACACCGGTCTGCGGGCGGCAGAACAGCTTCAGGAAACCGCGGCGCAGGCCGTCCATCTTCGCCCGCGGGTTGGTGGCCAGCGGCAGCATGATGATGCGGGCCGGCACCTCCCCGGAATCGATGGCCTGCTGGCTGATGCCGACGGTGGCGATCTCGGGGTGGGTGAAGACGTTCGCGGCCACCGTCTTCAGCTTGATCGGCGCCACGCTCTGCCCCAACGCGTGCCACATGGCGATCCGGCCCTGCATCGCCGCGACCGAGGCCAGCAGCAGCACACCGGTGCAGTCGCCGGCGGCGTAGATGTTGGGCACGCTGGTGCGGGAAACCCGGTCCACCGGGATGTAGCCGCGCTGGTCGGTTTCGATGCCGACCCGTTCCAGCCCGATGTCGGAGGTGTTCGGCACCGAGCCGACCGTCATCAGGGCGTGGCTGGCCTCCACCTTCCGACCGTCGGCCAGGTGGATCAGCACCCCGGAGTCGGTCCGCTCCACCTTTTCCGCCCGGGCGTGCTTGATGACCTCGGTGCCGCGCTCGGCGAAGACCTCCTCCAGGACCGCTGCCGCGTCGGCGTCCTCGTGCGGCAGCACCCGGTCCCGGCTGGAGATCAGGCTGACCTTGACCCCCATCTCGGTGTAGGCGGAGGCGAACTCGACACCGGTCACACCGGAGCCGATCACGGCCAGGTGCTCGGGGAGCTTCGGCAGGTCGTAGAGCTGCCGCCAGGTGAGGATGCGCTCCCCGTCCGGCTCCGCCCCGGGCAGCACCCGCGGGGTTGCCCCCGTGGCGACCAGCACCACATCGGCGAGCAGTTCCTCCGAACCGCCGTCGGCCAGGCTGACCTCGACGTGGTGGCGGGCCATCCCGGGCGCGGGGTTCGCGAACCGGGCCCGGCCGGCGAGGATCTTCACCCCTTCCCGGCGAACTCGGGAACGGATGTCCGCGGACTGGGCCAGGGCGAGTCCCTTCACCCGGCCGTGCACGACGGCGGTGTCCACGTCGGGGGCCTCGTTGGGCACCCGAACCCCCAGTTCCCGGTTGTCGCGATAAGACGAGCGGGCACCGGCGGAAGCGATGAAAGTCTTGGACGGCACGCAGTCGTAGAGGACGCAGGCTCCGCCCAGCCCATCCGGCTCGACCAACGTGACATCTGCGCCGTGCTGGGCGGCCACCAGCGCCGCCTCGTACCCCGCCGGTCCGCCTCCCATGATTACGACCCGGGTCACTTCTGCTCCTCCTGATCCGCCTGCCTTGTGGGCGCCGACTTCACCGTACGCTGCGGCAAATGTCGCTGATCCGGGTGGTACCGGTGCGCGCAGGAAAAAATCGCGCGCCACGCCAGAGATCGATTCAGATCTTCCTCCGCCGGCCCCTCGCTACCCGGTCTCGTGAAACGATCCGGCACACCGATCCGCCGTTCGGTAGCTACTCTGTTGGGCGTGCCTCTGTACGCCGCGTACGGATCGAACATGGATCCGGCCCAGATGAGCAAGCGCGCCCCGCACTCGCCGATGGCGGGCACCGGCTGGCTACCGGATTGGCGGTTGACCTTCGGCGGGGAGGACTACGGCTGGGAAGGCGCTCTGTCGACCATCGTCGAATCCCCCGGCTCCCAGGTGTTCTGCGTGCTCTACGACGTCAGCCCGGAGGACGAGCGCGAACTGGACCGCTGGGAGGGCGCCGAGCTCGGCATGTACCGGAAGATCCGGCTGCGGATCCAGACCTTGGACGGTCCGGTGCTGGCGTGGCTGTACGTGCTGGACGCCTACGAGGGCGGGCTGCCCTCGGCGCGGTACCTGGGGGTCATCGCCGACGCCGCCGAGGCGGCCGGGGCGCCGACCGACTACGTGGAAGAACTGCGCCGGCGGCCGTGCCTGAACGTCGGCCCGTGAGGCCCGGCGAGCAGCTCCTCCGAGCAGCGCTGTCGAGCCGGCGTCCCTGAACCCGGCCCCGGGCCGCCGTGCGCGGTGGCGCCGGTGGGTCCACCGGCTAGATCCAGCCGCGAGCGCGCAGTTCCGCGCAGAACCTCTGGTAGCTCTCCTCCAGCCGGGGGCTTTCCGCCGCGTCGGGTTCGATCAGCTCCCCGTTCGGCACCATTTCGGCCGCGGCGGCGGTGAGCGAGGGGTGCAGCGTTCCGGTCGCGGCCAGCAGGGCTGCTCCCAGCGCGGTCGCCGCCTGCGGGATCCGCAGCACCGGCCGCTGCAGCACCGAAGCCCTGATCCGGCACCAGGCAGCACTGCGCGCCCCACCTCCCGCGGTGCGGATCGGGCCTGCTTGCGGCGCCCCGAGGTCCGCCAGGCGCTGCAGGGCCAGGCGTTCGCAGAAGGCTATTCCTTCCAGACGGCCGCGGTGTTCGTCGATGCGGTCGACCGGTCGTCCGATGCGGAACCCGGTTGCGCCGGCCGCGGTGAACGGGAACCGTTCACCCTTCCCGCGCAGCGGGTAGTCGACCGCGGTGGCCGGTCCGCGCCGCAGCGCAGCGCTGTCCAGTTCGGACAATTCTGCTGGGTCGACATCGGACAGCGCGGAACCACCGACGTTGGCCGCCCCTCCGGGCAGCCACATCCCGTCCGGGTGCCGGTGGCTGTAGACCGCCCCGGTCGGGTCGTGCACCAGTTCCCGGGAAACCCCCTTGAGCACCAGCGTGGTGCCGATGACGGTGACGAACTCCCCATCGGACACCGCTCCGGCGGCCAGCTGCCCGGCGCACCCGTCGGTCATCCCAGCCCGCACCACGCAGCCCACCGGCAGCCCGGTGTCGGCTGCGGCCTGCTCGCCGACCGCACCGATCTCCGCGGCCGGCCGGACCACCTCGGGGAGCAACCGGTGCGGCACGCCGAGCGCGTCGAGCGCTTCGTCCGCCCACTCCTGCGCCACCGGGTCGTAACCGCTCTTGAGCGCGTGGCTGGAGTCCACGGCCACCGGTGCGCCGGTCAGCTTCCAGCCGATCAAGTCGGCGGTGTGGCAGATGCGGGCCGTTCCACTGGGCAGGTGTCCGGCCAGCCAGCCGATCCGGGCCAGTCCGGAGGAAGCCGAGGGGGTGATCCCGCTGCGCGCCCACCGCGCCGCGCCGGCCTCCGCCGCTGTCCGCGCTTCCCGCTCGGCGCGCCGGTCGTCGTACATCAGCGCCGGGCCGAGCGGCTCGCCGGAGCTGTCCACCGCGACCACCGTTCCGGAGGTGGCGGAGACCGCCAGCGCGGCGATCCGGTTGCGGTGCTCGCCCAACGCCGAGGTGCATTCGGCCAGGCAGTCGCGCACGGCTGGCCACCAGGCGCGAGCGTCCTGTTCGGAGCGGCCGTCCCCGGGACGCACCGGCTCCGGGAGCGGCCTGCTGGCGGCGGCCACCAGCGCGCCGGCCGGGTCGTGCACCTGGACCCGCACGGTTGCGGTCGCGATGTCCACTCCGGCCACGAGTTCGCTCATCGGTCGGCTCCTCGGGCGCGTCATCCACCGAGACCTTGCAGTTGGCGCAGCGCCTCGGGCAGTTCGGCCAGGGATCGGATCGCGACGTCCGGTTCGGCGAGCTGTTCGGGGGTGGGGTGCGGCGGCGCTTCCCCGCGCAGCACCCACACGGTGCGCAGGCCGACCCGATGGGCCCCTCGCACGTCGGTGTCCAGCCGGTTGCCCACGTGCACGGCGTGCTCGGCGGGGGTGCCCGCTTCCCGCAGCGCGTACTGGAATATCCCCGGATCCGGTTTCTCCACGCCGACGGTTTCCGAGATCGCCCAGATGTCGATGAACTCGGCGACCCCGTCCCGGCGCAGCGCCTCCAGCACCGCCTGCCGCTGGTTGGCCACCACCGCCAGCCGGTAGTTCCCGGCCAGTTCGCGCAGAGCGGGCAGGACGTCGGGGTGGAGCGCCGATGCCGGGTAGCTCCAGTACCGCTTGGCCCGTTCGGAGAGCTGCTCCCGGTCCTGCGGGGTGAGGAAGTGCGCGGCGACCGCTGTCCGCAGCGACCCGCTCTGCCGTTGCCGGAACTCGTCGTAGACGGCCTGGAACCGGGCTTCGTCGAGTTCCTCGCCCCGCTCGGCGAGCAGGTCCCCGGTCGCCCGCTGCAGGGCGTCCCGGTAGGCGGCATCGTCGTACACGGGGCCGCCGATGTCCAGCAGCACGAGCTCGATCTGCCCTCGGCGGGCGTCGCCGCTTGCTTGAGCCGGCACGTCACGTCCTTCCGCCTTGGCCTCAACCGAGGCCGGATGTCCCGTCCAAACCCGAAAATAACACTGTCGTTGAAATTATTAACACTAAATGTTGTGATAAATATCGGCTTCGCTCAGCGGTAGGCCCAGCACAACAGGAGGGAACGGGCGTGATCACCATCGGCATCGATGCCGGCACCTCCGTGGTGAAAAGCGTCGCCTACGCCGCAACCGGGACCGAACTCGCGGCCGCGCAGCGCCCCACCCGAGTGGTCCGGCCACACCCCGGCTGGTCCGAGCAGGACATGGACGAAGTGCTGCAGGCAGTCCTGGACACCGTCACCGAGCTCACCGCACGGCTCGCCGAACCGGTCAGCGCCCTGGCCATCACCGCCCAAGGCGATGGTTGCTGGTTGGTGGACGCCGCCGGCCGGCCGACCGGGCCAGCACTGCTGTGGAACGACGCCCGGGCGAGCGCGATCATCCAGCGCTGGGAAACCGACGGCCTCCTCCACGAGCTGTTCGCCAGCAACGGCTCCGCGGGATTCGCCGGGCTGCCGCACGCGCAGCTGAGCTGGCTCGCCGAACACCAACCGGAGCGGATCAGCCGCTCAGCAGCCGTGCTCACCTGCGGGAGCTGGCTGTTCTCCCGCCTGACCGGGCGCATCTGCTGGGACAGCTCGGACGCTTCCAACCCGTTCCTGGACATCCGCACCGGCCAGTACTCCACCGACGTGCTCGACAAGCTCGACCTGGGCTGGGCGCACCGCCTGCTGCCGGACGTCGTCGAAGGCCAGCAACGAGTCGCCCCGCTGCAGCAGGCCGTCGCCGAACAACTGCGGATACCGGCCGGGACCCCGGTGGTGCTCGCCGCCTACGACGTGGTCTCCACCGCCCTGGGCGCCGGCGCGACCCGCCCGGGACAGGCTTGCACGATCCTGGGCACCACGATCTGCGCCGAGGTGTTCAGCACCGACCCGCACCTGGACCGGCCCCCGATCGGCATGACCCTGCGCACCCCGGCCCCGGACAGCTGGCTGCTGGCCAACGCCACCCTGTCCGGCACCGAAGTCATCGAATGGGTCTGCCGCCTGCTCGGCTTGCCGAACCCGGAGGACCTCACCGACCTGGCCGAGAACGCCCGAGCCGGCAGCGGCGGACTGCTCCTGCTGCCCTACCTGTCCCCGGCGGGCGAACGGGCCCCGTTCCACGACCCGCACGCCCGCGGCAGCCTGCACGGCTTGAGCTTGGTGCACGGGCCCGCCGAAATCGCCCGAGCCTGCCTGGAAGGACTTGCCATGGTCATCCACGAATGCTTGCGGGCCAACGTCGTGCAACCCAGCGAAATCCGGCTCACCGGCGGTGGCGCGGCCAACCGGCTGTGGCGGCAGATCATCGCGGACGTGACCGGGCTTCCGGTGGTGCGCACCGCCGACGCGCAAGCCGGCGCGAAAGGCGCGGTCATCACCGCGCGTTCAGTGCTGGAGCGCCGGAGCCTCTCCGAAGTGGCCGACGAGCTGGTCACTCCGGCCGACACCGTCGAGCCGAACCCCACCGACCACGACCGCTACACCGAAGCCTTCGAGCGGTTCCGCGCCGCCCGGCACGACGCCCAGCAGGCCGGCTGGTACCGGCCGCGGAGCTAGCCCGGAACCGGGAACAGCTGCGGCGCGCGACTCCAGGCCAACTCCAGCAGCGCGGCCGCTCGGCGGGTTCCTCGGCGGTCCCGCCGCAGCGCCAACCGCACCCCGAGCCGGGCGCGGAACTCCTCCGCCGCGCCACCGAGCTGGTGCAGCGCCTGCTCCAGGCAGGCCAGTGCGATCCGGTCCGGCCCGGAGCACAACAGCTCGGTGAGCGCCACGTCCAAGGCGAACGTGCGCAGCCCGTCCAGCAGCAGCACGTCCGATTCCCGCAGCCAAGCCTGGTGCACCCGCAGCCCCGGCGCGGACCGCCGCTCGCAGTCGTACGGGACGGTCACGTGGATCTCCCGACCGGCGGCTGCCCGGCAACCGTGCATCGCGGCTGCGGTCAGCCCGGACAGCACCGCCTGCGGGCCGGCGCGCCACAACGCGGCCGAAGCCCGGGTGAGCGGCTCCTCGGCGTTGCTGGCCAGCACCAGCACGCCGGGCCACAGCTCCAGCAGCTCGCCGCCCGCCACCGACTCCGCCACCGCTTCCGCGCCGAACTCGCGCTCCGCAGCGGACCTGGGCAGCGCTCCGTGCCGGGCGCGACGCTCGAAACCGGTCACCAGGTCCGCAGAGGTCTTGTTCACCGTCATGCCCAATAGAGGCAGCGGAGCCGGCGCGGGATACGGCCCGGGATCGGGATCACCGGACCAGGTGAGTCAGTTCTTCAGCGCCTGCAGCGCGGTGTTCACCATCACCCGGATGCCGACCAGCAGGGCTCGCTCGTCGAGGGTGAACGTGGGCTGGTGCAGGTCCTTCACCCGGCCCACCCCGGAGTGCACCCCGAGCCTGGCGAACGAGCCCGGCACGTGCTCCAGGTACCACCCGAAGTCCTCCCCGCCGGAGGACTGCGGCGTGCTGGCCAACGCCTGCTCGCCCAGCCCGGCGACGACGCCCGCGCGCAGGATTTCGGTGCTCTCGGAGTCGTTGACCACCGGCGGCACCCCTCGGCGGTGCTGCAGGTCGAATCCGATCCCCAGCGGGCTCAGCAGGCTGTGCACCAGTTCGTGCACCAGCGGCTCGAGCTTCGCCCACGTGGTGCGGTCCCCGGTGCGGAGCGTGCCGGTGAGCACGCCGTTCTGCGGAATGGCGTTCGGCGCTTCCCCGGCGTGCACCGCACCCCAGGTGAGCACCGTTCCGGTGCGCGGGTCGACCCGCCGGGACAGCAACATCGGCAGTCCGGTGATGACCGAGCCCAGCCCGTGCACCAGGTCCGCGGTCAGGTGCGGCCGCGAGGTGTGCCCGCCGGGGGAGGACAACCGCAGCTCCAGCAGGTCGCTGGCCGAAGTGATCGCCCCGACCCGGGTGCCGATACTGCCGACCGGCAACCGCGGGTCGCAGTGCAACCCGAAAATCCGGTCGACTCCGTCCAGCGCCCCGGTGGCCAGCACGTCCAGGGCACCGCCGGGCATGACCTCTTCGGCCGGCTGGAAGATGAGCCGGATGCGCCCGGGCAGTTCCGGCGCGTTGGCCAGGGCCAGCGCCGTGCCGAGCAGGACGGTGGTGTGCGCGTCGTGCCCGCAGGCGTGGGCCACTCCCTCCACTGTGGAGGAGAACGGCAGTCCGGTGGATTCGGTGAGCGGCAGGGCGTCGATGTCCGCGCGCAGCGCGATGGTCTTGCTGCCCCGTCCGATGTCGCAGATCAGTCCGGTGCCCTTGGGCAGCACCCGCGGACGCAGCCCGGCGCTGGTCAACTTCTCGCGGAGGAAGGCGGTGGTCTCGTACTCGGCTCGGGACAGCTCCGGGTTGGCGTGGATGTGCCGGCGCCACGCGACCACCCGCGGCGAATTCTCCCGCAGCCAGGAATCCAGCCAGGAGGGTCCACGGCCAGCACCGAGGTCGGCCACAGCGGATTCCACACCGGATCCCACTCCTGCCATGGTGGGGTCAGCCGGCGCACTCGGCGCGTCCACGTCGGGTGCCACCAGGGTCGCCGACTTCGTTCCGGTCGGTTCCGCAGAGTCCCGATCCGCGCCGCCCGGACCACGGGTCTGGCCGGGTTCCGCGTCTCGCGAGTCCACCACGGTCACGCCACGCCTCCTGTTTTCTTCTCAAATCGTTCCGGCACGCGCAGCCCGCCCGTGTCAGCCCAACTGCGGCCCCCTGCGGCCGTTGGCGGGTACCCGTGACCGGTTTCCTTACCCGGACCGCCTGCGTGCCCCGGTTGACAACCCGGTGCGCCGACCGGAATCGGCCACCGCGGTGGTCGTGGTCCGAACCGCCGCCACTGCTCTGGCAGGGGCCGGGCGGTCAGCGAATTCACCTGCGCGGGCACCGGCGGTTCCCGCCAGGTGGCCGCGATCGTTCGCAATCAGCGACTCGAGTGCGGGCCAGAACTGCAGAACGCGGCCCGAACTGAGGCCGGGTGGGCCGAGCGGTTTTCGCCCGGCGCCGGTCGTCACCCGGCGATGTGCTCGCACTGGCCGGAGAGCGGACTCCCGTTCCGCAGGAACCGGAAGAACTCGTCCGGCCGCATTTCCAGTACCGGTCGCTGTCGCACCAGCCGCGGAGCGGTCCCGGATGCGGTTCTCCGGGCCCTGCGGCGAATTCACCTCGGCTGTGCGCGAGCTGTGCACCGCCGCGGCACGCGCGGAAGTGGTTCCCGATGCCGCGCTGCCGCCAACCACGATACCGGTCCTCGACCGCTGCCGCCGAAGGCTCGGTCGCACCGGGCGGGTGACCAGCTGCGCGGCCGCTGGTGCACCGCCGGTCGGAAGCGCACCGGGGCCGCGCTCGCAGGCGCTCCCCTTCCGGGCAACGCACCGCTTCCGGCGCGCATTCCGGTGGTCGCTCCACGAGTGCCGCTGCCCGCTGCCCCCGCACCCGGTAGAAGCCGATCGGAACTGAGCTGACCCGCTTTTCCGGCGAGCAGCTCGCGATGCGACGGGGTCGTCGTTGTCACGGTGCAGGAACAAGGCGGCTCTCATTTGCGCCTCATACTGCACCACTTGGCCGCCAACCGCCCGCCGAGATGAACGGTCAGTAGCCAACCGGTTATCGGTCTGCGGCGAACGGGCTACGGGATTTAGGCCGGGCTGAAAAACTTGAACCGGAAAAGGTGTGGGTCGGCACCGGTCGGGGGGCTTCCCGGCGCCGACCCACGTCTGAGGGGCTTCCGCCCTGCGATGGCAACCGAAATCAACGAGTTCGATCACCCATCGCTAGTTGTGAAAATCCCACAGGTTCGCGCTCAGGTCCAGTCCATCCGGCGAATTCGCATCGAAAGAATTGGCAAAACAGACCAGCCAGTCGGTTTACTTCTTCTTCCAGGAGATGAAGAACACCGGCTTTTTCCTTATCTTGCGAGAAAGAAAAACGAGGCCGATCAAGACCAGACCGGTGACCCCGATCATGTTGCGCTGCTCCTGGGTGAGCTCCTCCTGAGGACCTCCCGACTGCTGCGCGGACGAATCCTGGGCCACCACAGCGGACGAACCCCGGGTCGCCACGGCGGCCCCGTCCGCCGCAGCAGCCGCCGACGTCACCGGCGAACACAGCACGACCAGGGCGAACAGCAAACCCGCCAAGAGCTGACCAGCCCGCCGCATGATGGCTTCACACCTTTCCGCGTCCGCCGACATCCGGTCATCCCGCACCGGCCTATTTGATCACACACCGGCCGGATCGTGACCAGTTGTGACCGAGTTATCCCGGATAGTCGCAGTGGATCAACTCGCCTGGCGGTGCTCGTGCAGGTGCTCGACCCGCTCCCCCAGCTCGTCGACCACCAACCGGTCCTCCCGCAGGGAATTCGACCGGTAGGCGGCGCGCCCGATGAGCTGGGAGAGCACCGGGGAGGTCAACACCTGGAACAGGCCCACCAGGATCAGCCCCGACGCGTAGACGAACTGCAGCTGCACCGCGGTGCCCAGCAGGATCAGCAGCAGCCCGAGCGTCTGCGGCTTGGTCGCCGCCTGCAGCCGGGCCACCACGTCGGGGAAGGTGAGCAGCCCGACCGCCCCCGACAAGCAGGACAGCGCACCGATGATCAGGCAGACCGCGGAGAAAACGTCCAGCGCGCTCACCGGTAGGACTCCTTCTTCTCGACCAGGCGGGCAGCGACCACCGAACCGATGAACCCCAGCAGTGCGAACGCGGCGAGCAGAGCGATGTTCTCCCCGTTCTTCTGCCAGCCCATCCCGACGCAGGTGGCGGCGACCACCAGGGTGACGAAGACGTCGACGGCGACGATCCGGTCGAGCGTGCTGCGGCCCCGCAGCAGCCGGACCAGCACCAGCAACGCCGCCAGGCACAGCAACGCGAAGGTGATGATGAAGACCCAGGTCATTTCGCCTCCTCCTGGAGGATCCGCTGGAGGTCGCGCGGCGAGCCGACGGCCCGGACCACCTTCTTCTCCAGCTTCAGGACGTCCTGGCGGACCTGTTCGACACCGCTTTCGGTCGTCCCGAGGGCGTACACGTAGAAGAGCCGGTTAGGTCGGTCGAGGTGCATCACGAACTGCCCCGGGGCGAGCGAGATGGCGTTGGCCAGGATCGCGGCGATGTGGTCGGAGTCGGTCCGCAACCGCACCGAGACGATGGAGGCCTCCGCGTTCGGCCCGTAGCGCACCGCCTGCCAGGCGACCCGCAGGGTGGACACCACCAGGTCCCAGGCCACGTACAGCGCCAGCTGCACCACCCGCACCGGCCGCAGCACCACGTTGGTGCGGATCACCGGGGTGGGGAACGCGACGACCACCAGCACCGCCACCACCAGCCCGAAGAAGAACGTGCCGATGTCGAACGTGCCCCACAGCAGCACCCACACCAGGGTCAGCCACGCCACCATCGGCAGCCGGGCGAGCAGCCGCCTCCGCCGGGTGAAAGCATGACTCGTCACTGGTTTCCCCCTCCCAGCACGGCAGCCCGGTACGGTTCACCGCTCATCAGGTCGTTCGCCGCGTCCTGGCTGACCTGCGACAGCGGCCCGCCGGCCAGTGCGATGACCACGGTGGCCGCCGTCAGCACCCCGCTGGCCACCACCATCGGCTTGTTCGTGTCAGCGGTGCCGACCACCAGCTCGTCGTTGGGGTCGGGGTCGGCTTGCGGGGCTTTGATCTGCCCCCAGAAGGCCCGGGTCCACACCCGGGCGACCGCGTACAGCGTCAGCAGGCTGGTCAGCACCGCACCACCGGTGGCCACGTAGGCGGTCCAGGTGCCGACGTTGATGCCGGCCTGCAGCAGCGCCACCTTGGCGACGAACCCGGAGAACGGGGGCACGCCAGCCAAGCTCAGCGCCGGCAGCGCGAACAGCACCGCGGTCAGCGGCGCCACCCTCGCCAAACCGCCCATCCTGGTCAGCGCCACGGTGCCGGTGCGCCGGGTGATCAGACCGCTCACCAGGAACAGCGTGGCCTGCACCGTGATGTGGTGGACGATGTAGAGGATCGCCCCGGACAGCCCGGACACGTTGTAGGCGCCGAGCCCGAAGAGCATGTACCCGATGTGGCTGACCAGCAAGAACGACAGCAATCGGTTGATGTCGTTCTGGGCGATGGCGCCGAGGGCGCCGATGATCATGGTGATCAGCCCGAGGAACAGCATCAGGTCCCAGCTCTCCGCGTGGCTGAACACCAGGGTTTGGGTGCGGATCAGCGCGTAGATGCCCACCTTGGTCAGCAGGCCGGCGAACACCGCGGTGACCGGCGCGGGAGCGGTCGGGTAGCTGTCCGGCAGCCAGAAGTGCAGCGGCACGATCGCGGCTTTGATGCCGAAGACGATGACCACCAGCAGCGCCAGGGCGATCTGCAGCCCCCGCGGCATCAGCTGGACCTTCTCCCCCAGGTCGGCCAGGTTGACCGTGCCGGTCGAGGCGTAGACCAGCGCGATCATCGTGATGAACAGCAGCGAGGAGGTGAGGCTGACGATCGTGTAGGTCATCCCCGGCTGCACCCGGTTGCTGGTGGTGCGCCGGGTGATCAGCACGTACGAGGACGCCAGCATGATCTCGAACGCGACGAACAGGTTGAACAGGTCGCCGGTCAGGTAGGCCAGCGACACCCCCGCGCACAGCATCAGGTAGACGGGGTGGAAGGTGGTGCTGGAGCGCTGCCGGCCGTAGTCGGTGATCCGCTGACCGATCGAGTAGACCAGCACCGCGAAGGTGACCACCGAGGAGACCAGCAGCAGCAGCGCGGCCAACCGGTCGGCGATGAGGGTGATCCCGAAGGGGGCCGCCCAGCCGCCCATCTGCAGCACCAGGGGCCCGTTCTGGTTGGCCAGGTGCAGCAGCACCCCGGCGTCGACGATGATCAGCCCGAGCACCAGCAGCCCGATGAGCCGCTGGGCATCGGCGTAGCGGCCGAAGACCAGCGACAGCCCGGCAGCCGCCAGCGGCAGGATCACAGGCAGGGCTACCAGGGCGGTCACTGCGTCGCCTCCTTCTCCAGCTCTTCCTCTTCTTCCTCGTCTTCTTCCTGCTCGAGTTTTCGCTCCAGCCGCTGGATCCGGCGGTCCTCGACGTCGTCCCGGACTTCGTCGTGGCCCAGCATCGACCAGCCCCGGTAGGCCAGCGCCAGCAGGAACGTGGTCAGCGCGAAGGTGATGACGATGGAGGTGAGCGCCATCGCCTGGGGCAGCGGGTCGGCCATCTCCTCCAGCGGCGCGGTGTGCAGGATCGGCGCCCGCTCCGGCGGCCCGCCGGCCAGCTGCAGCAGCAAGTTCGAGGCGTGCCCGAGGATCACGATGCCCAGCAGGATCCGCATCAGCGAGCGCTGCATCAGCAGGTAGAAGCCGACCGCGTACAGCACGGCCAGCACCAGCGCCATGAAGAGGTTTACGGTCACTGCTGCCCCCTCGCCGCCGCTTGGGCGTCTGCTTCGATCCCGGACCCCAATGTCCGCAGCAGGTCCAGCACCACCCCGATGATCAGCAGGTAGACACCGGTGTCGAGGACGAGGCTGGTGACGAACTTGATCTCCCCGAGCACCGGGACGGTGAACTTGTAGATGGCGCTTTCCAGCAGTTCTCCGCCGAACAGCAGCGGCAGGAAGGCGGTCCCCGAAGCGATCACCAGACCGGTGCCCATCATCACCGGTGGGCGCAGGGAGAAGATCGAGCTGTCGTCTATCCGGCCACCGGCCAGGTAGCGCAGCACGAACGCCTGCCCGGCCACCAGGCCGCCGCTGAACCCGCCACCGGCTCGGGTGTGCCCGGCGAACAGCAGGTAGACCGACAGCACCATGACCGTGGGGAAGACGACGCGGGCGGCCAGCTCCAGCAGCACGCTGCGCTGGCGGGCGTCCCGGGGGTGCCCGGAGAGCAGCCAGCGCTCAGCGGGCGCGTCCCGCCCCCAGTCCATCTTGGGTGCTCCTCCGGTGGTCATTCGCGCACCTCCTCCTGCTGCTCCAGCCGCTGTTCGGACTCGCTGGTCTGCCGTTGTCGTCGCGCGGCCGCCCGGGCGCTGCGGATGCGGCGTTCTTCCTGGGAGGCCAGGATCAGGCTGGCCACACCGGTGAGGGCCACCGCGAGCACCGAGATCTCACCCACCGTGTCGAAGGCCCGGAAGTCGACGATGATCGCGTTGACCACGTTGGTCGCCCCGGCGCCCTCCTCCGCGCGGGCGATGAACTCCTGGCTGGCCGGCGGCACCGGGGTGGGGTCCGCGACTTCCGTCTGGATCGGCCGGGCCGAGCTGAACACCAGCGCCGAAGCCGCGATGAACACCCCCACCGCGCCGGAGAGCAGGATCTTGGGCAGCCGGAAGGCGCGGATCCCCTTGGCGGAGCTGAAGTGGGCCGGCAGCCGGCGCAGCACGAACACGAACGCCACCAGGGTGAGGGTTTCGACCAGGAACTGGGCCAGTGCCAGGTCCGGTCCGCCGTCCACGACGAACAGACCACCGATGGCGTACCCGATCACCCCGGTGAGCAGCACCGCGGTCAGCCGGCGCCGGGCCCGGGCGACCGCGATCGCCGCCACGATCAGCACGATGGCCAGCGGGATCTGCAGGTCCGCGTGGTACAGCTGCACGCCTTCGGGGAGCCCGCCGGCCTGGGTCAGCAGCGCCGTGCCGGGCACCGCCAGCACGGTCAGCAGGATGATGCCGATGTAGACGGGCAGCGAACCGACCTGCGTGCGGGCGGTGACGCCCACCGAGACGCGTTCCAGCAGCGCCATGATCCGCTCGTAGCCGCGCTGGGCGTCGAGCAGCCGGGGCAGCCGGTTGCGCACCGCGGTCAGCGGCCTGCGGATGTAGTGCAGTCCGAGACCGCCGAGGATGGCCAGCGCGGACAGCAGCAGCGGCATCTCGAAGCCGTGCCACAGCGCGAGGTGGTACTCCTCCTGCCGGTTCGGCAGGACGTCGGCGTAGCTGCTGGCCAGCAGGTCGACCGGCAGGTAGCCGAGGCCCAGCACGAGTCCGGCCAGCGCCGGGATCGCGGTGGGCACCATGGCGGCCGCTCCGGGCCGGGGCGCCGCGGAGGGGTCCTGGCCCGGCTTGGTGGCGAAAGCGCCCCACAGGAACCGGAGGCTGTAGGCGACGGTGAACATCGACGCGACCGTCAGCAGCAGGTCCACCACCAGGCCGGCCGAGCCGAGCCCGAGGAAGGAGCTGAGCGCGGCTTCCTTCCCGACGAAGCCGAGGGTGGGCGGGATGCCCGCCATCGAGGCCGCGGCCAGCACCGCGAATCCCGCCAGCCAGGGCAGCTGGCGGCCGAGGCCGGACAGCTCACGGATGTCGCGGGTACCGGTCTGGTGGTCGATGATGCCGACCACCATGAACAGCGCGGCCTTGAAGAAGCCGTGGGCCAGCAGCATCGCGACCCCGGCCAGCGCCGCGTTGCGACTGCCCGCCCCGACCAGCGCCATCAGGAAGCCGAGCTGGCTGACGGTGCCGAACGCGAGCACCTTCTTCAGGTCGTACTCGTGCAGGGCGCGCCAGCCGCCCACCAGCATGGTCAGCACCCCGAACGCCACGGTGGTCATCTGCCACTGCGGGACGTTCTGGAACACCGGCGCCATCCGAGCGACCAGGAAGACACCGGCTTTGACCATGGAGGCGGCGTGCAGGTAGGCGCTGATCGGCGTGGGCGCGACCATCGCCGCCGGCAGCCAGCTGTGGAACGGCACCTGGGCCGACTTGGTGAACGCGCCGACCAGGATCAGCGCGGCGGCGCCCAGGGCGGTGGCGCCGCTCGGCGGGTTGGCCGCCAGCTCCGAGATCCGGTAGGTTCCGGCTGACTCGCCGAGAACGATGAAGCCGAGCAGCATCACCAGGCCGCCGAGGGTGGTGATCACGAGGGCCTGGATCGCGGAGCGCCGGGATTCCCGGCTGATACCGGCTTGCCCGATGAGCAGGTACGAGCAGACGGTGGTCAGTTCCCAGAAGATGTAGACGGTGAGCAGGTTGTCGGCGAAGACCAGACCGAGCATCGCCCCGGCGAACGCGAGCAGCAGCGGAGGGGATCGCCGGGCGTCTCCGCCGCCGGAGCGGAAGTAGTAGATCGAGTAGATCAGCACCAGCGTGCCGATGCCGGCGACCAGCACCGTCATCGCCAGGGCGAGCGGATCGAGCAGGAAGTTGATCTCCAGGCCGAGCAGCGGCGCCCATGCGACCGTCTCGCTGATCAACTGCCCGCTGAGCACTTCGCGGCTTTGCGCCAGCACCCAGATCAAAACCCCGGCGGGGGGTATTGCAGCGATGGCGAAAGCGGCGCGGGTGCTCTTCCGGACGACGGCCGGAAGGACGAGAGCAACGAGCAGGTGCGCGATGACGGCAACGTGCAAGGGCACCTCCTAAGGCCGGTTGGTCGTGGCGATCCTGATCCGCCGAGCCCCCGACCACCGGGATTCTTCGTTAACGCACCGGCACGCGCACCACGGCAGCGGGCGCGCCGGCCCTCGGCAACGTTGTAGCTGTACGGCCAAAGAACAGACGGGCCAGGATTCAGCGGTCCGATCGGGTCCAACTTATCCGAAAAGTGGAACCTATGCCCAGCCGCGCATATATAACGTCGTCGCCGGTACAACGGCTATTTTCGTTGCGACGAAAAGAATTCCGATGATTGCGGAACGGCCTCCGCGAAATTTCCCCGTGGGAAATTTCACTTTGTGTAACGCCTTTTTGACACCCTACGTGATCAACTTGCACGTGGTGTGACGGAAGTGGCAGGTGGTGCTGCGCCGCCGAGGTCGGAAGGCCGACAATGATCAGGTGGCCGCAGACCGCAGTGACGAGTCCCCCGACACCGCCCGCCGGATAGCCGGCCGCTACCGGCTGGAGAGCAAGCTCGGCGACGGGGCCATGGGCACCGTCTGGTCCGGAGTGGACGAGCTGCTGGACCGGCCGGTGGCGGTCAAAGAAGTGCGGTTGCCGCCCGGCCTGCCGGAAGCCGAAGCGTCCGAGCTCCGCGAACGCGCCCTGCGCGAAGCCCGCGCCATCGCCTCGCTCTCCCACCCGAACGTGGTGACGCTCTACGACGTGGCCAGGCAGGAGGGCGAGCCCTTCGTGGTCATGGAGCTGGTTCCGGCGCAGAGCCTGGCCGAGCTGCTGGCCGAGCAGCGCACCCTGACCGATCAGCAGCTGGCGGTGGTCGCCGACGGGTTGGCCAGCGCGCTGACCGCAGCGCACCGGGCGGGCATCGTGCACCGCGACGTCAAACCCGGGAACGTGCTCATCGGCCAGGACGGCCAGATCAAGCTCACCGACTTTGGCATCTCCCGCAACATCTCGGAGCAGACCATCAC
>NZ_AYJW01000066.1 GCF_000497205.1 Saccharopolyspora rectivirgula DSM 43747
GACCATGGATCCTCCTCCTATCCGGCAGCCAGGAGGCGTATCGGAATCGTATGGGCGCGCTTGCTGTACCGCAGTGCGAACAACACCGATCGACAGTCCCGTTTGACTGGCCCCTGTGTTCGAATCACTCGACAGGGCACTTCCCCTTGGGAGGAAAAAAGAATCTTCCAGAATCGGAATCATCAATCTGATGTGGATCTATTCCGGGAGAGAAGAATCTCCTTTTCTGCAGGAGCCGCTGAATTCAGTTCCGATCCGCAAACCCGGATGTGGCCTCCGCCCAGTCCTGGGAGGGGATGCACCACGGCGGTCGCGAAGCGGGTGCGCGCGAATCCCGGTGCCCCCTTCCGATACCACTTCTGCATGACGTGAACGCATCGGGTGAATGCACCGGTTGGGCAGCTGCACGGGCACTGCGCTTCCCGTCGGCAGCACGGCACTGGAGAAACCAGCTCGGTCGCAGCGCGCACCCCGGCCTGGCAGCCACCGGAGGAACGCAGCTGCTCGCCCTCCTCAGGGCGTTCATCCGGCTGTTCCGAGCGCTGGCGTTCGACAGGTGGCCCTGCTGGGAAGACCGGGCGCAGATCTCTTCCGAATCGCGCGGAGGTGGCAGCACGGTCCGGTGCGGTTGTGCAGCAGCCGCTCCCCTCCGCGGCGGAAGGGCTCCGCAACACCACGAGCAGCAGGTCGCGGCGAACCCGCTGCGACCTGCTGCTCACATCGAGAGGTGGAGAGGCTCTCAGCAGTTCCTGTGCACCGCAGGTGGGCGCTCCGGGAGTTGTTTTCCTTCGGCCAGCCGGCGGGCCCGGTAGCGGTGGAAGGAGCGGGGGCCGAGTTCCTGGATGGTCCATCCCTGCGGGTACGTGGGTGGGCGGGGCGCGACCGGACGGTGGTCGGGTCGGACCGGGCCGTAGCGGATGACCTTCGCCCTGGCCCTCAGCGCCAGCCGGGCGAGCTTCCGGGCGAAATCGGGAGGCTGCGGATAGCCGAAAGCCTCCAACAAGTGCGGATCCATGAGCAGGCGCGCTGCGCGCGAAACCACAGCACCGACTTTTCCGGGATACCACTCCCCGAACAGTCTGAGCGTCGCGTCGGCCACCCGACGTCCACCGGGGTCGAAGCCGAAGTACTTGCGCTCGTAATCGTCGAAGAATTCGCTGAATTCCTGGTACGTCTCGGGTATGTCGGAGATTTTCATCCCCTCCCCCATTCGTCGCATGACATTGGTCATCGCGCGGATCTCGTGGGGGTGGAGTTCTCTCCAGCCGAAATCGTCCAGCCAGCGAACCGGAGTCACGACGAAAGTCGAGAGGGTGTACAGGTAGTCCTCGTTGCTGATGCGGTACCGCCAGTGAATGGCGTTGATCTGGTCGATGGCTTCGCGGCCGCGCGGACTGCGCGGGCCCCAGTGGAAAACTTCGTAGAGCAGCAGCGTGGTGTCGTCATACCGCTTCTGCGGGCATTTGACGAATTCTCCGGTCCGGTCGAGCAATCGGCCGATGGACGGCACCGCATAGGTCCGGAACAACGCGAATTCAAGAGCTTTCGTTATGTCCCATGGAAACTCGTACTCGGCGAGCAGCCGGTAAATGGTTTCGCAGTCCCGATCCGCGTCCAGGGACAGAATTTGCTGCAATCGGTCGAACCGCTTCATGGGACACCTCAATTATGCGGCGATGATCCGCATCGAACTTAACGATCAGAAGAACGTGAGGTCAACGAACAATTCAATGCCTCACTCATCTACCGCAGTGCCCGTGGAGCAATCCGGCCCGGTCATCCGAACACCGGGCCGGAAAACGCAGCAATCGACTCAACCGTCCAGCTGCTCGATGGTGGCCACCGAAGGTTCTTCCGTCCGCTGCAGGGAACGGGCCACCGCCTCGGCGTCCCGCAGCACTCGAACCGCGTTCTGCCAAGTCAGCTTCGCCAGATCGGATTCCGACCAGTTCCGGGACAACAGCTCCGCCACCAGCTGGGGATAGCTGGCAACGGACTCCAACCCCTCCGGCATGTAGGGGGTGCCGTCGTAATCACCTCCGATGCCGAGGTGGTCGACACCTGCGACTTCGCGCATGTGATCCAGGTGGTCGGCCACCGTGGAAGCGGTGGCCACGGGCCGCGGGTTGGCCTTTTCGAACTCCGCTCGGACCGCCATCACCTCCGGAGTCGTTCCCAGCGGATCCAGACCACGAGCGCGCAGGTGCTCATCGGCGGCCTCCGCCCACTCCACGGCCTCCTGGAGGACGAACTTCGGCACGAAGGTCACCATCGCGACCCCGCCGTTCTCGGGCAGTTCGGCCAGCACGTCATCGGGGATGTTGCGGGGATGGTTGCACACCGCGCGGGCGGAGGAGTGCGAGAAGATCACCGGCGCCCGAGTGGCCCGCAGCGCGTCCCGCATGGTCTCGGCCGAGGTGTGGGACAGGTCCACCAGCATGCCCAGCCGGTTCATCTCCCGGACCACTTCGACGCCGAAGCGAGTCAGACCGTGCACGGCCGGCTCGTCAGTCGCCGAATCCGCCCACGGGACGTTGTCGTTGTGGGTCAGCGTCATGTACCTGACGCCAAGCCGGTGGAAAGCCCGCAGGGTCGCCAACGAACAGGCGATCGAATGCCCTCCCTCGGCGCCCATCAACGAGGCGATGCGGTCGGTTCCCCGGACCCGTTCCATCTCCTCCGCGGTGGTGACCAGCTGCAGCTGCTGGGGGTACTTCCGCACCAGGGACAAGACGCAGTCGATCTGTTCCAGGGTGGCGCTCACCGCCCGGTCGCCCTGCAGTTCGGCGTCCACGTAGACCGACCAGAACTGAGCGCCGACTCCGCCTTTCCGCAGCCGCGGCAGGTCGGTGTGCAAGCGATGGGACTGGTCCTGGGCGATGTCGCAGCGGTCCAGCCGGTAACCGACTTGTTCCCGCAGCGCCCAGGGCAAATCGTTGTGCCCGTCTGCCACCGGGTACTGCTCGAGCAAGCTCATGGCCCGCTCCAGCGCGGTTTCGGTCATGCCTCTCTCCATCTCGTTCCGGCTTGGAAGTGCAGAGAATAGCCAAGACCGATCACTTGCCCGAGAACACCAGCGTTTTCTGATCGAATCGACGGATGCGGGAAAACCCCGCACCATCGGAGGGTGACCCACATCCCGCACCAAATGGATCAGCCAGATCTGCCGGCGCTGTTGGTCGAATACGGTCAGCTCGCAGCTCAGCTACCCGCGGTGTCCCGGACCAGGGCAGCGGAAATCCGCGCCAGGCTGGCAGAACTCGACGCTTTGATCGACGAGCACATCGAGCGGGTTTCCCAGAATTCTTGAGCGCGGAAGCGCGCACCGCGGAGTTCCCTCCCCGCAGCTCCTCGCACGTCGAGTCGATGGCGCCCGGAACCGATCGATGCACGTGGGGCATCCACCTGAGGCGGTCCTGGGTGAACGGACGAACTGGAAAGCTTCACCCGTCTTCGCGCAATTTTTGCGACATGCCGAGGAGTTGCGTGATTTTTGGAGAAATCAGCCTCCCTCTCGCTCCGAGCGGGGGTGCGCATTGGTCGCACATTCCCGAGGCGGGGGCTGGAGCAACAGCGGGGACCTCGGTCCGCTCTCCGCCCCTGGCCGGGCACCTCCGGTGGATCCACCAACTGCCGCAACACCCGGTACCGCTGTGCTCAGCAGACCCGTCGGTGCGGCAGTACGCTGCAACTACGCCGTCGTGCACGGCCCCATGGCGAAGAAACGGTTCGCCGTTCGACGACGTCGACGGGCATCCAACGCTGGGGTGTTGCCATGAGCAGGCTGACCCAACCCGCGAAATCGGAGAGCAAGCTGCTCAACCGGCTCGGCCGCATGGCGACCGAGGTCGATCTCCGGCTGCAGGCCGGCTCCGGATTCCGCCGCCAGTTGAACAAGGTCTTCCCCTCGAACTGGTCGTACCTGCTCGGGGAGCTGGCGCTGTACAGCTTCATCATCCTGCTCGTCAGCGGCACGTACCTGGCGTACTTCTTCGATCCCTCCATGGCGGAGGTGACCTACAACGGCCCGTACAACAACCTCCGCGGTGTGGAGATGTCCCGGGCTTTCGAGAGCACCTTGCAGATCTCGTTCGAAGTCCGCGGCGGGTTGTTCGCACGGCAGATCCACCACTGGGCCGCCCTGGTGTTCATGGCTTCGATCGTGGCCCACATGTTCCGGATCTTCTTCACCGGTGCGTTCCGACGTCCCCGGGAGACCAACTGGACCATCGGGATCTTGTTGTTCATCCTGGGCATGTTCGAAGGGTTCGTCGGCTACTCGCTCCCCGACGACCTGCTGTCCGGTACCGGGCTGCGGATCGCTTCGGGCATCCTGCTGTCCATCCCGGTGGTCGGCACCTGGCTGAACTGGCTGCTGTTCGGCTCGGAATTCCCCGGCACCGAGATCATTCCGCGGTTCTACCTGTTCCACGTCTTCGTGCTGCCGGGGCTCATCATCGCGCTGATAGCGGTCCACTTGGCCTTGGTCTGGTACCAGAAGCACACCCAGTACCCGGGGGTGGGGCGCACCGAGAGCAACGTCGACGGCGTGCGGATCATGCCGAAGTTCGCGGTGAAGAGCATCGGTCTGTTGTTGATCCTCACCGGGGTGCTCGCCATCATGAGCGGGGTGTTCCAGATCAACGCGGTTTGGAACTTCGGCCCGTACGTGGCCAGCATGGTGTCGGCCGCTTCGCAGCCCGACTGGTACATGATGTGGACTGACGGCATGGGGCGGCTGTGGCCGCCGTGGGAGTTCTACTTGGGGCCGGTCACCATTCCAGCGCCCTTCTTCCCGCTGGTGCTCGGGTTGGGCCTGATCTTCACCATTGCGCTGGTCTACCCCGCTCTGGAGCGCAAGCTCACCGGCGACACCGCGCACCACAACCTGCTGCAGCGACCGCGCGACGTGCCGGTTCGGACCTCGCTCGGCATGATGGCGATCACGTTCTTCCTCGTGCTGCTGCTGTCCGGCGCCAACGACATCATTTCGTACGTCTTCGGCTTGTCGCTGAACGCCACGCTGTGGGCCGGGCGGATCGGCCTGCTGGTGCTGCCGCCGATCGCCTACTACGTGACCTACCGGATCTGCCTGGGGCTGCAGCGCTCCGACCGGCAGGTGTTGGAGCACGGCATCGAGACGGGGATCATCAAGCGGCTGCCCCACGGCGAGTTCATCGAAGTCCACCAGCCGCTCGGGCCGACCGATGAGCACGGGCACCCGATCCCGCTGTCGTACCAGGGGGCGCCTGTTCCCAAGCGGATGAACCAGATCGGCGCTGCCGGTCAGGCCACTCCGGGGAGCCTGCTCATCCCCGATCCCCGGGAGGAGACCGAGGCCCTGGAGCGCGCCAGAGCGGGCGAGCGGACGACGGAGGCGGGCCGGGAGATCGGCTCCGCCGAACAGTAGTTCCGCCGCTCGTTTAGAGTGCAGTGCGTGTCCAGCAGGGAACTGGTGGTCCTCGGTTCGGCGAGCCAGACTCCGACCCGCACCCGCAACCACAACGGCTACGTGCTGCGCTGGGACGGGATGGGGTTCTTGTTCGACCCGGGCGAAGGAACGCAGCGGCAGATGATCCGCAGCGGGGTGAGCGCCCACGACATCAACCACATCTGCTTGACGCACTTCCACGGGGACCACTGCCTGGGGCTGCCCGGGGTGATCCAACGGCTGTCGCTGGAACGGGTGCCCCACGCGGTCACCGTGCACTACCCGGCCGCGGGCCAGCGCTTCCTCGAACGACTGCGCTGGGCGTCCGCTTTCGAGGAGATCGCTTCGGTGCAGGAGCGCGGCATCACCACCGGCGGCGTGATCGCCACCGGATCGTTCGGCACGCTGGAGGCGGTTCCGCTGGACCACCGGATCGAGACGTTCGGCTACCGGCTTGTCGAGCCGGACGGCCGCCGCTTCCTGCCCGACAAGCTGGCCGAGCACGGGGTCCGCGGCCCGGACGTGGGGCGGTTGCAACGCGAGGGATCCCTGGTGGTCAACGGCCGGAGGGTCACGCTGGAAGAGGTCAGCGAGCCGCGCCGGGGGCAACGCTTCGCCTTCGTCATGGACACCCGGCTGTGCGACGGGGTGTTCGCCCTGGCCGAGCAGGCCGATCTGCTGGTCATCGAGTCGACCTTCCTCGAGCAGGACGCTCGGCTGGCCGATGAGTACCGGCACTTGACCGCCGCCCAGGCGGCGCGGGTCGCCCGCGAATCCGGGGTCAAGAGCTTGGTGCTCACCCACTTCTCGCAGCGCTATCCCGATGCCGGCCTGTTCTACGCGGAGGCCGCGTCCGTGTTCGACGGCCAGCTCACGGTCGCCGAGGACCTCACCCGGGTGGAGCTGCCACCTCGACGGGGCGCGGTCCGGAGCAGCTGAGCCGCCGCGCGGTTCCGGAACTCCCGCACAGGGCACCAGCGATCGCTCCTTACCCTACCCCCCTAGGGTATAAAGGTAGGGGCATGTTCGTTTCCCCGGGGAGGACTGATGCGGGGATACAGTCACGACAAGCAGGCCTACATCCACCGGCTCCGCCGCATCGAGGGGCAAGTCCGAGGACTCGCCCAGATGATCGATGACGACAGGTACTGCATCGACGTGCTGACACAAGTGTCGGCCGCCACCCGCGCTTTGCAGTCCGTCGCCCTCAACCTGCTCCAAGAGCACCTCGAGCACTGCGTTTCCGAGGCCGCGGCCGCCGGGGACGAACTCGCCGAGGAGAAGGTGCGGGAAGCGAGCGAGGCCATCGCCCGATTGGTGAAGTCCTGAATCCGAGGAGGAACAGATGACCAGCACCTACTCCGTCAGCGGGATGAGCTGCCAGCACTGCGTGCGAGCGGTCACCGAGGAGATCAGCCAGATCACCGGGGTCACCGACGTCGCCGTGGACCTGGACACCGGCACGGTCACCGTCACCAGCAGCGAGCCGATCAGCGACAGCGACGTCAAGGCGGCCGTCGAAGAAGCCGGTTACGAATTGAACTGACCACTCCAGCAATGCCGGACTGCGGACAGGAGGCCCGATGGGCAGGACTGTGACCGGTTCCCCGACTCAGCAGATCGAGCTCAAGATCGGGGGGATGACTTGTGCGGCATGCGCTGCCCGCGTCGAACGCCGGCTGCAGAAGCTCGACGGCGTCACCGCAGCGGTCAACCTGGCCACCGAACGCGCAACCGTCACCTACCCCGCGGAGCTGACGCCCGAACAGCTGATCGAGCAGGTGGAAAAGGCCGGTTACACCGCGGCGCTCCCGGAAGAGCAGCAGAGCGGCGACACCGATGAGCAGACCCGTTCCCTGCTGCTGCGGCTCGTCGTTTCGGCGGCCCTGGCGGCCCCGGTGATCGTCCTGGCCATGGCACCAGCGCTGCAGTTCCCCTACTGGCAGTGGGTTTCCCTGGCCTTGACCACTCCGGTGGCGTTCTGGGGGGCTTGGCCGTTCCACCGCGCCGCGTGGGCGAACCTGCGGCACGCCACGGCCACGATGGACACCCTGATCTCCCTGGGCGTCCTGTCGGCCTACCTGTGGTCGTTGTACGCCTTGGTGTTCGGTTCAGCGGGCACCCCGGGCATGCGGCATTCGTTCAGCCTGTTCGCCCAGCAGGCCCCGGGGGAGGCCATCTACCTGGAAGTGGCCTCCGGGGTCACCGCGTTCATCCTCGCCGGCCGGTACTTCGAGCGCCGCTCCAGGCGGCGGGCCGGAGCGGCGATGCGGGCGCTGCTGGAGCTCGGCGCCAAGGACGTGGCGGTCCTCCGGGACGGCGTGGAGCAGCGGGTCCCGGTCGACGAGCTGTCCGCGGGCGACGAGTTCGTGGTGCGCCCGGGCGAGAAGATCGCCACCGACGGAGTCGTCGTGGCTGGCAGCTCCGCGATCGACACGAGCATCCTCACCGGGGAGTCCGTGCCCGTCGAGGTCACCAGCGGGGACGAGGTGACCGGCGGCACCGTGAACACGAGCGGCCGCTTGGTCGTCCGAGCTTCCCGGGTCGGCTCGGACACCAAGCTCGCCCAAATGGCCCGCTTGGTGGAGCAGGCGCAGAGCAGCAAGGCGGACGTCCAACGGCTCGCGGACCGCGTCTCGGCGGTGTTCGTTCCGGCGGTCATCGCGCTCGCGGCCATCACGCTGGCCGGTTGGTTGATCTCCGGTGCCGAGGTGAACTCGGCGTTCACCGCGGCCGTAGCGGTGTTGATCATCGCCTGCCCCTGCGCCCTGGGGCTGGCCACGCCCACCGCGCTGCTCGTCGGCACCGGCCGCGGCGCCCAACTGGGCATCCTGATCAAGGGGCCGGAGGTGCTGGAGTCGACTCGCCGTGTCGACACGGTGGTGCTGGACAAGACCGGCACGGTGACGACCGGCCGGATGTCGCTGGCCGGTGTCCAGGTCGCCCGCGGCGTCGACAAGGACGAGCTGCTCCGGTTGGCCGGGGCCGCGGAGCACGCCTCCGAGCACCCGATCGCCCGGGCGGTTGCCGAAGCCAGCGCCGAACAGGTCGGTGAGCTGCCCGCCGCGACGTCCTTCCACAACTTCTCCGGGCTGGGCGTGCAGGCCACCGTGGAAGGGCATTCCGTGCTGGTGGGCCGCCCGGCGCTGCTCGAAGAGCACGACCAGCCGCTGCCGGCGGACCTGGTGGAGGCGCAACTGGCGGCCGAGCAGAACGGGCAGACCGTGGTCGCCGTGGCATGGGACGGGCGTGCTCGGGGGATCCTCGCGGTCAGCGACAGCGTGAAGCCGACTTCGGCGCAAGCCGTTGCCCGTCTGCGCGAGTTGGGGCTGCACCCGGTGCTGCTGACCGGTGACAACGAGACCGTCGCCCGAGCGGTGGCCGCCGAAGTCGGTGTCCAGGACGTGATCGCCGAGGCGTTGCCGGACGGCAAGGTCGAAGCGATCGCGCAGCTGCAGCGCAACGGCAAGGTCGTCGCGATGGTGGGCGACGGCGTCAACGACGCCGCTGCGCTGGCCCAGGCCGATCTCGGGTTGGCCGTGGGCACCGGCGCGGACGTCGCGATCGAAGCCGCCGACCTCGCCCTGGTCCGCGGCGATCTGAACTCCGCCGTGGACGCCATCCGGCTGTCCCGGCGGACGCTGGGAACCATCAAGGGGAACCTGTTCTGGGCGTTCGCCTACAACGTGGCCGCACTACCGCTGGCCGCCTTCGGCCTGTTGAACCCGATGATCGCCGGTGCGGCGATGGCGTTCTCCAGCGTCTTCGTGGTCACCAACAGCCTGCGGCTGCGCCGCTTCCGCAGCATCGCGCGGAGTTCTTGAGCCGCTGCGCATCGGCCTGCTCCCCAGCTCGACAGTGCTTACCGTGACCCAGGGGATGCCAATCGAAGGGAGCAGGCCGATGTCCAGTCGCGATGTCTTTCTCGATGCCTTCGACCGGGTGAGCCAGGCCGTGCACGGCGCGGTACGCGGGTTGACCCGGGAGCAGCTCGCCCACCGGATCGATCCGGGCGCCAATTCCATCGCCTGGCTGATCTGGCACTTGACCCGGGTGCAGGACGACCACATCTGCGACCTGGCCGGAACCGAGCAGGTGTGGACCGCCCAGGGCTGGGCGGACCGGTTCAGCTTGCCCCTCCCCGTGGAGGACACCGGTTACGGGCACACTTCGGAAGAGGTCGCCGCGGTGCGGGTCGGCGAGAAGCTGCTGACCGGGTACCACGACGCGGTCCACGCCCACACCGCCGAGTACCTGCAGCGGGTGAACGACCGGGATCTGGGCAAGGTCATCGACACCTCGTGGGACCCGCCGGTCACGCTGGGGGTGCGCATCGTGAGCGTCATCGCCGACGACCTGGAGCACGCGGGTCAGGCCGCGTTCATCCGCGGCGTCCTCAAGCGCGCCGGCTGAGCTGCGGCCCCGTCTCGACCACTGGTTGTGACGCCGAACGCGATGTTGGGTAGCCAGCGGTCATGCCGAAACGCAAGAGGGAAGAGTACGAACGCGGACTGCCGGGCTACCACGATCCGTTCGCCGGCTACGCCGGGGCTCCCTACGCCCGGAGCGCTTTGACCCTGCGGCTGTGGCTGGCCGGATTCGGTCTGGTCTTCTGCGGGGTGGCCGGCGGGGTGCTGCTGACCCAGCCGCAGCCTCCGCTGGTGATCTTCGGCTGGGTGCTCATCGCGCTGGCCGTCATAGCCGCGGTGGATCTGGCGTGGGTCGCGCACCGCAAACGACGTGGCGAGCCGGGCTAGTCCCCAGCTGCCCCGGGGGAAGAGCACGGGGCCCGCGCGTTCCGGGCCGCAGCCCGGCCGTGATCCACAACTGCGGCCGGCGGGTTAAGTTAGCAGCAGCGGGAGGGAGCTGTGGATCTGATCGCGGAGACGCCGTACCGGTTCCGCATCGAGCAGCACGGCTCGATGCGGGTTCCGGGGATCGTTTTTGCGTCCGAGGCGCTGCTGCCCGAGAAGTCCGAGGGCGCACTGGAGCAGGTGGTCAACGTTGCCGGGTTGCCGGGCATCGTGGGTGCTTCTTACGCGATGCCCGACATGCACTGGGGCTACGGCTTCGCGATCGGCGCCGTCGCCGCCACCGACGTGGCCACCGGTGGTGTGGTCTCCCCCGGCGGGGTCGGTTTCGACATCTCCTGCGGGGTCCGGCTGCTGGCCGCCGACTTGGACCGGGACGACTTCGAGCGACGCGCGGACCGCATCATGGACGGGCTGAGCGCGGCCATCCCGCGCGGCGCCGGCAAGGGAGCGGTCTGGGAGCTGCCGGACTCGGAACTGCAGCGGGTGCTGCTGGAGGGCTCGCGCTACCCGGTGGAACGGGGGTACGGAACCCAACGGGACCTGGACCGGTGCGAGGACGGCGGGGCGGTCGACGACGCCGACACCTCCCAGATCGGTCAGCGGGCACGAGCCCGGGGGCTGGCCCAGCTGGGCAGCCTCGGGTCGGGCAACCACTTCTTGGAGGTGCAGGCGGTCGAGCAGATCTACGACCAGCGCGCCGCCGAGGTCTTCGGACTGCGCCAGGACGGCGTGTGCGTGATGATCCACTGCGGTTCGCGCGGGCTCGGCCACCAGATCTGCACCGACCACGTGCGCGCCATGGAGTCGGCCATGCCCCGCTACGGGATCAGCGTGGCGGACCGGCAGTTGGCCTGCGCGCCCGTCGACTCCCCGGAGGGACGTGCTTATCTGGGGGCGATGGCCGCTGCGGCCAATTTCGCCCGCGCCAACCGCCAGGTGCTGGGCACCGCGGCGAGCGACGTGTTCCGCAAGGAGACCGGGGTTGAGCTGGAGCTGGTGTACGACATCTCGCACAACCTGGCGAAAGTGGAGAGCCACGCGGTGGACGGGGAGACGCGCCAGTTGTGCGTGCACCGGAAGGGCGCGACCAGGGCGTTGCCGCCCGGGCATCCGGAGCTGCCCCCCGACCTGCGGGAGGTGGGCCAGCCGGTGCTGATCCCCGGGTCGATGGGCACCGCTTCGTACGTGTTGACGGGTGTGCCCGGTGGGGACGCGTTCTTCTCCACGTGCCACGGCGCGGGCCGCACCCAGAGCCGTCACCAGGCGGTGCGGTCGGTCGACGTCAAAGAGCTGCGCAAGGAGCTGACCCGCCAGGGTGTCCGGGTTCGGGGCAGCTCGGCGCGCGGCCTCGCCGAGGAAGCACCGACCGCTTACAAGGACGTCGACGCGGTGGTCGAAGCAGCGGAAGGTGCTGGCCTGTGCCGCAAGGTGGCTCGGCTCGTCCCGCTGGGCGTGGTGAAGGGATGAGCGAGGGGTTCAGGCTGCTCCCCCACACCGCTGATGTGCGCTTCGAGGCGTGGGGGCCGACGCGGGAGGCCTGCCTCGCACAAGCTGTGCGGGCGTTCACGGCGACGTTCGCCGAGGTCTCCGGAGCGCACCCCGACCAGCGCAGGTCGGTGGTGCTGGACGCCGAACAGGACGAGCAGCTCCTGCTGGCCGCGCTGGACGAGCTCGTCTTCTTGCTCGACACCGAGGACGCGGTCCCGGTGGACGTCAGCGCTGAGCGGACGGACGGCGGAGCGCTGCTCCAGTTGTGGACCACTTCGGTGCGAGTGCTGCGTTCCACGGGAGCGGCCCCGAAGGCCGTGTCCCTGCACGGCCTGCAATTCAGCCGCGAGAACGACGAGTGGCGCTGCTCGGTGACCTTGGACGTGTGATGGCCGACCGCCGCGGAGCGGGCGTTCCGCGCTCAGCCCAGCAGGGCGGTTATCACGACCAGGACCGGCACCGACATGATCGTGGACAGCAGGATCGATTCCCGCGCCAGCCGCACCGCGGTGTTGTACTGCGAGGCGTAGGTGAACATGTTCTGCGCCGCGGGCAGCGAAGCGATCACCACCACGGCGAACAGGGCGGCACCGGTGAGCCCGAAGACCCCGGCGCCGATGGCCCACGCCACGAGTGGGTGCACCACGGATTTCAACGCGACCGACAGCAGCACCGGCCAGCGCTCCGGACCGCCTCCGGGCAGCACGCTCTCCTGCAAGGACAGGCCGAAGGCCATCAGCACCGTGGGCACGGCCAGCCCGCCCAGCAAGGAGATCGGTTCCAGGACGGGTTGGGGGACTTCCCAACCGGTCACCGAGACGGCTATGCCGAGCAGCGAGCCGATCAGGATGGGGTTGGTGAACGGGGTGATCAGACGCCGCCACAGCGGCATCTGCTCGCCGGAGCCGGCCAATTCGACCGCTGTTAGTCCGATGGGGTTGAGCACCAGGATCTGGAACAGCATGACCGGGGCTACCAGGGAACCGTCGCCGAGGACGTAGACGGCGATGGGGATGCCCAAGTTCCCGGCGTTGACGTAGGTGGAGCACATCGCCCCGATCGCCGTCCAACCGGGGTTCCACCTGCACAGCAGGGAGATGACGACGAACAGGGCCCCCACCAGCAGGGTGCTGAGGGCGGTGACCAGCAGCGGGAGCGAGAACAGCACCGACACGTCGGAGTCGGCCAGCATCTGGAACAGCAGGGTGGGCGTGCCGACGTAGAACGAGAGCTTGGTCAGCGTCTCGCGAGCCGGGGCCCCCAGGATTCCGAACCGGCCGAGCAGGTAACCGACGAGGATGATGACCGCGATCACCCCGAAGCCCTGGATCACTCCGGCCACCGCGCCTCCAGCACAAGGTCAGAAACGGCACGAGAAGACGTCGTCCGCCGGCCGGGGTCGTCGAGTGCGACGCGAGCAGCGCAGACCGGCCCGGTTCTCATCTCCCCCGTTGTTCTTCCAGCACGCCGAACATCCTTAGCGATCCTAGCGATCAGGCGATGTCGGACCCGTGCACCATGACAATGCTCACAACGGAAGTCCAATATGGACGAATTGCGCCCTTCGCAGACCGTTCCTCACCTCTCGTGACAGCGCGAGCACGCACTGCTCGGAAAGCGGCCGCTCCGCTCGAACGGCGCGGTGGAACGCCTCACGGCGAAAGCGGGCACCGGCCCGACCGACCACCCGCTGCCGGGCTAGCGTGGAAGAACACCGCACCGCAAGCCGCACCTGTGGAGTTGATGGACCTGTCGAGCACCACTTCGCACTGGGGCGCTTACCGCGCAGCACCGAGCGAGAGCGAGAACCTCCCCCTGCGGGTGCAGCCGCATCCGGACGATCCAGCTCCGTCTCCACTGCTGGAGAACATCGCGGACAGCGTGCACCACCCCACCCGCATCGCCAAACCGGCGATCCGCCGGGGATGGCTGGAGCACGGCCCCGGCCCCAGCGCGGCACGCGGAACCGAGGAGTTCGTCGAGACCAGTTGGGAAACCGCGCTCGACATCGTCGCCGAACAGCTAGAACGAACGGTGCGCGTCCACGGCAACGAAGCCGTCTACGCCGGCTCCTACGGCTGGGCGAGCGCCGGCCGATTCCACCACGCCCCCAGCCAGCTGCACCGGTTCCTGAACACGCTGGGCGGCTACACCGGTTCGCGCGGCAACTACAGCAACGGAGCCTCGACCGTTCTGCTGCGCTACCTCATCGGCGACCCCGACTTGGTGCTGCACCACGCGGACAGCTGGCAGACCATCCGAGAGCACGCGGACCTCGTGGTCGCCTTCGGCGGCCTGCCCCTCAAGAACCTCTTCGTCACCCCCGGCGGGATCACCCAGCACCAGGGGGTGGCCTCCCTGCGCCAGCTGTCCGGCCCCTCGCTCGCCGTGGTCTCCCCGCTGCCCAGCGACGTCCCCGAAGGCCCCGACGCCCGCTGGTACCGGATCGAACCCCGCACCGACACCGCGCTGATCCTCGGGCTCGCGCACACGCTGCTGACCGAAGGACTGCACGACGAGCGGTTCCTGACCCGCTGCTGCACCGGCTTCGACAAGCTGGCCGATTACCTGCTCGGACGACAGGACGACACGCCGAAGTCCGCCGAATGGGCACAGCTGCGGTGCGGAGTCCCCGCAGCGCAGATCCGACAACTGGCCCGGCAGATGGCCAGTGGACGCACTCTGATCACGATGTCCTGGTCCCTGCAACGCACCGAGAACGGCGAACAACCGATCTGGGCGGGGCTGTGCCTGGCGGCGATGCTCGGGCAGATCGGACTCCCGGGCGGTGGCTTCGCCCACGGGCACGGGTCCATGGCGGACGTCGGAGACGCCGCACCCCTCGCCGGGCTCCCCGCGCTCCCCCAGGGCACCAATCCGGTGAGCTCGTTCATCCCGGTGGCCCGGATCGCTGACATGCTGCTGAAGCCAGGAGAGCCGTTCCACTACACCGGCCAGACCTTCCACTACCCGAACATCCGGCTGGTCTACTGGGCCGGCGGGAACCCGTTCCACCACCACCAGGACCTCAACCGGCTGCGCCGCGCCTTCCAACGGCCGGACACGATCATCGTGCACGAGCCGCACTGGACAGCGACCGCCCGGCACGCCGACATCGTCCTCCCGGTGGCGACTTCCCTGGAGCGGGAGGACATCGGCGCCGGCAGGCGCGACACCCGGGTCATCGCCATGCGCCGGATCCTGGAACCGGTCGACGAGGCGCGCACCGACCACGAGATCTTCACCGAGCTGGCCCACCGGCTCGGGGTGCGCGCTCAGTTCACCGCCGGCCGCACCCCGCGGCAGTGGCTGGAGCACCTCTACGAGCAGTGGCGAGCCGGGCAGGGCGGCGCGGTTCCGGACTTCCACGCCTTCTGGCGAGCCGGGGAGTGCCAGGTGCCGGAGCAGCCGCGCCGCACCCCGTTCGCCGACTTCCGCGAGTCCCCGGACCGGTATCCGCTCGCCACGCAGAGCGGACGGATCGAGCTGTTCTCCGAGCAAATAGCCAGCTACCGGTTGCCGGACATGCCGGGACACCCGGTGTGGATCGCTCCGCCGCCCTCCCGCTGGCCGCTGCTGCTCATCGCCAACCAGCCCGCCACCCGGCTGCACAGCCAGGGCGACGTGGGGCGGCTGAGCCAGCGGAACAAGGTCAACGGGCGCGAACCAGTGCGGATCAACCCCGACGACGCGGCCACCCGGGGCATTCGAGAGGGCGATGCCGTGCGCGTGCACAACGACCGGGGAGCTTGCCTGGCCGGCGCTCGCATCGACCCGGAAGTCCCACCGGGCATCGCGGTGCTGCCCACCGGGGCCTGGTTCGACCCGCTCCCCGACGCCAGCCAGCCCGGTGGGGTGCTGTGCGTGCACGGCAACCCCAACGTGCTCACCGCCGACCAGCCGTCCTCGCAGCTCACCCAGGGGTGCACGGGGCAGCACGCCCACGTGGAGATCGAACGCTGCACCACCTCACCACCGGCTCCGCGGTATCTGTTCCCGCCTCCGCTGGCCGGAGAGGTATAAGATCGATTACTTGCTCGCAAGAGAGAGCGAAGAGCACCATTGGGAACATCCGCACAGTCAGGAGGTACGCGATGCCAGCGGCACAGAGCGGTAGCACGGACCGGTTCGGCCGCCGGCTGCGCGACCTGCGGATTTCCGTGACCGACCGGTGCAACTTCCGCTGCCGGTACTGCATGCCGCGGGAAGTGTTCGGGGCGGACCACCAGTTCTTGGACCGGGCTGAACTGCTCAGCTTCGAAGAGATCACCAGGCTCGTCCGGGTGTTCGCCGAACTGGGGGTGCGCAAGATCCGGTTGACCGGCGGCGAACCCCTCCTGCGGCGCAACCTCGAAGACCTCGTGGCGATGATCTCCGTGGTGCCCGGGATCGAGGACATCGCGCTGACCACCAATGCCTCCCTGCTGGCCGCCAAAGCGCAGGAGCTGCGGGAGGCCGGGTTGCGCCGGGTGACGGTCAGCCTCGATTCCTTGGACGAACAGCACTTCGCCCAGATCAGCGACACGCGAGTTCCTCTCTCCCAGGTCCTCCGCGGAATCGAGGCGGCGCGCCGGGTCGGCCTCGCACCGATCAAGATCAACTCGGTGATCAAGCGCGGCGTCAACGACGGGGACGACCTCCTCCGCCTGGCCGAGTTCGGCCGGGAGCACGGACACATCGTGCGCTTCATCGAGTACATGGACGTCGGCACCACGAACGGGTGGCGGATGACCGACGTCATCCCGGCCAAGGAAGTGGTGGAGCGCATCAACGCTGTCTGGCCGGTGGAGCCGACCGAAGCGCACTACCCCGGGGAGGTCGCCCGACGCTACCGCTACTTGGACGGGCGGGGAGAGATCGGGCTGATCACCTCGGTCACCCAGCCGTTCTGCCAGAGCTGCACCCGAGCGAGGTTGTCCGCCCAAGGCGAGCTGTTCACCTGCCTGTTCGCCGCGCGCGGCCACGACCTGCGCGCGCTGGTGCGGAGCACGGCGAGCGACGCGGAGCTCAAGGACCGCATCAGCGGCATCTGGCAGCGCAGGTCCGACCGCTACTCGGAGCTGCGGACTTCCGGGACCGCTCCCCGCTCGAAAGTGGAGATGTCCTACATCGGCGGCTGACCCCCGCCCCTCACTCCTTCCTCATTGGACTACTGCTTCCGCTTGCTCCTCCCGCCCGCAGCGGTTTAGTTGTTCCCTCGCCAGGGCAATCCTGTGCGGGATTGCGACGGCAACCGGCGAGGGGACCTCCAATGCAGGCTGCGAACAGCACCCGGGTGGCAGTGGTGGGAGCGACCGGGAACCTCGGGAGCAGCATCGTCGCTGCCCTCCAGAACGATCCGCAGGTGGACTCGATCGTCGCCATCTCCAGGAGAGAACCCACCGGTTTCGGCGACAAGGTCCACTGGCGCAAGGGCGACATCCTGAAGGACGACCTCCCCCACCTGTTCCGCGACGTCGACTGCGTGATCCACCTGGCCTGGACCTTCCACCCCACCCACGATCCGGTCGCCACTTGGCGCACCAACGTGCTGGGAAGCCTGCGCGTGTTCGACGCGGTGGCCGCGGCCAACGTGCCGGCGCTGCTCTACGCCTCTTCGGTGGCGGCGTACTCCCCCGGCCCGGAACGGGCCATCGACGAGAGCTGGCCCACCCACGGTTGGCCGGGAGCCGCCTACCCTCGCGAGAAGGCCTACCTGGAACGCTGCCTCGACGTGTTCGCCGAAGAGCACCCCGACATCCGCGTGGTGCGCATGCGAACCGCCTTCTGCTTCAAAGCCCAGTCCGCGTCGGAGCAGCGCCGAATATTCATCGGTCCGCTGCTGCCCAACAGTCTGGTGCGCCCCGAACTGCTGCCGGCGATCCCGTCGTTCCCCGGCCTGCAACTGCAGGCGCTGCACAGCGACGACGCCGCCGAGGCGTACCGGCTGGCAGTGCACTCCGACGCGCGCGGTGCTTTCAACGTGGCCGCAGAGCCGGTGATCGACGCCGCCGTGCTCTCCGAACTGTTCGGTGCCCGGACCGTTCCGGTCCCGTCCTGGCCGATACGGGGACTGCTGGCGGCTCTTTGGCAGATGCGGCTGGTACCGGCTTCCCCCGATCTGTTCGACACCTTCCTGCACCTGCCGATCATGGACACCACTCGGGTGCGCACCGAACTGGGCTGGTCACCGCGGTACACCGCGACGGAAACGCTCGAGGAATTCCTCCGCGCGCTGCGCCAGGGCACCGGTGGGGAAACACCACCGCTGCGGCCTTCCTCCTCGACCGGTCGCTTGAGCGAAGTCCTCACCGCGGGAACTCGAGTTTGACCGAGGACTTCACGCCCCTGCCCCGAGCAGCTGCGTCGGCCAGCCGGCCCTGGTGAGCTCGAACTTCCTGCCATCGAGGCGGGTCACGTTCTCCTCCTGGTCCGCGTCCGGCCCACGCAGCACGTGGAACTGGGCGATGGCCGCCACCGCCATGCTCAAGTAGGACGGGTCCGTGGTCAACTTCGTGACCTCGTTCCCGTCCTGGTCCACGCACAACAGCACGCCGTAGCCCCGCCCAGAGGGTTCGAGCCCCATTTCCCGGCACACCCGCCGGTACTTCCTCCTGCCCAATGTGGACGGACTCAGGAAGACGAATTCGCACGCGCGCAACATGTCGTCCCACCCCGCCGAACCAACCCGTTCTGCGCTGGGGCCAGCACCCCGGCGAAGCTTCAGCCGGAACCTCTCAGCCCTCGGGGAGCAACCGGATGGGCTGGCACCTCCACCACCGCTGGGACGCCCGGTACAAGTCCATGCTCACCGCTCACCACTCCGGACACAACACGATCGCCCGATCAGACCAGCTGGGCCAACCGCACCTCGAGATCGTCGTTCCGCTCGGGCTGCCGGAACCCCGGCGGGAAGACGGTCCCCGGGTGATCGCCGGAAGCGGCTGCGGCGAGAAAACCTTCCACCAAGCCGGCGTCCGGCAGGATGTCCTCGCCTAAATAACCGAGGACTGTCGTGTCACCGTCCCCGATCTCCACCCGGAGCGCCCACCCGTTCACCTCGTCCCAGGTGAGCAGCAGCGGGAGTTCGACCAGAGTGGGAACTCTCGGGCGAACCAGGATGATCGCCGTCGCCAAGACGTCCTCGACGTCGATGTCGACTTCGTAGACATCGCTGCCCAGGTGATCGGTGACGCTGTTGATGTAGTTGACGAGTCCGTCCGCAGCCCGGCTGGTTGGGTCCATCCCGACTTCCCTCCTGTTGGTCCGGCAAAGCGTGGGCAACCACTCGGGTATCCAGCCAGCGCCGAGATAGACCTGTGGTTTCAGCAGAAAATCTCCGGGTTAACCGGAAGACATGACGTCACGCCAGTCCAGCGAGCCGCCGGAACCGGATCCGGACCGAACCCCCGGCCTGGAACCCGGAGGATCCGTGCCCCCCGGGGAAACTCCTCCTGACGCAGCCTCGGCCACCGGCGCGGTCTCCCACAAGTCCACCCCGTCGGCCCAGGGGACGAAGTGGCTGTGGATAGCGGGCATCGCCGTCATCGTCCTCTTGGTGGCCGCTTTCTTCGGCTTCCTGGCCGCGGGAATGCTGCTCTAACCGGTCGGCAAGCCCGGACGGACGAGCTGCCGGAGCACTTCCTCCGCCACCGCGGCTTCCCCGATCCGCACCACGGACCCGCCCGGTTGCAAGCGGTGCACCTGCACGCCGCGCGAGCGCAGCGCACCGACCAGCTGCTGGTGCGCGCAATCATCGGCGATCGGCTGCCGGGGCAAGGACACCAGCAGCACCGCACGAACCACCCCGGGCCGGTGCGCTGCCAGCACCAGGGCCAGCTGGGCGTTCGACGCATCGGCCAACAAGTAGACGCGGGAGGACCGCTCGGCCTGGTCCTCCAGGGTGATCCGAGCATCCACCAGTGGGTCACCCCAAAGCCTGTTGCCCGGCCAGACGACGCGGACCTCACCGGCCAGCTCCTGCCAGCGCGGGGAAGGCGCTCCAGCGAGCGCAGCGCTGCTGAGCACGATCAGCGCAGCTCCTCCGTCGACCGCTGCTCACCTCCTCCGCCGCGGCCAGAACACGACCGCTGGTCTGCAGGTACCCGTCCGGTCGACCGGGAAATCCCCGCGACCCAGGGCAACAGCGGCGAGGTTTGACCTCACCCCGCGCGCGGGAAGCCCAGAAGGGCAGATCAACACAATCATCGAGGTGGTTCAGCCAATGGATTCGGCGACTGACGACCGGGCGATTGACGACCGCGAGCAGATCCCCACTGAGTCCGAGCCGCTGTCATCTCCCCACCGGTCTTCCCCGAAGCCAGGTGAACAGTCCGCCAACAGCGAAGACATCGACGAGGAAGTCATCACTCTCGGCTACGACTGACCAGCCACATCTCCCCGGTTTTCCGAGTGATGCCCGGCGGCCGTCTGGATACCCTCGGCACGAAAGCGCCGGCGGCTCCGCTCAGCGGCCACCCACAACCAGCCCGGGGTCTTCCGGTTGCCACATCGCCACCAGGGGGTCCGGATGTTCGAGAGGTTCACCGACCGCGCGAGGCGGGTGGTTGTCCTGGCCCAGGAGGAGGCCAGGATGCTCAACCACAACTACATCGGCACCGAGCACATTCTCCTGGGCTTGATCCACGAAGGCCAGGGGGTGGCCGCGCAAGCGCTGGAAGTTCTGGGGATCTCACCGGCGACCGTGCGGGACCACGTGGCCGAGATGGTCGGCCGCGGGGAGAGCACAGCTGGTGGTCACATCCCGTTCACCCCACGGGCGAAGAAGGTGCTGGAGCTGTCGCTGCGCGAGGCGCTGCAGCTCGGGCACAACTACATCGGCACCGA
>NZ_AYJW01000067.1 GCF_000497205.1 Saccharopolyspora rectivirgula DSM 43747
GGTGGTGCACCCGCGGCCGCACCCGATGGACCGCCAGCTGGACGCCACCGGCGGGCGGCCATGGATGAGTTGACGAGCAAGCTGACCGACCTTTACCAAGAGCACTACCGCCAACTGCTGAGAATCGCCGTACTGCTGGTGGACGACCGGGCTTCGGCAGAGGACATCGTGCAGGACGCCTACGTGCGGGTCTTCGACTCCCGAGCCCGCCTGCGCGATCCGGACAAGGCCTTATCCTTCTTGCGCCAGACGGTGCTGAACCGGGCGCGTTCACTGCTGCGCCGTCGGCGAGTTGCCCGGAAGTACCAGCCCAGACTTGCAGCCAAGGACGTCCAACCGGACAACACCGAGCGGGGAGTGCAGCGGGCTTTCCTGGCCGACGCGCTGGCGAAACTTCCCCGGCGGCAGCGCGAAGCAGTGGTATTGCGCTACTACGCCGACCTCAGCGAGGCACGCACCGCGGAGCTGATGGGCTGCAGCCAGGGCGCGGTCAAGTCGTACTGCTCGCGCGGGGTGGCTCGACTGTCCGATCTGCTCGGGGAGCGGGTGTGACCGACAGGAAGTTCACCGACGAGGAACAGGCACTGCGCGAGCAGCTGCACATGCTCGCCGATGACGTGGAGCCGCGGCCCGACGCCCTGCCCCGGATACTCGCCGCTGCCCGCCGTCGAAGAGCCGTGCCCAGACGGCCGCTGGCCGTCGTAGCAACAGCCGCGGCCGCGATGGCCGCAGTCTTCCTAGGCGCGAACCTGATCCCGCAGCAGAACACCCCCGAGCCGGTGAGCGTTCAACCGAACAGCTACCTGGCTGTGCTGCGCCCGGGCGTCATCGCTTCCTTCGACGTGCTGTCCGGGCAGCAGAACGGAGAATTCGGACGGATCCCGAATTCCCTGCCGCACCCCCTCACCGCATCCGGCGGCCGGATCTACGTCACCGCACCCGCCCCGGAGGGCACGCAGATCATCGAAGTCCTGCGCGGAGGACAGCAGCGAGCGCTGTACCGGTCGGACAGCGCAAGCCCCAAGCTGTCCGCCGCCGGCGGACGCCTGGCCATCACCGATCGCGATGCCGTCGTGGTCCTGGAGAACTCCGGGCAGCGGCGCATCCCCACACCCTCCGACGCACCGGTGCGGGACGTGGCGCTCGCCGCCGACGGAACCCTGGCGGTGCTGGGCGGCTCGACACCCCGCCCCGACATCTGGATCCTGCCGCCCGGCGCGAACAGCTTTGGCCAAGCCACCGAACTCGACGTGCCCAGCGGCTGCGGGGCACTGGCCATCACCTGGTCCGGACAGCGGTTGGCAGCCCTGCAACCGGTGGACTGCGCCTCCGGCCAGTACCGGGTCGCCGTGTTCGACCCGAAGAGCGGACGCCAGCTCAGCGGCGGAGCACCGTTCCACGCCGGGCTGCTGAACACCGAACAAGTCCAGTTGTCGGTGGACCAGCTCGGCAGATACCTGGTGTCCACCGGCCGGCAGCAGTGGCTGGTGGACGGTGCGAAGATCCGCCCGGTCCCGCGCGCCTGCGGGGAGAACGGCGCCTGCGCCAACGCGCCCGGCACCTTCTGGGAGTAGCAACCGCGGACACCCACCGCGCTCGCATCCCCGGAACCGTCCGATCAGAACAGTCGCTCCAGGACCGATCCCGGTGAGCAGCGGCGAACACCCGGCCCGGCCACCCCGGGCACCGGACCGCTGCCCGCGGAATCACTCCGACCGCCCGATCTCCAACCGCAACCCGCGTTCGGCCAACGACCGGAGGGACACGTCCGTTGGCTCGGAACTCCGCTGCGCCCACACCGCCTGCACGATCCTGACCTGGTTCCCGGTCCGCTCCACCGCTTGCGCGGCGTTGGCGAACTCCGCCGGCCCGCCCGGCCAACCGTGCCCATCAGCGACCAGATCGGTGATCCCGCCCGTGGTCGCCGAACTGGCCAACTCCTGCAGCTGCTGGGCACCGGCCTCATCAGCCGCCCAGACCACCGTCACCGCCACCGCCGCCGGCTCCCCGGAAACCCGGGTCGCGAAAACCGATCGGGACAAAGCGCGACAGGGGTGGTCGGTGAACCAGCGCTGCAGCTCGCCGTAGGAGTGCTCGGCGCACTCGCGCCCCGCCACCTCGGCCTTCTGCACGAACTCGATCCCGTCCACCCGCTGCACCGCCTGCTGCCGGTCCGACTCGGCCGGTGGTCGACCGGTCAGCGCGACCACCAACACGCCTGCCAACACCACCGCGGCAACAGCGGCGGCGATCAGCACCGGTAACCGCTTCACCCGAACGGCCGCAGGTCGCCGGTCGCGGACCTTCGGCAGCAGCACGGTGTCGGCGGTCGCCAAGTCCGGATCGTTGTCCCGCGGGAAACCTTCGCGCTCCAGCTCCTCGGCGGTGAGCTCGATCCGCTCGTCCAGCACCTTCAGCAACCGCTGCGCCGGCTCCACCGGGCAGGCGCGCTCGTAGGTGGCCAACTCGCGGGCCGCGGCGAGCAGCGACGTCGTGCTGGGGGAGAGCACCCGCAACCCGCGGTGCAGATCGGTGGTCGGCTGGGTGATCCGCCCTGCGTAGGGCCCCACCGCGACCACCGCGGCCACCGGCATCGGCTCCAGACCGCGGGACTGCAGGGCGCGCGCCAGCGCAGCTGCCGACTCCAGGGCCTCCAGCCCCGGATTGACCGCCCCTTCGGGACGCAGCAAGGGCCATTCGTCGGCCTTCCACGGGGTGCGCAGCGGCGCCTCCAGGTGCACCACCGGCTCCGGGAGATCGGTGCCCTGCACGACCACCACGCCGCGCGGCAGCACCATGACCGCGTCCAACTGGCGCGGGCAACCAGGCGGACGGCAGTTGAACACCGCGACCCCGCCCAAGACCGAGCACCCCTCGCCCCACGCGGCGACCGCGGCCCGGACATCCGCGCTGACCGCACTGGGGCCGCTGTCGTGCGAAGCCCCGTCTCCGGAGGCTTCCCGCGCATCGTCGTCAAGCCGCACCAGTCGCACGACAACCTCCAGTCCGGCAACACCAACTGCTCATGAGCACGTTAGCGGGAGCGCCCGATCAACACCGCCGAGTTGTCGAGGTCGCTTGTTCGGGTGGTATCGCTCGCTTGCCCACCAGCGGCCCCGGAACCGGGCAGCACGAACCGGAACCCGGGACGGCAGTGCATCGAGCAGCGATTTCGTCCTCGCAGGACAGGTGACGCGGCGCTCCGGTCAACACTTTTCACCCCGATGCGGGGCGGGAAAACCGGAAAAGCTCTTGTGGCGCGCCTCGCCACCTGCAATGCAAAATTACGCGGCAACTGGTTGACCGGGCTTGAGACGAGGTCGTAGGGGAAGACGTCCCTCGTCAAAAGCGGAGGTCAGCAGTGAGCAACCGTGGCAGCACCAGTGGCGTGATCTACGTCCACTCGTCGCCGTCTGCGGTCTGTCCGCACGTCGAGTGGGCGATCTCCGGCGCCCTCGGCGTGCGGACAGAACTGCGCTGGACAGCGCAACCAGCCGCCCCCGGGCAGCTGCGCGCGGAATGCGCGTGGACCGGTGAACCCGGAACCGGGGCGCGAGTGGTGTCGGCCCTCAGGGCGTGGCCCATGCTGCGCTTCGAGGTGACCGAAGACCCCAGCCCCGGGGTGGACGGGCAGCGGTTCTGCCACGTGCCCGGGCTCGGCTTGTGGAGCGCCTGCACCAGTGCGAACGGCGACATCGTGGTCAGCGAGGACCAATTGCGCGCGCTCGCTGCCGAAGCCCGCACCCCGGAGACGTTCAGCTACCGGGTCGACCAGCTGCTGGGCGCGGCCTGGGACGCCGAACTCGAACCGTTCCGCCACGCCGGCGACGGGGCCCCGGTCATCTGGCTGCACCGCGTGGGTTGATCAGCCGACCAGCCGCACCGGCAACGGTCGGCAGCCGATGTGCGAAGCTCATCACGTGGCTGCACGAACCTGGCTGAAGCGGGTTTTCCCGGCTGTTGTTGCTGTGCTGCTGGTCGGCGTCGCCGGCGGGCTCCTCGCCCGCAGCGCTTACCGGACGTCGGCCGGGGCTCCTGAGCAGACCTCCTCGACACCGCCTTCCTCCGGGATCACCTTCAGCCCGGACGCAGCCGCCCACCCCGACCACGAGCGCGTGCGCTGGTTGCTGGAAACCCACTTCAACGCGATCAACTTCCGGCAGTACGACACCTGGAAGACCACGGTGGTGCCGGAGAAGTGGCAAGAACTGCCCAGGGACAAGTGGATGCGGGAGTACCGCACCACCCGGGACAGCGACATCGTGGTGCACCGGATCGAGCCGGGCGACGGCAACTCCCTGCAAGTGCTGCTGACCTTCACCAGCACCCAGGACCCGGCGGACGCCCCGGCCGAGCTCCCGCTGGCCTGCGTGCGCTGGCAAGTGGTGTACTCCCTGGTGGACGCCCCGGCCGGAATCCGGTTGGACACCAGCAAACTGCCGGGCAACACCTTGGTCAGCCGGTGCGAGTGAGGGCGCCGCCGGAAGCGGCGCCCAGCGGGGGCTCAGAGCGGGATGTTGCCGTGCGATCCGCGACCGGCCGGGGCCCCGGCGAGCGCTTCGGCGATCTTCCGCCTGGTGGTGGCCGGGTCGATCACCTCGTCGACCACCCCGATCTGCAGTGCCCGGCCGACCCCGCCGGCCACCCGCTCGTGCTCCTCGACCAGCTTGGCCTGCAGGGCTTCGCGTTCTTCCGGCGGCGCCGCGGCCAAGGTCTTGCGGTGCAGGATGCCGACGGCGGCCTTCGCCCCCATCACCGCGACTTCGGCTTCCGGCCAGGCGAAGACCGCGGTGGCCCCCAGCGCTCGGGAGTTCATGGCGATGTACGCGCCGCCGTAGGACTTGCGGGTCACCAAGGTGACGCGGGGAACCACCGCCTCGCCGAAGGCGTGCAGCAGCTTCGCGCCGCGCCGCACAACACCGCCCCACTCCTGGTCGACCCCCGGGAGATACCCCGGCACGTCCACAACGACCAGGAGCGGAACGCCGAAGCTGTCGCACATCCGCACGAAGCGCGCGGCCTTCTCCGCGGAGAGCGAATCCAGGCAGCCGCCCTTCCGCAACGGGTTGTTGGCGATGACCCCGATGCTCCGGCCGCCCAACCGGCCCAGACCCACCACGATGTTCGGGGCCCACTTCGCCTGCAGCTCCTCGAACTCGGTGCTCCCGTCGGGATTGGAGTCCAGGATGGCCCGCAAGAGCGGTTTGACGTCGTAGGCCCGCTGCGGCCGGTCCGGCAGCAGCGCGCGCAGGTCCTGCTCGTCCTGCACCGAGTGCATGTCGAAAACACCCGGGTCGGCGAACAGGCCGGTCAGCCGGCGGGCTCGCCGGTAGGCGTCGGCTTCGTCCTCGGCCACGACGTGCACCACACCGGACTTCTTGCCGTGCGCCTCGACCCCGCCGAGCCCTTCCTGGTCGATCTGCTCGCCGGTGACGCTGCGCACCACGTCCGGACCGGTGACGAACACCCGGCCCGAAGGAGCCATGATCACCACGTCGGTGAGCGCCGGACCGTAGGCCGCGCCACCGGCGGCGGGGCCCACGACGACGGAGATCTGGGGGATCCGGCCGGAAGCGCGGATCATCGCGGCGAACATCTGGCCCATGCCGTCGAGGGATTCGACCCCCTCGGGAATGCGGGCCCCGCCGGAATGCCACACCCCGATCACCGGGCAGCGTTCGCGCACCGCCATGTCGATGGCATCGACGATGTGACGGCAGCCTTCAGCCCCCAAAGCGCCGCCCTTCTTGGTCGCGTCGCTGCAGTAGACGATGACTTTGACGCCACCGATGCGGCCGCGCACCGCCAGCATTCCGCTGTCGTCCCGCGGGTGCAGCGGGTCGATCGATCCGGCGTCCAACAATTGCTCGAGACGTACTGCAGGATCGCGTGAATCACGTTCTGCCTGCTCATTTTCCGGCCGGGTGGCCAAGGCAGTCATCTCGTACCTCCGAAAATTCGGGGTGGTTGCGGGCCGCACCGGCTGAATCGATTCGTTCTGCGGTGCGGACGACCGGGTGTGGGGTTTTCGGCACGAGCAGGGAAAGCGGCGGTATGAGCAGAAAATCAATTAATGCTCATACCGCCGTCCGTTTGCGGAAATCCCGCATTTCACGGGACCGGCCGGTCATTCCCTGGTAAAGGCGAGTGCAACGTTGTGCCCGCCGAAACCAAAGGCGTTGTTGAGAGCAGCGGACTGCTCGACGTACCGAGGCTTGTCCGCCACCACGTCGAGTTCGACCTTCGGGTCGAGCTGTTCGAGATTGCGGGTGGCCGGAATGATGCCGTGGTGCAGCGACAGGATCGTCACGATGCTCTCCACCGCACCAGCACCGCCCACCAGGTGGCCGAGCGAGCCCTTCGGGGCGGTGACCGCGACGCCGTCACCCAGCGCCTTGCGGATGGAGTTGGCCTCGCCCACGTCACCGACCACGGTGGAGGTGGCGTGCGCGTTGACGTGACCGATGTCCGAAGGCTGCAGCTCCGCGGTCCGCATCGCCAGCTTCATCGCGTTGATCTGGCCGATGCCGTCCGGGTGGCTGCCGGTGATGTGGTAGGCGTCCGAAGTGATGCCCACCCCGGCCAACCGGCCGTAGATGCGCGCACCGCGGGCCTTGGCGTGCTCCTCGCTCTCCAGCACCACCACGCCGGCGCCTTCGCCCATCACGAACCCGTCGCGGTCGGCGTCGAACGGTCGAGAAGCGGCCTCCGGGTCGTCGTTGCGGGTGCTCAGCGTCCGGGCCTGGGCGAACCCGGCGATGGTGATCGGCGCGATGCAGGCCTCAGCACCACCGGCCACCACCACGTCGGCCAGCCCCTGCCGGATCATGTCCCAGCCCTTGGCCAGCCCCTCGGCACCCGAGGCGCAGGCCGAGGCGGGGGTGTGCACCCCGGCGCGGGCCCGCAGCTCCAAGCTGACCATCGCGGCCGGCCCGTTGGGCATCAGCATCGGGACGGTCAGCGGGGAGACCTTGCGGATCCCGTCCTTCTCCATCGCGTCGTCCTGGGCCAGGAGCGTCAGCGGACCACCGATGCCCGTCCCGATCGACACCCCGAGGCGTTCCGGTTCGACCGGTTCGCTGTCCTTGGTGGGCAGTTCGAAACCGGCGTCCGCCCAGGCCTCCCGGGCGGCGATGACCGCGATGGCCTCGCACCGGTCCATGCGCCGCAACTGCACCCGAGGCAGCACTTCGCTCGGTTCCACGGCCAGCGGGGCGCCGAGCTTGGCCGGGAGGTCGTGCTCCTCGACCCAGTCGGCCTCCAGCCTCCGCACCCCGGTCCGGCCGTTGATCACTCCGTCCCAAGTGGACGCGACGTCACCACCCAGCGGTGTCGTCGCGCCCAGGCCGGTAATGACGACGTTCACGGTCATTTGTTCTTGGTGATGTAATCCACCGCATCACCGACGGTCTTGAGGTTGGCCAGCTCATCGTCGGGAATCTTGACGCCGAACTTGTCCTCGGCCTGCACAGCGATCTCCACCATCGACAGCGAGTCGATGTCCAGGTCGTCGACGAACGACTTGTCGATGGTCACCTCGGAGGCGTCGACCCCGGCGACCTCCTCGACGATCGCGGCGAGGCCGTTGACGATGTCCTCGTTGCTGCTCACGGATTCGTTCCTTTCTTTCGCTGTTCAAGCCGCGCGGACGCGGCAGTGGGTGGTCAGGGGCACACAGCGACCTGGGCGGCGTAGGACAGCCCGGCACCGAACCCCACCAGCAGCATCACATCACCGCTGGAGATCTCTCCGGCACCCCGCATGTGGTCGATGGCCAGCGGGATGGACGCGGACGACGTGTTGCCGGAGTAGACGATGTCACGGGCGACGACCAAGTCGTCACGCGCGCCCTGGCTCTTGAGCTTGCGGGCGATGGCCTCCACGATCCGCAAGTTCGCCTGGTGCGCAACCAGAACATCCACATCGGACAGCTGGAGCCCGGCGAGTTCCACCGCTTTGGCCGCCACCGGGGCGATCTTCGTCGTGGCCCACCGGAAGACCGACTGGCCCTCCTGGAAGATGTACTTGTTGTCCCGCAGGTAGATGGTGTCCACCAGGTCACCGGCGCTGCCCAGGTGAGCTGGTCCGATCTCCGGCTGGTCGGTGGCGGTCACCACCGCGGCACCCGCACCGTCGGCGAAGATGATGCAGTTCGCCCGGTCCTGCCAGTCCAACCAGTCCTGCAGCCGCTCCGAACCGATGATCAGCACGTTGCGCGCCGCGCCGGACCGGATGTAGTTGGTGGCGGTGGACAACGCGTAGACGAACCCGGCGCAGGCGGTGTTGAGGTCGAACGCCGTCCGCGCCTTGATGCCGATCCGGTCGGCGACCTGGGCCGCCGCGTTCGGGATCGGCCCGGGCATCGTGCACGTCGCCACGATCACGGTGTCGATGTCGGCCGGGGCCAGTCCGGAGTCGGCGATCGCCTTGGAACCGGCCTCGACCGCCATGCTCACCACGGACTGGTCGTCGTCGGCGAGCCGGCGGTGCACGATGCCCACTCGCTGCCGGATCCACTCGTCACTGGTGTCCACCAGCTTCGCCAGGTCGTCGTTGGTGACGACGCGGTTGCCTTGGGTGCTGCCGAAACCCAGCAGCCTGGCGCCAGCGGCCGGAGCGAGCTGGCTGATGGTCGGTCGGGTGCTCACGCGTTGCTCTCCAGCAGTTCAGCCACTTTGTCCAGATCGTCAGGCGTCTTCAACGGCACCGCCTTGACCCCCTTGAGCTCGCGCCGCACCAGGCCTGACAGCGTGCCCGCGGGCGGGAACTCCACGACTGCCCGCACACCCCGCTCCGCCAAGGTGGCCATGCAGCTGTCCCAGCGGACCGGGCTGGTCACCTGGGAGACCAAGCGGTCGACGATCTCGTCGCCTGCGGACACCACCGCGCCGTCGGCGTTGGACAGCAGCGGCAGCTCGGCGTCCTTGGCGGTGATCTTCTCCGCATGCTTGGCGAGCGCTTCCCGGGCCGGCGCCATGAACCGGGTGTGGAACGCCCCCGCCACCGGGAGCGGCCGCACCCGAGCGCCCTCCGGGGGCTGCTCGGCGAGTTCGGCCAGCGCCTCCTGCGGACCAGCGGCAACGATCTGACCAGCACCGTTGCGGTTCGCCGGGTCCAAGCCCAGCTTCTCCAGGGCCGCCACGACCGCGTCGGGATCACCGCCCAGCACGGCGGACATCCCCGTGGGCTGCAGCGCGCACGCCGCCGCCATCTCCCGGCCGCGCACGGCTGCGAGCGCGACCGCGTCGTCGAAGCTCAACGCCCCGGCCACGGCCGCGGCGGCGAGCTCTCCGACGGAGTGACCGGCCACCGGTGTGCCAGCGGGAATCGCCACCCGGCGCTGCAGTTCCTCGGCGGCGATCAGCGACAGCGCGACCACCAGGGGCTGGGTCACCGCGGTGTCCTTGATCTCCTCGGCGTCCGCCGTCGTGCCGAGCCGGACCAGGTCCAGCTCGACCAGCTCGGACCAAGCGGCCAGCCGCTGCTCGACACCGTCGAGTTCGAGCCAGGGTTTGAACATCCCAGGGGTTTGCGACCCCTGACCGGGAGCTAGAAGGGCGATCACCCTTGCTACTGAACACGTCCGGAGCCGATCTCTGTGATGCTGGCGCGGACGAAGTCCAAAGCACAATTTTGTGCATGTCCTACAACAGGTTGCGGAGAGCTGATCGCTGATCCGCGTTCGAGTTGTCGCCCGTGCCAAATCCGTGACCGCGTGGTTGACGGGCGGTGAATCCCCTCCCGCGGGGGAGGACGCTCACCAAAGCCCTCGTGACTTGGCCAATCGACCGATCGCCAGACCCACCCGCAGCACGTGCGCGTCGCGGGCGTTGGAAGGGCTGCGGCCGGTCAACTCGGCGACCCGGCGCAGCCGGTAGCGGACCGTGTTGGGGTGGACGTACAACTGCCGAGCGCAGTTCTCCAACACCCCGCCGGCCTCCAGGTAGGTGTCCACAGTCTCCATCAGCGAACCGCCCGCATCCACCAGCGGCAGCACGATCCGCTCGACGAGCAGCCGCTCCGCTTCCGGATCACCGGCCAAGGCGCGTTCCGGCAACAGGTCGATGGAGGAGACCGGGCGGGGCGCGGCCGGCCAGGCAGCCACCGCGCGCAGCGCGGACATCGCGTCCGCCGCGGATCGGTGGGCCTCCGCCAGCGTGTCCACCGTCGGGCCCACCACCACCGGGCCTTCCCCGAACGCTTCGGAGAGCTTGCTGGCGATGTCCTGGTCGCTGGAGCTGCGCTGGTTCCCGCTGCCGTAGACCACCACCAGCCGGGTGCCCTGCACGCCGAGCAGCACCGGGCAACCGGCCCGGGCGGCGCGGCTGCGGACCTCGTAGACCACCTTCGGCGGGTCTTCGGAAGGCGAGTTGCCGACCAGCACGGTCGCCGGCGACGAAGGTTCCCACCCCAGCGCGGCGGCCCGGGAGAGCAAGGACTCCTCGGCGTCACCACGCACGATGCCGTCGACCACGAGCGCTTCCAGCCGGGCGTCCCAGGCGCCGCGGGCCTCGGCGGCCGCCGCGTAGGAGGTGGCGGCGGCGAACGCGACTTCCCGGGTGTACCGCAGGATCGCCTCGGTCAGCAGGGTCCGCTCGGCCTCCCCGTCGGCGAGCTCCGGCAGCTGCTGCTCGAAGACGTCGATCGCGGTCCGCACCATCTCCAGGGTCTGGCGCAGACTGACCCAGCGGGAGAGGTCCCTCGGGGCCGACCGGAACGCTTCGGCGGTCAGCCGGATGGCTTCGGTGGGGTCCTGCAACCAGGAGACGAAGTTGGCCGCCCCGGTCTGGGCCACCAGCAGCACGCTCGCCCGCTGGTCGGCTGACAACCGGCGGAACCAGGGAAGCCGCTGCTCCATGGCCGAAACGCTCGCACTGGCCAAACCGCCGGACGCCCGTTCCAGCCGGTGCAGGGTGGAGGGGGAGAGCTCCCGCTGCGCGCGCATGTCGAGATCACCTGCGCGTTCGGTATCCATGCCCCCAGAATCGCACGCCGGGTTCTTCCCCCGTCCCGGTCTGCCGAGCGGGTGTGGTCGCTCACAGTCCGCCGCGGTCGTTGGTCCCCGGTCCCGCGGCAGCGGCGGGCACCACTGGTGCTTCCCGGTGAGCGGGGCGGCCTTCGGGGCTCACCCCGTAGCCGGTTTTTCGGACATTTCATGCGTTCGGTTGTCGATGTTGTTCCCGTTCCCCGGCACTCTGCTGCTACCGACGGCGATTTCTCCGGGATGTGATCAGAGATGGCACTACCGCTCGACTGGTTGGCGGACGTGTTGCGGAAAACGGGGCTCACCGTGCACGAAGTCCCCGGTTGGCAGCAGCGCACCGCGGATTCGGGACCGCAACCGGAGCCGGTGGGGGTGCTGCTGCACCACACCGCCTACTACGCCTCCGCCGAGGATCCGGCTCCCACCTTGCAGATGTGCATCAACGGGCGGCCCGGGTTGGCAGGGCCGCTGTGCCACGCACTGATCGGGTTCGACGGCGCGGTGCACGTGATCGCCGCCGGGAGAGCCAACCACGCCGGGCAAGCCATCGAATCGGGGCCTGTTCCGGCCGGGGACGGGAACGTTCTCTACGTCGGTTTCGAGCTCGACTACCAAGGGGTGGAGCAGGCGCCGAGCGAAGCGCAGTACGAGGCGGCCCTGCGCGCCGCGGGGGCCGTGCTCGAGCGCTTGGGGCAGCCGGCGGACGCTTGTCGAGGGCACCGGGAGACCAGCGCGACGAACAAGATCGACCCGGGCTACATCGATCTCGACCGGTTCCGGACGAAGATCGCCGCCGCTCGGGCAGCAGCGATCCGAGCAGCGCGTTAAGCGGTCTTCCTGGCCTGGCCGCTGCGGCGTCGTGCCCGGGCGTCGCGGACCCGCTGTAATCGCTTGACCAGGGCCGGCTGCAGCCGCATGGCCTCCGGGTCGTCCAACAGCTGGTTGAGGCGCTGGTAGTAGCGGGTGAGCGAGAGCCCGAACTGCTCCTGGACAGCCCGTTCCTTGTTGCCCGGGTAGCGCCAGTGCTCGTTCTCGAAGGCCAGGATGGCGCGGTCGGTGTCGTTCATCCTTGCGTGCCCTCCCGTCCGTTGGTCGCTGTTGGCAGTCTACCCCCGAACACCCACGCCATTCGACCGCCTGTTCGAAAGCGATGTGCTGTGATAACCGGCACACATCCCTGAGTTGGGCGGCGCGACCAGCCAGGATGTATTTCGACACGTGAACGAGTCGTGCGCTCCGGGGCTCGGTGGAAGTCCGAACCGGCGGTGACAGTCCGCGACCCGGCGCCCTCGCGCTCGAGGCGCCGGCCGACCCGGTGGAATTCCGGGACCGACGGTGAAAGTCCGGATGGGAGGAAGCGCACGGGCAGCCGCGCACGCCTGCAGGCCAGGTGTGCGCGCCAGCCCGCTCGCCCCCGGCGCACCCGAGGCTGGGGGAGGCCAGCATGGGAGCTTTCGCCGACTGGGCGCTCAACAGCGGGATCACCGTTCTCGGGCAGCGCATCTCCTGGGCCGAACTGGTCGGCCAGCTCTGCGCGCTCGCAGTGGTGTTCCTGGCGGAGCGGCGTTTCATCGCCACCTGGCCGGTGCAGGTGTGCGCCACCGTCCTGCTGTTCACCGTCTACACCGCCGCCAGTCTCGGCGGCCTGGCGATCCGCCAAGTGGTCATCCTCGCCATCTCGATCTACGGCTGGTGGGCCTGGAAGCACCGTGCCGACCCGGCTTTCGGCGTGGTCATCCGCAAGGCCACCGGCGCCGAACGACTCGCGCTGATCGGGATGCTGGCGGCCGGAACAGCCGCGTTCGCCCTGCTGCTGCAGGCCCTGAACGCCTCCTGGGCGCCCTGGCCGGACGCCTGGATCTTCGTCGGCACGGTGATGGCGTTCTGGGCCCAAGGTCGGGGCCTGGTGGAGTTCTGGTTGATCTGGCTCGCCGTCGACGCGGTCGGAGTGCCGCTGCAAATCGCCTCCGGCCTGTGGTTCAGCGCTGCGATCTACGTGGTGTTCGCAGCCGTGGTGCTCCACGGCTGGTGGTCGTGGAACCGCACGGCACAGCGGCAAAAGCAGGAAAGCATAGCGGCAAACGGCTGACTGGTCGCGGTGGGACTCCTGAGCGATGCTCATCGGCATCGTGAAAGGAGAGTCCATGCCGCACTACGCTCGACTCGCCGCTGCTGCAACCATGTTGGGCGCTCTGCTGGTGGCCCCGGCGGGCCACGCCCAGCCCGATGCCCCGCCGGAAACCGGATTCGAGCAGTCCAATGGGGCCAGATGGACCACCCCGGAGGAGGAAACCGGGTTCCTGGAAACCATCGCCGCGGCCAACCCGGAAGTGTCAGTGCAGCAGATCGGCACCACTCTGCAGCACCGCCCGCTCCGGTTGGTCCGATTGGGAGCCCACCACTCACCGTCCACAGTGCTGTTCGTGTGCTCCCAGCACGGTGACGAGCCGTCCGGGCGGGAAGCCTGCTTGAGCACCATCCGCGACCTCGCCTACTCGGAAGACCCGCAGGTCGCGGAGCTGCTGCGCACCACGACCGTGCTGTTCGTGCCGACGGCCAACCCGGACGGGCGAGTGGCCGACACCCGGGGGAACGCGGTCGGCACCGACATCAACCGGGACCACATCACCCTGGAATCCCCGGAGGCCAGGGCCATCGCCCGCGTCGTCCGCGAGCACCAGCCGGACATCGTGCACGACCTGCACGAGTACACCGGGGAATCGCCCTACTACGACAAGGACGTGCTCGCCCTGTGGCCGCGGAACCTCAACACCGCGGAACCGGTGCACGACGCGGCCCGCGCGCTGTCCGAGGAGCACGTCCGCCCCGCGGTGGAAGGAGCCGGCTTCACCAGCGGGGTCTACGGGATCTGGACCGACCCGCAAACCGGTGAACCCATCAAGCAGGTGGCCGGCGACGGCCAGGAACGCATCCTGCGCAACACCATCGGGGTGAAGAACGCGCTGGGCCTGCTGGTGGAAACCCGGCAGATCCCGTTGAGCGGGGAAGAGCAGAACGACCCGGCGGTCAACAACCGGCGACGGGTCGACTCCCACCTGGTCGCGGTGCAGGCGACCCTGCGGATGCTCGTCGAACACCGCGCGGAGATCGAGCGGGCGACCACCGAGGCCCGACTGGCCGGGCTGCGCAACGAAGGACCGGTGTACTTCGGCGGGGCCGACAACGAGCCACCCGCCCCGGGGGACGTGGAGAACAACCCGCCGTGCGGCTACCGGCTCACCGGCGAGCAGTACACCCAGGTCGCCGACAAACTCCAGCTGCACGACGTGCGCACCCTCCCGGACGAGAACGGCGGGCGCTACGTGCCGATGCGGCAACCGGCCCGGTCGCTGGTCCCGCTGCTGCTCGACAAGCGAGCCGAATTCCACCTCACCGAGGCGGAACCGGTGTCCTGCCAGTAGCGGCCCCGGTGGGCGGGAAACCGGAGCCGCCCGCCCACCGTCCGCTCAGCTCCCTTCCGGATCCCCGGCCTGCCCCGCGGCGGCTTGCGGATCGTCCAACCGGTACCGCGCCACCGCCGACGCCACCGTCGACCGATCGACCCGACCGGCCCGGGCCAGCGCGCTCAACGTCGCCACCACCGCGGCCTCGGCGTCCACCAACAGCACCCGCCGGGCGGCCGGCCGGGTGTCGGAGAAACCGAAACCATCGGTGCCCAGGCTGACCATGTCCTTCGGCACCCACGGACGGATCAGGTCGGGAACGGCCCGCATCCAGTCGCTCACCGCCACCACCGGCCCCTCGGCCTGCTGGAGAGCCCGGGTCACGTGCGGTACCTGCGGCTCGGCCTCGGGGTGGAGCAGGTTGTGCCGGTCCGCCTCCTCGGCTTCCCTGCGCAGCCGCGACCACGAGGTCGCCGACCACACGTCGGCCAGCACACCCCACTCCTCGGCGAGCATCTCCTGGGCTCTGAGCGCCTCCGGCAGGATCACCCCCGAAGCCAGGATCTGGGCCCGCGGCCCGTCGCCCTCCGGGGCGGGGCGGTACCGGTACAGGCCGCGCAGCAGCGCCTCCACGTCCAGGTCCTCCGGCTCCGGCGGCTGCTGGTACGGCTCGTTGTAGAGGGTGAGGTAGTAGAACACGTCCTCGGGGTTCTCCCCGTACATCCGCTGCAGCCCGTCCTGGACGATGTGGGAGATCTCGAACGCCCAGGCCGGGTCGTAGGCCACCACCGCCGGGTTGGTGGCCGCCAACAGCTGGGAGTGCCCGTCGGCGTGCTGCAGCCCCTCACCGGTCAGCGTGGTGCGCCCCGCGGTGGCCCCCAGCAGGAAGCCCCGGGCCATCTGGTCACCGGCCGCCCACAGGTTGTCGCCGGTGCGCTGGAACCCGAACATCGAGTAGAAGATGTAGATCGGGATCATCGGCTCGCCGTGCGTGGCGTAGCTGGTGCCGGCCGCGATGAACGAAGCGCTCGAGCCGGCCTCGTCGATGCCCTCGTGCAGGATCTGCCCCTGCTCGCTCTCCCGGTAGGCCAGCATCAACTGGTAGTCCACCGGGGTGTAGAGCTGGCCGAGCGGGTTGTAGATCTTCTGGGACGGGAACATCGAGTCCATCCCGAAGGTGCGGGCCTCGTCCGGGATGATCGGCACCAGCCGCGGCCCGATCTCCGGGTCCTTGGCGAGGTCCTTGAGCAGCCGGACGAACGCCATCGTGGTGGCCACGTTCTGCTTGCCGGAGCCGCGCCGGACCGCCTCGTAGACCTTGTCCCCGGGCAGCACCAGTGGCCGGGACTTGACCCGCCGCTCCGGCAGGTACCCGCCGAGACGGCGGCGCCGCTCCTTCATGTACTGGATCTCCGGGGCGTCCTCGCCCGGGTGGTAGTAGGGCGGCAGGGACGGGTCCTTCTCCAGCTCCTCGTCGCTGATCGGGATCCGCAGGCTGTCCCGGAACAGCTTCAGGTCGTCCAGGGTCAGCTTCTTCATCTGGTGGGTGGCGTTGCGGCCCTCGAAGTGCGGGCCCAGCCCGTAGCCCTTGATGGTCTTGGCCAGGATCACGGTGGGCTGGCCGTGATGCTCGGTGGCCGCCTTGTAGGCCGCGTAGATCTTGCGGTAGTCGTGCCCGCCGCGGCGCAACCCCCAGATCTCCTCGTCGCTGAGGTTCTTCACCAGGTCCTTGGTGCGGGGGTCGCGGCCGAAGAAGTGCTCGCGCACGTACGCGCCGTCGTTGGCCTTGTACGTCTGGTAGTCCCCGTCGAGGGTGTTGTTCATCAGGTTGACCAGCGCGCCGTCGCGGTCGGCGTGCAGCAGGGCGTCCCACTCCCGGCCCCAGATGACCTTGATGACGTTCCAGCCGGCGCCGCGGAAGAACGCCTCCAGCTCCTGGATGATCTTCCCGTTGCCCCGCACCGGGCCGTCCAGCTGCTGCAGGTTGCAGTTGACCACGAACGTCAGGTTGTCCAGGGCCTCGTTGGCGGCCACGTGCAGCAGGCCGCGGGACTCGGGCTCGTTCATCTCCCCGTCGCCGAGGAACGCCCACACCCGTTGCTGGCTGGTGTCCTTGATGCCGCGGTCGTGCAGGTAGCGGTTGAAGCGGGCCTGGAAGATCGCGTTCATCGGCCCGAGCCCCATGGACACCGTGGGGAACTCCCAGAACCACGGCAGCAGCCGGGGGTGCGGGTAGGAGGGGAGCCCACCTCCGGGGCCGGCGTGCGAGTACTCCTGGCGGAAGCCGTCGAGCTGGTGCTCGGTGAGCCGGCCTTCCAGGAACGCCCGGGCGTAGATGCCCGGGGCCGCGTGGCCCTGGATGAACAGCTGGTCGCCCCCGCCGGGGTGGTCCTTGCCGCGGAAGAACCAGTTGAAGCCGACCTCGTAGAGGCTGGCGCTGGAGGCGTAGGAGGAGATGTGCCCGCCGACACCGATCCCGGGCCGCTGCGCCCGGTGCACCATCATCGCGGCGTTCCAGCGCATCCAGGCGCGGTAGCGGCGTTCGGTCTCCTCGTCACCGGGGAACCAGGGCTCCTGCTCGGTGGGGATGGTGTTGACGTAGTCGGTGTTGGTCAGCGAGGGAACGCCGACACCGCGCTCGCGAGATCGTTCCAGCAGCCGGAGCATGAGGTAGCGGGCGCGCTGCTGGCCCGAATTGGAGACCACTGCGTCGAAGGACTCCAGCCATTCCTGGGTCTCCTCCGGGTCGATCTCCGGGAGGTGCGCGGTGTGACCGTCACGGATCACCCGCACCCGTTGTGCGGGGCGGCTGCCGTTGACGTCGTTGTTGAGCGGGGACACGGGTGGCTCCTCGACTGCGTCGTGGTTGGGTCGCGCTTCACATGGTGATGTCCAACACGCCCATAGTCGCGCATTTCCGGCCGGTATGTGCATGAGCACCGGAGACGCCCGCTGCCGGTACTGTTCGCGACGCCGATCGCCGTCTACAGTCGATTTCACCTACTGCTGCGGCGTGTCGCGTCGTCAGCAGTTGCGCTGGTGGCGGTTGGCAGTGTTCGCTATCGGCCAGGCCTTGGAAATCCAGGTGGGGCCAGTTGGTCGCACCAATTGCATTGGAGGAGTGAGAAGAACCGTGGTCGCCGCGGGAGACGCCGGCAAAGGCGAGGTCGACGTCGCCGACAGGCTCGATATCGAGCCGGACATGGTAGTCCAGGAACTGGGCTGGGATGAGGATGTCGATGACGATGTCCGGGCCGCTATCGAGGAGCGTTGCGGTAGCGACCTGCTCGATGAAGATGCCGACGAAGTGGTCGACGTGGTGCTGCTGTGGTGGCGGGACGACGATGGCGACTTGACGGACACGCTTCTCGATGCCATGACACCGCTGTCCGACGACGGGGTCATCTGGGTGCTCACCCCGAAGACCGGGCGCGAGGGCTATGTCGAGCCCAGTGACATTGCGGAAGCGGCATCGACAGCCAACCTGGCCCAGACGGCGAGCGTGAGCGTCGGTGAGGGCTGGCTGGGCACCCGGCTCGCGTACCGGCGGGCCAAAGCCCGGCGCTGAGGGCCTGGTGGACGAGCGCGTCCGTGGGTGCTGGCGGTGACCGGTGCCCACGGATGTTTCTTCGGTGTAGGTTCGGCCTTGCAAGGTCACATCGAAGGAAGGGTGCGATCCATGGCGGTCGAGGTCGGTGCGCAGGCGCCGGACTTCACGTTGCCGGACTACAACAAGCAGCAGGTCTCGCTGGCTGACTTCCGCGGGAAGAAGAACGTGCTGCTGGTCTTCTACCCGTTCGCGTTCAGCGGTATTTGCCAGGGCGAGCTCTGCCAGGTCCGGGATGACTTGGCCGACTTCCAGAACGACAACGTCCAGGTCATCGGCGTGTCGGTGGACACCCCGTTCGCGCTGAAGGCGTGGGCGGACCAGCAGGGGTACACCTTCCCGCTGCTCTCGGACTTCTGGCCGCACGGTGAGGTCGCCAAGGCCTACGGCGTGTTCAACGAGCAGGCGGGAATGGCGCTGCGCGGGACCTTCCTGATCGACAAGGAAGGCATCGTCCGGTTCACCGAGGTGAACCAGCCGGGCGAGCCGCGTGACCAGGGTGTTTGGAAGAAGGCGCTGGCCGAGCTCGGTGAGTGACGAGCCGGTTGCCAGGCTGCAGCGGCCTGCCGGTAAAGTAGTCCCGGTGATCCAGACGGGCGCCGCCGGTCGGCTGCTGCCCAAGGGCGCATAGCTCAGCGGAAGAGCACTTGCCTTACAAGCAAGGGGTCGCTGGTTCGAACCCAGCTGCGCCCACCGCGGACGCTGTCTCTTGAGAAAACAGGCTTTTTCCAGCTAATGCATGCATTGCCACACCGCGCACAACTGGGCGAGAACCTGGCCTCCTGAGGATCAGTGGATGCTCATCTGCGACTCCAGCAGTGCCCTGAAGCGCGGGAACAAGTCCCATCGCCGTCAAGATCTGCATCTTGACGGCGCGCTGGTTCGCCGACTGACTTGAGGCTGCAGTTCTGCTTGTCCTCGTGAGCGCTGACGTCGGTGACTGGATTACCGCTATTGGAGATGCAAGCCGTCGTCAGACAGTGGTCAATTCGTGGTATGGGCTCATTGAGCATTTGGCATTCGGGCTAATTCTGCAAAAAGAACCTCCTGTCATCAGCCACTTGGCCACTACACTCGGCAATGATCAGTTACTGAGTGTGAGGTGCGCCTTGACCGTTGTCGGACCCCAAAGCAACTCGGAGCGGCCTGAGCGCGATGAGGATGCGATCGCCGAAGAGCAGGAATCTCCAGTGGAGCCGATCTCAGCGCAAGGTCATGCGGATATTGAGCCGGAAAAGTCGGCGGCACAGTTGCCGGAAATGAACTCGGTTAAGCGGCATCCGCCGCGACCTCCGTGGACGCGTCGAAACTTCTTTATTGCTGCGGGAACACTAGCAGTCGGAGCCGTTGGTCTATGGTACCCGCATCAAACAAATGAACGCGAAGAAGAAAAAGAGGCTCGTGAACGCGAAAAACACAATTACGAATTCCCGCCGCAAAGTGGGCCTGCCGTCCAAATCAACCGGGTATATCCTTCCGATTGGACGCCGAACTGGGAGCTCATATATGCTCTGCCGAAATCGTCTTCCCCGGAAGATTTCTTAAATGTCGAAAATGTTGTTTCTCGAATTATTGAATCAGGGGGTGCCTGGTGTGGTCGTATGGCGGTGTGGATCGTCCTGGAGAGCTTGCGGCGATCCGTCATCATCCATCGTGTCGGCGTTGAAGTTCGTCGACTAGGGCCTCCGATGACGGGTACGTTGTATCGACCGCTTGCTATAGGAGGTGGCGCAGAAGAGAGCGAGTACCTACTGGGAGGTGTTAATCTCGACGCGCCACGGCCAACGGTGCGTTCTCTCGACGAGGAGTTCATTTATTCGGACTCCCTGGAGGAATATACCGAAAAAGTTCGGAATCCGTTGCCGCTCGGCGTTCCATTTCCTGGTAAACAAGTCCTGCTTGGTCCGCATGATCAAGTAACCATTTTGATAGAAGCGGAAGCTCGAAACGGTAGTTACGAATGGTGGCCCTTCCTCGAGCTCCTCGCCGACGGCGAGGGGAAAACAGAAAAAGTTACCGCGCCACTTCCGCTTAGAGTCACCGCCCCTGCCGACTCGTACTCGTCTGTCCTCCGCGAAGAACCCGATGACGAGGGTAACTTTTATGTGGTGCCAGACGTGTACGACAACCTGATTTTCTGGCGGTGATATTGAATCCCGTGAGCATTCGTCCGTTGATCTGAAGTGCTCCGCCGGTGTGATCTGATTGGCCGTATGCCCTGGCACGACTATCTAGATGTTGCCCCATACCCACCATCCGAGGAGTGTCGGTCCCACAGCCCGCCCGATTTCGGGTGATCGTTCACTGTTCGACGCTGAGCAGTGCTCGTGGCCTCCTAGGTAGCGAGGTAGCAC